>JADGBO010000327.1 GCA_015231465.1 Desulfamplus sp.
GCCTTGGAAAAAAAGGGAGGTATTTTTTGATATCTCCCTTTTTCTGTTTAGACTTCCTTTTTTCTCCTTGAATCCACTATAGTTTTAGAAAGGAAACATCCCCATGCCGAAAATTGTCAACCGCCCATTTCCCGGCCGATTTTCCATCCTGTTTTCCATCAGGGCATTGACCATTAAAGGTCAGGCAGGCATGACCCTGATAGAACTCATGATTGTAATTGCCATTGTGGGTATTTTATCCGCCATTGCCACAGTGAACTTCATCGGATACAGAAACAAGGCCTACTGTTCAAGTGCGGAAAGGGATTCCCATACTGTTATAGCGGGGCTGGCCGCCTATTTTGGTGTTCCTTCCAATCAGACCGCCACCAAAGCCAATCTCATAGCCGGAAAATACATTCCCAAGGCCCTGACCAACAATAACGTATGGGAAATTGATACCAGTGATGTTCACAATATCAGGATTATGGTCTCGGACTATTCGGAGAGATGCCCCGAGGATTACCGGATTGGGATGTCCTTTGAAAATCATCCGGTGGGTTACTGGTCCGGCTATACCTACATAAAGCCCCTGGGAAGAGAGCTGTAAACTCAAAACCTCTATTTTGCATGCTTTACCGGGAATTTGAGTAAATACGCAACCCGGGAATTTGAGTGAATATGGAACCAAACCCCATACCCCCTGAACCCCATACCCCTCTGGAAGATACTCCCATGACACACCATGATATATCCCCCGGCCCCGGGACTTCGTCTCTCCTTGACCAGCCTCACGGCTCGCCCTGGAGAGCGGCCGACATCCTCCTTACAGTGCTGATATCCGGCGTTGCCCTGGTCATATCCCTTCTTGCATCGGTGCCGCCGGTGGATCGGGATGCCTTGACCCACCATCTGTACGTGCCCAGGCTCTACCTTCAAAACGGGGGCATTTACGAGATTCCCCACCTGAGCTTTTCATATTATCCCATGAATCTTGACCTGCTCTACATGATCCCCCTCTATCTCGGTAACGACATTATCCCCAAATTTATCCATTTTGCCTTTGCCCTTGCCACGGCCGCAATGATTTTTCATTATATAAACAGACGCATGGGCCGTACCCTGGCCCTGCTCGGGGCACTTTTCTTTCTCACCATGCCGGTGATTGTGCGGCTCTCTTCCACGGTTTATGTGGATCTTGGTCTCATATGCTTTATGTTTGCATCAATCATGTATATCTTCCGATGGATTGAATCGGGATTCAAGGCAAGGTATCTCGTGGTAAGCGGCATCTTCTGTGGTCTGGCTCTGGGAACCAAGTATAATGGACTCATCGGTCTTTTTCTGCTGGGTCTGTTTGTGCCCTTTATCCATTCCCGATACCATGCCGGGGAAAAACGGCATGCCATAAGGGCATTGTGTTTTGGAATTATCTTTGTTTCTGCGGCCCTGATGGCCTTTTCTCCCTGGATGATACGAAACACCCTCTGGACAGGAAATCCCATCTATCCACTATACAACTCTGTGTTCAATCCCAAACAAAATCCAGTTCCCGAACCCCTGGCTGCCCCTTTGGAATCTTCAACTCCTTTGGACAATCCAGACAGTTCGGAAATGCCAGGTTCTCTGGAACAGACAGCATCTTCGGAAACCCCAACCCATTCTCAAACCGTGGTTTCAACCTATACCGGCATGTCCAACATTGAAACCCGGCGGCACATCTATAATGAATCGTGGCTGGAAATAGCCCTGATTCCCCTTAGGGTGTTTTTCCAGGGTCAGGATGACGACCCGAAATATTTTGACGGCAGACTGCACCCCTTTCTCCTTCTGCTTCCAATGTTTGCATTCATGGGTTCTGCCTTCTCCAGACGTCAGGAGGAGAAGAGGGAAAAGTTGATACTGCTGTTCTTTTCCCTCCTGTTCCTCTTGTATGCCTGCGTGAACACCGGTATCAGAATCCGTTATTTTTCTCCCATCATCCCCCCTTTGGTGGTACTTTCCATGTTTGGTCTCCACAATCTTGGGATCATGCTCAGGGAGAGACTGCCAGGCGTATCGATAAACATTAAAAATTTTATTGTCGGGATGGTTATCCTTTTCATGCTGGGCATGAATGGCTGGTACATTGCAGACAGATTCAAGCGGGATCAGCCCATGGCATACATTACCGGCAAGGTGACACGGGATGAATATATCCAGGCTTATCGGCCTGAATATGCATCATTTCAGTATGCAAACCAGAATCTTTCCAAGGATTCAAAAATCTTTGGACTTTACCTTGGCAATCGGGGATACTATTCGGACAGAGAGATCCGTTTCAGCATTGAAAAACTCCAAAATGCGGCAGAGGCTGCTGTTTCCGGAAGAGATGTGGCAGAGAGTCTCAGGGCTGAGGGGTTCACCCATTTGATGGTGAACTACTCGCTTTTCAACTACTGGGTGAGCAAATATCCCCTCCACGACAGAGTAGTTTTAAATGATTTTTTTGAAAATCATGCGGCAAAGGAATTTTCAAGGGATGGATATGGATTGATGAGGCTTTTGCAATAGTATGCTTTGTTCCTCAAAAACGTGAGAAAAATTCTCGTTTTTTGGGCACTGCTCCAAGAAGTTAGGCTATCTAAAATATTTGTTAAAAAAGTTTCAAGTAACCCTAAATACTCTACAAAAGAAATTTTGTACCGTTATGAAAGCAGGATTCTAAGCATGGAGGCGTTCATTATGATGATGATTCCTCCATCCTAATTCTTTGGAGCAGTGCTAAAAAATGCCGCTTCAGGACTTTTTACGAGACCATCAAAATCTGAATAATTGGCAGAATAAAAATCTGAAGTTTCTTATTTTATCAATCCTCTCTTTTTTATGTGCATCTCTATCCAAAGAAAATGCCGTCCTTTTTCCTCTTTGCATACTCCTGATTGAATTTTTTATTTTTAGGAATGAGCACGAAATAAAGTTCCCATTTACAAAGCGGGAATACACGCCTATCAACAGTGGACTATTCCGAAATGGGTAAGTTATTTAAGACTCATTCCATAGTTGTCTGATAATTGACCCAATACGTCTACGAAGTTTCCCGTATATCGTTTTATGTCTATATTTTGTCACAAATACAATATGGTATTTGCAGTCCCATTTTACGTGGGATAATGATTGCCAATTTTTCATAGGTCATTCCTTTCACCCTTGGGGACTTTCCTGAAGAATTACCTATATCACACTTGTCAATCTCGCTGGAACTGTCCGAACTATTCGGGTCGCTCAGGCAGAGCCTGAGGTTTAATTAAAAGCAAATTATTTGGAAAACTATAGTTTTTTTACC
>JADGBO010000328.1 GCA_015231465.1 Desulfamplus sp.
TGCACACGAACACCTGACTGACCGGAAAGCCTTGATCCCGGATTTCCGGAGAGGATCGTCGGTTAGTATCCAGTGGGCGACGGTTTGAGAAGGGACGAAAGCCGAAGGGGGACGATACCCTTCAATACCAATCCTCTTAAAGGATTCCTGCACACGAACACCTGACTGATCCGAAAGCCTTGCTCCCGGATTTCCGGAGAGGATCGTCGGTTCGTATCCAATGAGCGTCGGTTTGAGAAGGGACGAAAGCCGAAGGGGGACGATACCCTTCAATACCAATCCTCTTAAAGGATTCCTGCACACGAACACCTGACTGATCCGAAAGCCTTGCTCCCGGATTTCCGGAGAGGATCGTCGGTTCGTATCCAATGAGCGTCGGTTTGAGAAGGGACGAAAGCCGAAGGGGGACGATACCCTTCAATATCCATCCTCTTAAAGGATTCCTGCACATGAAAGTCTGACTGATCTGAAAGCCTTGATCCCGGATTTCCGGAGAGGGCTTTTGGGTGTATCCGGGGCGGACAACCTGTTTTTAAATCGGTGTTTGAAATTTTGAAAAAAGATGTCTCGCAGTCGTTGTACTTTCAAAGACTTTCTAAATACTTTCCGATTTTTTTTAGGGGGCTTGAGGTCAGTCATAGCAAGTGTTTCAAAAAAAGCCCTCCATCCCATAGGCGATACTTCTCCATCCCATAGGCGATACTTCTCCATCCCATAGGCGATACTTCTCCATCCCATAGGCGATAGTTACCTATTGTGAAATATCGCTTTTTTTATATAACCATTTGACTGATTCAAAAGGATATTATAAATATAAAAAAAAGACACATGATAAGGACCGAATATGAACGACTTGATCAAACAGGATATTAATTTTCTGGATAAACCAATTTGGTTTCAAAATATCCGATCTGACGGTATCGGTTTTGTATGGACCGACATCGAAGGGTATGAATACCGAAGCGGATACTTCCCGCCAGATAAAGTTGACATAATGATTTTATTATTTTTGTTGATGAAATCCCAAAAGGCCGGGTATGCAAACACACTCTCCCTCAGCCGATATGAAGTCCTCAAAAAATGCGGTATGTCTCCGAATAACATATATTATAAACGTTTAGAAGATAGCCTCAAGCGCTGGAAAAACGTTTCTATTGAATTCCATGGAACATTTTACGATGGGAAAGAATACTCAACAATCGGTTTCGGGATTTTAGATGATTATAAAATCGATAAGTTCACAAAACTGATTACGACCAAATTCAACGAAAATTGGCTTTTGAAAATCAAGGAATCAAACTTTTTTAAATACGTAAATTTCGAGTATTATAAAGCTCTAAAGCGGTCACTATCTCGCCGTCTATTCGAGATTCTGTGTAAAACCTTCAAGGGCCGCGACGAATGGTCCATAGGTCTTGTGAAACTCGGAATCAAGCTGACGCTTTCCGGCCGAACCGTCACGACCAAAGAGGGTGAAAAACAGGTCATGTACGCCAGTGATGTCCTTGTGGCCGTCAAGCCGGCAATCAACGAAATCAACCGGCTTTCAAAACAAAAAGACACCATCGAAAGAATGGGAATTCACCCTGACGATCTTTTCACCGTGAACCACACGATCACCGGTAAAGGCCAGGAACGTGTGATCCATTTCAAGAAGATCCCCGTCGGCGTTTCCGTTCCCGCAAACGCCAAAAAAGCATCCAATCGGCGACAGCCGGTGCCCTCTGCCGAACAAGCCGTTCTCGACAAAATCCCCCCTTCAGCAAGGGAATCCGCAAAGATGGCGCTCAAGAAACGGGGTATCGAGGAGACTCAGGAGATCGTAGGTTACGTTGACGCCCAAATTCAGAAGGGCAATGTCAAGGATGTGGCCGCCTATCTCGCCACATGCTTTTCGAAGGGATACGGCGCGAAGACGACGGCCGAGCGCACCGCCGAACAGGAGCGAGAGGCCAGAATTACGGAACTCAGACGAGAGGCCGATCAGCTTGAGAAGGGAGCCGAAGCGGAGACTCAACAGCTCAAAGATACGGTCGCACGACAAAACGTCCTCCTTGCCGCCCTCACGCCCGAACAGGACGCCGAACTTTCGCGACTGGCAGAACAAAATATCGAAGCTGCCGGCGATTACGAAAAGAAAAGATACCGGCTCCAAAAAAAAGCCGGGGAAACCACGATGCTCGACAGGTATAAACGGGGATTAGTCGAGGAATTCGCGGCAACTGCGTGAAAGATAGATAGCCTCATCCTTGCTTCATATCCCTGACACGGCTGAAAGGTGGAGGGGCCGATCTTCGGAAACAGACCTCTCCCCGTATCCTTGAAAAAAAGGATCTCTCAATATCGATCATCGGAAACATATCCCAGAACACGGGCTCGTAAGGCTTCGGGGCCTGCAAAAAAACAAAAAAAATAGAACCGATGAAGGGGGGAGCCCGACGGGTGGGGTGTTTCATACCTCAACATCAATATTTATTTTAATTTTCAGTAGGTTTGCGAGTATATAATGAAGTGGAAAGGAAATTTAAAAATTCCTTGACTTTCGGACTCCTTATGAAATATGAGCAAGGTTCTTGTTTTTGCCGTTTTTTCTCAAAAATCGGCTTGCAGTATGCTGTGATCGTCGTTCGTGACCGATGACGCATTCACGCATGGGTAAATTGGGTATAACGAGCCTTCCTTGCGTCAAACGTGCTCGTCGTTAGGCTTCTTAATAATTAAGTCGTCTCAGTAAGTGCCAAGGAAATTTCATGTGGTAACGCATGATTCAAAGCCGCGCGCAATACGTTGTTCGCGGCGAAAAAGAAAGGGGCCGTCCTTTTTCAGAGGCTCTTGCCCGGCCTTTCTGCCAAAAGATGAAACGGCAAAGACATCTTGAGGCAGGAGTGTGAAAGGAAAATATCGCGCGGTAACGCACGAAGATCCCAAATTAGAAGGGGAGGGTCACGGATTTTGCCTGTTAATCTGCAAAAAAAACAGGAAAAGTGTCCGCCGTGAGACACAAGTTGAATAACTTTTTAACGTCGATCCACTGCGATTCAAAAAAATCTCGCGGACCGACTAACGGAAAAAAGGAGGGCGTTCAAACGGTTTAAAAAATTGGAAGAACAGGTAAGGAAATGAATCCAGTTTGCTCCAAAGCTTCGCCAAAAGCTTTGGATCTTTTGTTTCCTTCAGGCTGATGAAAGCACGCACAAATCGAGGTTGTTTCCGTTAGTTTCAGATTCGGGATGGTCGCCAACCATCCTTGCCCGGACCGTCAACCCGGGGCTTAACTGAAGCG
>JADGBO010000329.1 GCA_015231465.1 Desulfamplus sp.
AACATGATCCGCCGACACCAGGGTGGATTTTTTCTGAGCTGCCACAATGAGGGAGCCCCTTGCCAGATGGTTGGCTTTTCTGAAGAGACCGCCGGATCCCTGATGGATGGCGGTGACTGCTGCCGGTTCAAAGGGGGAGTTGTGGACGCCGGCAATGGCCAGATGATGGGAAAGATAGCTCTCCATCCCCTGCTGATCGACTCCCTGAAGATGGCATCTGGCCACCACCCGTGATGAGAGGGGCAACGAGTAGCGATAGGTCAGGTTGTCCACCAGGTTGCCCTGACCGGCAAGCACCATGGGCAGAAAGGGTTTTGAGTCGTTCTCAAACTGGGTCAGGGTATGCAGCTCTGAAAAAACATCCAGGCGAAGCAGGGAGGCTTCATCAATGATCAGGACGACTTTCATCTTTTTGCCGACAACGGCATCCCTGATTTGTTGCTTGATCTGGCGGGTCATCCTGGCCCGTGAACTGCCTGCAGGCTCCAGATCAAGTTCTCCCAGAATATGTCGGTAGAGCTCCAGGATGGAGCCGGCCGAGGCGGTCACATGGATGATCCGGTACTCCGAAGGGTGAAGGGTGCCTGCCACATATCGCAGGGCCGTGGATTTGCCGCTGCCGATCTCCCCTGTGACCAGGGCAACAGCTCCCAGTTCCACGGCATAGCGGATACGCTCTTCAACCCCTTTGATGCTCGCCGTGACCAGGATATCCTTGTGGGGGATGTCGGCCACAAAGGCTCCCGTTGAAGCTCGAAAAAAATACGATGTATCTTGTTCATAAGCCCGCCCCCCACATCTGACCGCTCAGAGGCGTTGTGGCGTCGCTGATAATCACCGGATCATTATTTTTGTCCCGTTTGACCCGGTAGTTGACATGGGGATCCACTTCTTTGAGAAAGCCGTAGGAGCGCTTTTCATATTTAAGTTCCACCCGATCATACTCGTTATCATGGTACAGTAGATCCACCTGTTTTCCGATAAGGGAGACCGGGCCTTCAAACAAATGCTTATCCAGGATGATGGTTCGATCCTTGTTGACCCGTCGCCGGACCTTTTTCCTGAAATGATCCTTCAGATCCTCCGGAGAGGGACGAAGACACTCTATCCCGGCCACAAACCGATCCAGGGGGGTCTGCCCTGTTACGGAGTGGATACGGTCATTGTACTCTTTATAGAGCCACTCCTCAAAGGCATCATTGAGCTCATCCAGCGTAGTGCCGGTAAATCCCGGCAGAAACTGTGACCGGACAGTTTTGAAGAACCGTTCAATTTTCCCTTTCCCCTGGGGTTGGTAAGGCCTGGCGTGACACAGGGCAATTCCAAGGGATGCACTCGTGTGCATCAGCCGCCTGGAGCGGAAGGCACTTCCGTTATCCACATACAGCTTGCGGGGCATACCGCGCTTTAACAGGGCCTGTTCAAAGGCATCCATAAACGACAGGGTCGTTTCGGATTTATAAAACCCGCCATGGGGAATCAGTCTGGAATGGTCATCCATAAAGGCGATCAGGTAGCTTTTTCGCTGTTTCCCATCCATCATTTCCACATGGGGGCCGTGCATGACATCGCTCTGCCACATCTCGTTGGGATGTTCGGCTTCAAATTTCCGGCGATCTTCCTGCCCCTTGCTCGGGCGCATCAGATTGTGCTGATTGAAAAATCGATACACCGTTGCCGAAGAGACACTTGCAGGACTATTCTCATCTTCTTCCATGCTTTTGAGGATAAATGGCACCGTCCTGTCCGGCATCTCTTTCCTCAGCTGTTTCAGGATCTGGCTGCTGTCGCTATCCAGCACTCGAAACGATCCCTTGTCATTTCTCTCTTTCGGATAGAGAGATTCAAGGCGACACCCGCTATCTTCATACAGCTGGACCCATCGTTGAATAGTGCTTCGGCCGATACTGGTTCTGTCAGAATGGGGGATCTCCCACTTGCGGGCGCACTTCTCCCGCATCAGCTTTTCCCGTTCGCCGTGAATCAGGTTGGGGCTGTTTACAAAGTCCTGAATGATACCAAATCGGAAGATCGCCACATCAAGTTTCTGCTGCTCTTTCATAAAACTCCTTTGAACTTTTAAATTTTCAGGTTGCAGGTTGAATCCGGTGGTGAGTTTACCGCCGAATTGATGATGTTTTCCTGCGTATACCCCTTATGAATTTATTTCAAAGGAAGCCTTTGGTTGGGTGACTATCAACCTGATTTCATTGCAGATTAAATTGAACTACTGACCGGAATACGTCCCATATCAGCCAGCTGATCAAAGCCAGCCAACAATCCGGATTTCCACACATCCGTCAAATGGGCCTTCACCTGAAGCTTCAGGTTCCTCAGCCAGTGGCGCATCCGTGCTGGTGTCATGTTCGGTGGCCATTTCCCATGGTTCAGTCGGTGTTCCAGGGCAGAACGGATGGTTTCACGGGAGGATTGAAACCGGCTAAAATGACTTGTCGGTCTCATTGTGATGACACATTTACAATCTGGACAGCGATAACGTTTTAACCAGAGGGTTCTCGAAAATCCATCAAATAGGGCCTGGACAAATCCATGCCCCCAAATTTTCCAACGGCCACATCCGGGGCATTTTTCCGGTTTTGCCCATGAAAAATTACGTCCTTGTTCAAAAATTTCCTTGAGTACGACATTAATAAATAGTATCATGAATCCGTCTTTTTTGAGGGCTTAACGCCCCCTTTTTTCAGGCGGATGAGAGCGGTTACTCTCTCCGCCTATTTTTTTGCATAAAAAAAGGCCAGATAAAGGCCCATTTAATCTGATTTTTTTTCAAATTGGTCAATATATTTTGAGAATTTCACCCCTCATCAAGTCCGTTTAGCGTGAGACTTAACAGACGGCAATAGCAATGGAAATGGAGCCAGTAGAAACAGACATGGACTTCTTGACGCTATTGAATCGACGTCTTGACTATATTCAAGCGTATAGATCCACAAAACACTTTGAAGATAGTTTGTATATGGCACGAAGATGGGCCAAGCAATGGAATGGAATGACTGTCAGCCAAATAACTCCGACCATGATTAGTGAATATCATATTCAGTTAAAAAAGACAGTTTCAGCTTATACAGCTAATAACCCCCATGCCCTATCGGGCACAACAAAACATGAAACACTTGCAAATTTGGAGAAATGGTCATAATTATCTTTAATTTTATATTAACGATTAAAACTTTAAGGAGATAGACATGACCCAGAAATTAGATAACACACTTATCCAAATTGTTCACCCTGTTTGTTGTGGCTTGGATGTG
>JADGBO010000032.1 GCA_015231465.1 Desulfamplus sp.
TCATAATCAGTATCTTTTTATCCAGTCTTAAATATCAACAAAACCCAGTCTTTGCCTTAGGTAAAGCACTGGGACATGTAAAAAAATTAACACAATCCTGTCCAATGCACTCCTGTCCATATGTGCAAAACGATGAAGAGGCAGTTTTCATGTCAGGATTTGCAATCCTTACACCGCACACAGCACATTGTCTTGACTTGTCATCCTTAAAGAACTCAATGGAAAAAAAGCATTCAGGACACCTGGCCTCAAAGATTGCATTTTGTTTCCAGAACTTTGTATCCTTTCCCGGGCATTTCATGACACACTCCTTTTTTTTAAAACGGCCATGGCGGTGAACCCGCCACAATCGAAGCATGAAAGTAGGGGAGTATTGCATACGCCCCTTAAAATATGGGGACTTTCATATAAAATATTCAGAGTATAGAATATTCAGGATAGAGCCTTTTGGGCATGGCAGTTGATTGCCTGCATCCAGGGATTATTTTAACACGGTTGCCAATTTCATTATCTGGAAAACTATACTATAATAATAAAGGGAGAGATGACAACCAGAAAAATAAATTACAAGCAAGAAACCTTTACTGGATTTTATCTTTGAATCCTGATAGGTTTACCTTATTTAGTAACAATCAGAATACTTAGGATTGAAGGGATTTACCAGGATAAAAATCCTGCTCATACTGTAAAAAGGAGAAACCATGTCCGATGTTTTGAAATGCACAGATTCCCTCCTCATGAACAAAACTCTGGCCATTATAAAATTGGCGGTGGATTTCATCAATCTGCCCATAGATGAGGTGGATTCGGCCATTACAAGGGCCATGGGCAAAATGGGTAAACTGGTCAATGCGGATCGCGTCTATGTATTTGATTATGACATGGATCGTCAAATCGCCGTAAACACCCATGAGTGGTATGATGAGGGCCTTGAATCATTGATTGACGGATTGCAGGCCGACTCCCTGGATTCCAGGGCAGATTGGTTTGAACCCCATCAGAGGGGTGAAACCATTCACATCCCTGATGTTACTGCCCTTCCAGCCCACAGTGAACAACGCAGGATACTGGAAGCCCAGGGTGTCAAAAGCATGATTGCCGTCCCCATGATGCATGGAGGCAGATGTCTAGGCTTCTGCGGATTTGATTCGGTCCGGGAGTATAACAGCTACACAGCCATAGAGAAAAATGTCCTTTCGGTTTTTGCAGTAATGCTTACCAACATAAAACAGCGCAGGAGAATTGAGGAGGAGCTTAGGGCCGGCCGTGAGAGATTTGATCTTGCCATCCGGGGCTCCAATGACGGAATCTATGACTGGGATATCTGTAAAAACACCCTCTATCTTTCACCCAGGTGGAAGGAGCAGCTCGGGTATGCGGATCATGAACTGACCAATGAATACAAAACCTTTGAGGAACGGCTGCACCCCGAAGACAAGGATATGGTCATTGATACCCTCCAACAAAATCTCCAGGGCATACATAAACTGTCTGCCCTGGAGTTCCGCATGCGTCACAAAAACGGCTCCTACCGGTGGATTCTTTCCAGGGGAGAGATTATCCGGGACAGGACAGGTACACCCAGGCGCATGGCCGGTTCCAATACAGACATCACAGAACAAAGGCGGGCCGAGGAGAATATGGCCAACCTCATTGATGAGATGGAGATGAAAAACCTTGTGCTGGACAATGCCCTGGTCAAAGCCAGATCTGCTGTGCGTGCCAAATCCGAGTTCCTGGCCAATATGAGCCATGAAATCCGAACACCCTTGAACGGTGTAATCGGCATGACCGGGCTGCTGATGGATACCAGATTGACCGATGAACAGCTCCGTTATGCCGAAGCCATCGAGTCCAGCGGCATCTCTCTTCTGGGCCTTATCAACGACATCCTGGACTTTTCCAAGATCGAGGCCGGAAAGTTGGATATGGAGACACTGGATTTTGACCTTCAAAGTCTTATGGAGGAATTTTCCGACACCATGGCCCTGAGGGCCCATGAAAAGGGTCTTGAGTTCATCCCCTTCATATATCCGGATGTACCCCATATTCTGCGGGGGGATCCTGGGCGACTGCGTCAGATATTGACCAACCTCGCGGGAAACGCGGTGAAGTTCACAGAACATGGAGAGGTCGTGGTGAAGGTTTCCCTGGAAGGGAGAGAGCCAGGGGGCGTACTCCTTCGCTTCACTGTACAGGACACAGGCATCGGCATTCCGGAAGATAAAATTAATCTTCTTTTTGACAAGTTCAGCCAGGCCGATGCTTCAATTACCCGAAAATTCGGAGGAACCGGGCTGGGTCTTGCCATATCGAAACAGCTTGCCGAAATGATGGGGGGCACTGCCGGAGTGAAAAGCGTTGAGGGCCAGGGCTCCACATTCTGGTTCACGGCCATGTTCGCGGTTCAGGAAAGAGCGGAAGAAGATGCTCCCGTGCCCATTATAGACAGCCTCAAGGGACTCAAGGTGCTGGTGGTGGATGACAATGCCATGGGCCTGGAAATCCTGGCAAGACAGCTAACGGCCTGGGGCATGGAGACGGAGACTGCCCATTGCGGACACAGGGCCCTGGAAATTCTGGAATCAAGCCATGGCCCGGGGAGAGGTTTTAACCTTGGAATTCTTGACTTTCAGATGCCGGACATGGATGGCGGCGAACTTGGAAAAAGGATCAAGGCAGATTCCCGTTTTAAGAGTATCCCATTGGTGATGCTCACCTCCCTTGGGAGACCTGGGGATGCCGGGATGTGTGCAAAACTTGGGTTTGCAGCTTATCTCAATAAACCGGTGCGCCAGTCCGAGCTTTACGACACACTGGCCCTGGTAATTGCCCGGGGGCGGGCAGGTTATCCATTCCAGGAAATGGATAACACCGTACAAGTTTCCCGGGGGAGAACAGATTCTCCATTCCAGGAGATTTATCACACCATGAAGTACTGTTCCCGGAGCAAGATAGAGCCCATGGGGGATCATATAGATGATATGGATCACAACATCCAGGGTTCCTCCCGGCCCCCCATCATCACCCGTCACATGGCCCGGGAAAATAAACGTGCCTGGCTCTCCCGGTGCCGTTTTTCCGGCCGGATTCTTGTTGTGGAGGACAATATAACCAATCAGCAGGTGGCCCAGGGAATCCTCAAGAAGATGGGTCTGGCTGTGGATGTGGCAGCCAACGGAAAGGAGGCCATCCAGGCCATGGAACTCTTCCCCTATGATCTCATCTTCATGGATGTGATGATGCCGGAGATGGATGGGCTGGAGGCCACCCGGAAGATCAGAATCATGGAGTCCAGGAAGTTGGGACAGAGGGAGAGAAAAATTGATATGTCCATTGGGGCAGATGTATCCATTGGGAAGTTCATTGGGGCAGATATGTCCATTGGGAAGTTCCGGGAAACAGAGTACCACCCAAGAGTACCTGTTATAGCCATGACCGCCGGAGCCATGATTGAGGATCGACAACGCTGCTTTGATGCAGGCATGGACGATTATATTTCCAAGCCGGTGGAGCCCTGCAAACTGGTTCATGCCCTGGAGAAGTGGCTGCCGGGAAACAAACCAACGACAGCACCGGATACGGCCCAAAATAACACAGATGCCGATCAATCTGCTGTTTTTGATTCCGGCTCATTCATGGAGAGAATCATGGGCAATGAGGATCTGTTCATAAAATTGATCGGCATCTTCCTGGAGACCCTCCCCCAGCATATCAAGAAGCTGCAGGATGCCTTAGATACGGAAGATGTTCCGGCCGCCTGTATGCAGGCCCATTCCGTCAAGGGAATGGCCTCCAATGTCAGTGCCCGGGTACTCTACCTTACAGCCCTGGAGATGGAAAACCAGGCAAAAGAGGGCAATCTTCATCGGGTACGTGAAATGATGCCCGAGTTGATGGAAAATTTTGAAACCTTGCAACAGGTTATGAAGGACAAGCTATAAGGAAATATATTGAATCTCAGGGGTGAGTGGTTCGCTCATTCGCTATCGCTCACGAATGTGGCAATTCATCCACGCAACATTAGCGTGATTGCGTGGTTTTCTTGCCACGCTCTGAGTAAATCAGATGCTCGAAGGTTGGTGTTGATACCCATTGTGAAGTGAGTATCATCCCAAATAATCATCAAAAAACTCTGCGGCGGTTATGATCGGGATATCTTCAAATATGTTCAAGTTCAACAGGTGCTTGTCACCAGAAATAATGATATCTGCTTCTCCTTCCTTGGCACACACCAAAAACATATCATCACTGGGGTCATCTTCAATGATATGAAGTTCAGTATTGCGGGTCTTCCGTTGGGACTGATGATTGAACTGATAAGAATATTGGTATCAATAACGACTCGATAGAACATAGTTTTTATTTCTTTTTATTTCCACCTTCCAATTTCCGTGTTTCTTGTACTGCCTCCATCACCAATGCTTCCATTTCTTCAGGGTCGGAATCTGCCATTAAATCATGAAATCGTCCGACGCTTTTTTTTAATTTGTTTCGGTTATTCTTGAGAACCTCATATTTACTCATGGAAATAATGGCAACCATCGGTTTACCCGAACGCTCGATTACATAATCGTCCCCCCGTAAAGAGACCTCATTCATTATTTCCCCTAAGTTCTGCCTGGCTTTTATAGCGGAAACTGTTTTTTCCATTTTTTGTATCCTCATCTTTTTTAATGTTGTTGAGTACGTCAGTTAATGCTTCTTGGCAAATCGCAAGAGGTTTTGACCTTGGAATTATTGACTTGCAGATGCCGGACATGGATAACACCGTAAAAGTCTCCCGGGGAAAAACAGAGCCTCCATTCCAGGAGATTTATCACACCATGAAGCACTGTTCCCGGGGCAAGATAGAGCCCATGGGGGATCATATAGATGAAGATCAGAATCATGGAGTCCAGGAAGTTGGGACAGAGGGAGAGAAAAATTGCTTGCCCTTCAAGTCTTTTCCCACTCATTGGACGTTAAAAAACTTTGAATATTGCTTTAAAGAGGGCGGTCACTTTTTTCATATCCTTTTTTCCGGGGGCACATTCCACCCCGGAACTTATATCCATTGCCCAGGGTCTTGCCGTTTCAATTACCTCCAGGGCGTTTTCAGGCGTTATCCCCCCTGCCACAATGATTTTCCGGTTTTTATTGATGCAGGACAGCTCCTTTGAAGCCCCCCAGTTCCATGATTCCGCGTTTCCCCCGGGAAGTTTTCCCCGGCCATATTCCACAAGTATTGCATGGGCATCGTCATAAAGATGTGCCTTATGGAAACCGGGCTCTTTTACCCCAAAGAGGGCCTTGATGACCGCCAAGCCCTTCTTCTTCAGCCTGCGTACAAGTTCCGGGGACTCGTTTCCATGGAGCTGTACCCCTCCAAGGCCGCATTTTTCAACCCTCTCCATGATAAATTCAAAGGATTCATCCACAAAAACCCCGATGGCCACAGTCTCCTGGGGAAGAGCCATGGATATCTCCCGGGCCAGGTCCACGGAGACGTTGCGGGGGCTTGGGGGATAAAACACAAGACCTATGGCATCTGCCCCGGCCCGGGCACATAGAAGGGCCTCCTCCGGGCTGGTCAGACCGCATATTTTCACGGCAATGGTACCCTTTTTTCTGAAAAATTCCCCCATGGATCCAAGTCTTTCATCACTGTCTTTCCCTGCATCGGCAAGTCTCTCATCTCCGTCCCTCCCTGCATCGGCAAGTCTCTCATCTTCGTTCCTCCCTGCATGGACAAGGCTCTCATCTTCGTTCCTCCCTGCATTTACAAGGCTCTCATCTTCGTCCCTCCCTGCATGGACAAGGCTTTTGACAAACTCCCGGGTGTTTTGGGCTCTTACAATACTCTCTCCCACAAGAAAGTTGAATATTCCGGACTCCATGCCTTTTTTTATCTCCCCAGGGGAGGATATGCCGCTGGCTTCCACCGGAATTATGCCGTCGGTGAAAAAGGGTACGACCCTTTTGGCAACGGTTTTATCTGTTTCAAGTGTTTCCAGATTTCGATTATTGATGCCGATCACCCTGGCATCTGCAAAAAGGGCCTTTTCTATATCCCATTCCGAGTGTATCTCCACAAGGGGCTCCATCTGAAGTTCCCGGGCCAGTTTCACGTAATCCCTCAACTGCTCCCTTTCAAGAATGGATGTGATAAGAAGAACTGCATTGGCCCCTACCGTCCTGGACTCATATATCTGGTAGGATGATATGGTAAAATCCTTTCTAAGGATCGGCAGTTCCGAGGCATCCCTTACGGCCTTCAAATCTCCCAGGGAACCTTTGAAAAAATGGGATTCGGTGAGAACGGATATGGCTGCTGCTCCTGCCCTGGAATAGTTCCGGGCATACTCCCGGGGATCCAGGTGAAGCTTTATATCTCCCTTGGATGGAGAAGCCTTTTTGATCTCGGCAATGATACCTGCACTTTCCCGGCAGCTCTCCTCCATGGCACGGAGAAAGGAGAGTTTCAGGAATTTATCCCCTTCAAGGAGATTGAAACGGCCTGGGGGAAATATGGAGTCCTTTACCGCTTTTTCAGCTTCATCTCTTATACTTTTCAGGGGAGAGAGTTCCTTTGCCCTGGCAATGTCCATTTTTTTCAGGGAGACAACTTCCCTCAAAAATCCAGATATTTTTACAGACATCTACCCGTTCTCCTGTGTGAAAGTGGCAAGCTTTTCAAGTTTTTCCATGGCTTTTCCGGAATCAATGGAGACGGAAGCCTTTTCCATGCCCTCTTTAATGGTATCTGCGGCATCGGCGGCAACCAGTGCCGCTGCACTGTTTATGAGGACAATGTCACGCCTGGGGCCTCTCTCTCCCTTGAGTACGGAAGTCGTGATGGCTGCATTTATCTGGGCATCGCCTCCCCGGAGACTTCGGGCATCGGCATAGCCGTCAAAAAACTCCAGGGGATCCAGGTCATAGGAGCGGATGAGACCGTCCTTGAGCTCGGAAACCCTTGTGGGAGCCGATACCGTTATCTCATCCATGCCGTCGTGGCCATGGACCACAAAGGCCCTGTGGGCACCGAGAAGTTTCAGGGCCCGGGCAAACATCTCGGTCAACTCCGGTGCAAACACCCCGAGAAGCTGACATCGTGCCGCAGCAGGGTTTGTAAGGGGACCCAGCATGTTGAAGATGCTCTTTATGCCCACATCCCTTCTTGCCTTGGCAGCATGGCGCATGGCACTGTGGAATGTGGGAGCAAAGAGAAATCCAATGCCGATCTCGTTAACTGCCTCCTCCACTATCTCCGGGTCTGTATTGATGTTGACCCCAAGGACCTCAAGCACATCTGCACTTCCGCATTTACTTGATATACTTCTGTTGCCGTGCTTGGCAACGGTAACTCCGCATCCTGCCACCACAAATGCCGTTGTTGTGGAGATATTGAAGGAGCCCGATGCGTCGCCTCCTGTTCCGCAGGTATCCACCACGGTTTTAGAGATGGTCTGGATTCTGACGGCTTTCCGACGCATGGCCCGGGCTGCCCCTGCCAGCTCCTCAAAGGTTTCGCCCTTGACGGCAAGGGCAGCCATGAAAGCTCCAATCTGGGCATCTGTTACGTTTCCCGAAAGTATATGGGAGATCATTTCAGACATCTGATCCATGGTTAGATCCTGACCTTTGATGATCATGTTGAGATGGTCTGTAAATGTCATTGCAAGACTCCTTATGAATGGATAATGGATAATGGACAATGGATAATGGACAATGGATAATGGACAATGGATAATGGATAATGGACAATGGACAATGGATAATGGATAATGGACAATGGATAATGGATAATGGACAATGGATAATGTAATGAAGAAAGAGAAGCATTCTCAATTATCAACGGTCAATTTTCAATTTCTCTTATGAAATTTCTGATAATCCTTTTTCCTACGGAAGTCATTATGGATTCAGGATGAAACTGAACCCCGTGGGTGGGATGATCTATGTGACGCAATCCCATGATCTCGCCGTCATCGGCCCTGGCCGTAACCGTGAGGCAGGGGGGCAGGGTGTTTTCCGCCACTGCCAGGGAGTGGTACCGCATTGCTGTAAAAGGCTTTTTGATGCCCTGGAAGATGAAACGGCCGTCTGCTGTGACCTGGGAGGTCTTTCCATGCATTATCCTTTGGGCCTGGACAATATCTCCGCCAAAGTATTGGGCAATGGTCTGGTGTCCGAGACATACCCCAAGGATGGGTATGTCACCGGAAAATTCCCCCACGGTTTCCAGGGAGATTCCGGCATCCCCGGGACGACCTGGACCCGGTGAGATCACAATGCCGTCCGGTTTGAGCCGCCTTATCCCCTCTATGGTGATCCTGTTGTTCCTGAAAACCTTTGTATCAGCACCGCACTGCATTATATAGTGGACCAGGTTGAAGGTAAATGAGTCGTAGTTGTCAATGAACACTATCAGCATGACAATCCCCCTTCCGAGTCCTTAGATATTTTTTTTGACTCCATGGATACATCTTTTAGCTCCCTGGATATTTTTTTTGACTCCATGGATACATCTTTTAGCTCCCTGGATACATCTTTTAGCTCCCTGGATATCTTTTTTGACTCACTGGGTTCCTCTTGTGAATTTTGTCCTTCTTGATTCATCTCTGGCTGGGATTGATCTCTAAAAAGAGCCATCTTCATTGCCCTCTCAACGCTTCTTGCCTTGTTGATGCACTCCTGGTACTCCATTTCCGGTACAGAGTCGGCAACAATGCCTGCCCCGGCCTGGACTTTCATCACTCCATCTTCAATGGTTGCGGTGCGGATTGTTATGGCCAGATCCATGTTGCCGGAAAAGGATATATAGCCGGCTGCCCCCCCATAGATGCCCCGGGGGGTTTGCTCCACATGGGAAATGATCTCCATGGCCCTTATTTTTGGGGCACCGGACAGGGTTCCGGCCGGGAATGCGGCCCGGATAAGATCCCAGGCATCCATATCCTCTTTGATCTCTCCGGTGATGTTGGACACAAGATGCATTACATGGGAGTATCGCTCCACAAACATAAGGTCCGTCACCTGCACGGTGCCCACCTCGGATACCCTGCTCAGATCATTTCTTCCAAGATCCACAAGCATGAGATGTTCGGCACGCTCCTTTTCATCGTTTAAAAGCTCATCAGCCAGCCGTCTGTCCTCCTGTTCCGTCTCTCCCCTGGGTCTTGTTCCTGCAATGGGCCGGAGGGTTGCTGTGCGGTTTTCAAGTCTCACCATGGTTTCAGGGGATGAGCCTGCAATGGCAATGGAGCCGAAATTCATGAAGAACATGTAGGGTGACGGGTTTATATATCGCTGGGCCCTGTAGAGCATCACCGGATCCACCGAAGCTTTTGATGAAAAGGGCTGGGAATAGACCGCCTGGATAATATCCCCTGCAACTATGTGCTGTTTTATCTTTTCCACGCCTTTTATATATGTCCCGGGTTCTGTTCCAGGGGTGAGGGAGAATTTTTCGGATGGAGCATCGCCCATGTAATTTGGGGTATTACGCAGGGGCGACCGGCGGGTCGTGCCTACTACGGCATCGCCCATGTAATTTGGATTTTCACCCATGTAAGTTCTGGAGGAGAGGGGCCTTGCGATGGTCTCAATCATGCCGTTGAGCCGGCCCAGGGCATCCTGGTAGCAGGCAGCCGCATCAATGCCCGGGGATGAACCTTCCCGGCCGGTATAGGCAATGGCCATGCAGGTCAGGGTGTGATTCATGTTGTCGAAAATCACCATGGAGTCTGGTATGACAAAGTGGGCATAGGGGACCTCTTGGGGCAGGGAGAGGGGAATGTCCTCGAAAAACGAGACCATCTCGTAGGTCATATATCCGGTGAATCCACTCCAGAAGCGGGGCAGAAAAGGGATGTCCGCCGGTTTATAGGCCCTGGCCATCTCCTTGAGTACCCCCAGGGGATCACCCTTGTGATCAATGATGTTTTCAAAGCCACTCTCTTCAATGGTTACATGACGGGCAAATACCTTTACGTGACTTTTGGCCGAAAGTCCCATAAAGCTGTAACGGGCCCAGTGTTCACCACCCTCCACGCTCTCAAGGAGAAACACTGCCCTGTCTGGAGCATTGAATTTTTGAAGAATGGAGACAGGTGTCTCGGTGTCTGCAAGTATCTCGGCACAGACCGGAATTACGTTGCCCTTTTCAGCAAGGGTCTTGAATGTGTCCCTGTCGGGGTATCTTTTGAGAATCATAAAGAGTTTCCAAAATGTTTAAGGAGTGATTGTTTGTGATCTTCTGATTACATTTACATGGTGTTTTTGTCAAGGGCATTGTTTCTGTTTATAGAAACAAAACTCATATTTCAGCCATGCCATATTCCATATTTGCCCGGGATGTGTAAAGACGAATATGTAATCGACACTGAAATTTTAAAAACGGCTGATTATATAGACTTCCAGAATAATCTTTGAGCAAATCCATTCTTAAGGGCAGCCGCAAAAATATTTTATCAAATCCTTTTTTGAGGGCAGCCGCAAAAATATTTTATCAAATCCTTTTTTAAGGGCAGCCGCAAAAATATTTTATCAAATCCTTTTTTAAGGGCAGCCGCAAGGAACTGCCCCTACAGTACGTTGGCCAATTTCATTATCTGGAAAGCTATATAGTGATGGCTGACAACGGGGGACTTTCATATAAAAAAGCTTATTTTCTTGACACCTTACAACCGTTCTTATATCAATTATCTCTTTACATGTGCCATGTGAGACACAGATTCACATCAACCTATCAAGGGACAGGTTTTCAAAATGGATAATAAAACCAAAATTTCAAATATAAGAAACATAGGCATCATGGCCCATATTGATGCCGGAAAGACCACTGTAACCGAAAGAATTCTCTACTATACAGGCAAATCCCATAAACTCGGAGAGGTCCATGACGGAGAGGCCACCATGGACTGGATGGAAGATGAACAAAACCGGGGCATCACCATAACCTCGGCTGTGACCACATGCCAGTGGAAAAATGCCCGGATTCATATCATAGACACCCCGGGTCATGTTGATTTCACCATTGAGGTGGAGCGTGCCCTGAGGGTCCTTGATGGTGCGGTGGCTGTTTTCTGTGGTGTGGGGGGAGTGGAGCCCCAGTCCGAGACCGTGTGGCGCCAGGCCGATAAATATAAGGTTCCCCGCATTGCCTTCATCAACAAGATGGATCGCACCGGTGCCGACTTTTTCAATGTAGTCTCCATGATACGGGAGAGGCTCGGTGCAAATCCCATTGTCATCCAGCTTCCGGCCGGAAGGGAAGAGAGTTTTTCCGGAGTGATAGACCTCCTGGGCATGCAACAGATAACCTGGAACGACGAGACCCTCGGGGCCGAGTTCACTGTATCCGGAGACATTGAGCCAGGCATGGCGGACCAGGCCCGGGAGTACCGGGAAAAGATGATTGAGGCCATTGCAGAGCTGGATGACGACATAATGGAGCGCTACCTTGCCGAGGAGGAGATTCCGGCTTCAGATATTGTAAAGGCCCTGCGGTGTGCCTGTGTGGGGAGAAAGGCGGTTCCGGTTCTATGCGGCACGGCCCTTAAAAACAAGGGAATACAGCCTCTTCTCGATGCCATAAAGGATTATCTGCCAAGTCCCGGAGATGTGCCTCCCATGGCAGGCATCCATCCCGTTACAGGCCAAATCATGGAGTGCCTTCCCATGAAAAAAGCTCCCCTTGCCGCCCTTATTTTCAAGGTCTCCATGATCGAAGGCAGAAAGCTCTCCTTTGTGAGAATATACAGCGGAAAGATGACTGCCGGAGAGGATGTGTTCAACTCATCCCTGGACAAAAAGGAGAAACTCTCCAGGATACTTGAGATGCACGCAAACAAGCGGGAGAGAATACAGGAGGCATCTGCCGGAGACATTGTGGGAATTGTGGGCCTCAAAGACTCCTCCACCGGAGAAACCCTGTGCAGCCGGGAACATCCACTTCTTCTTGAGCGGATGGAGTTCTACAAACCTGTTATCTCCATTGCCGTGGAACCCAAAAGCCATTCCGACCAGGAAAAACTCGAGGATGTTCTTAAAAAGTTCACCATTGAAGATCCCACCCTTGAGGTGAAGATTGACGAGGATACCGGCCAGACAATTCTTTCCGGCATGGGGGAACTCCATCTTGAGATCATCATCAGCAGGATGACAAGGGAGTTCAACACCAACGTCAATGTAGGAAAACCCCAGGTTGTCTATAGGGAAATCATGGAAGCTCCATCAGGGGGCCGGGGTGTTTTTGAGAGGGAAATTTCCGGCAGAGCCCACTTTGCGGAGCTGGAGGTGATGCTCAAACCCCTTGAGAGGGGAACCGGCAATAAATTTTCCTGTGACATTCCCCAGGAGATACTTGCCCCGGAATATGCGGCTGCCGCTGAAAAGGGAGCCATGGAGGCCTTAGATGGAGGATTCATCAAGGGATATCCGGTGGTGGATACCGAGGTAGTGCTTAAAAAGGCTTCCACCAGAGAGGGCCAGGGCAGTGATCTTGCCTTTTCCGTCTGTGCATCCATGGCCTGCAAGGATGCCATGGAAAAAGGAAAGATGGCCCTGCTCCAGCCAATAATGGATGTTGAGGTACTGGTGCCGGACAGCTCCATGGGTGAAGCCATCGGTGATATTAATGCCCGGGGGGGAAAGGTGGAGTCCATTGCCCACAGAACCGGCATTCAGGTGGTGAGGGCCACGGTGCCACTTTCCAGAATGTTTGGATACTCCACGGCACTGAGATCCGCAACCCAGGGCCGGGGGAACTTCACCATGAAATTCCTGCGTTTCGGCAGGACATTATGCTAAATACAGCCATTGTTTCAGAGCTTGCAGAACACTTCATGGAAGTTATCTGGTCAGAGACGGGATTTCCGGTACTGATATATGATGACCGGGGATATATTGTAAGTGCCACTGACAAATCCCGCATCGGCAATCTCCACTCAGGTGCCGAAAAGATCATGACGGGAGTTGTCCCTGAATATGCGGTGACAAAGGAAGAGGCCGATATGAGTCCCCTTGTGAGGGAGGGCTTTAGCTGTCCCATACGCATAGACAGCAAAATAGTTGCAGGATTCGGCATCACAGGAAAACTTGATGTTGTAAAACCCCTTGCCAAAGTGGCGGCTAAGATGTTTGACTCCTGGATTACAAATCTCACCCAGCAGGAGGAGATGAAAAGATCGGAAAAAAAGTTCCGGGGGATATTTCACAACTCCATTCAGGGTATTTTCCAGGTCACTCTTCCGGGGCGTTTCATAACAGTGAATCCGGCCTTTGCAAAAATATGCGGTTATCCCTCTCCGGAAGTTCTTATCAATGAGATCACAGATGTTGCCCTGCAACTTTATCACAAACCCGAGGATCGCCGGAAATTTGTATCTAATCTCCTGGAAAAAGGTCGTGTCAAGGGCTTTGAAACCAAATACAAACACAGGCAGGGACACCTTGTGGATGTGAGCATCAATGCCCATGCCATCCGGGACAATGATCGGGGTGAGATATACCTTGAAGGGATTGTGGAGGATATAACTGAAAAGAGAGAAGCCGAAGCCCTTAAAATAGCAAAGGATTCGGCAGAAGCAGCCAACAGGGCCAAAAGCCAGTTTCTGGCCAACATGAGCCATGAAATAAGAAGCCCCATGAACGGCATTGTGGGCATGATAGCTCTCCTCAAGGGTACCCACCTTACACGGGAACAGCGGGAGTACGCTTCCATTATCAGCACCAGTGCAGATCAGTTGCTGGAGATAATAAACGATATTCTTGACTACTCAAAAATAGAGGCCGGCAAGCTTGAACTGGAGAAGATAGACTTTGATCTGCGGGGAGTCTTAGATGAGGTCAACGATCTCCTTGCCATAAAGGCCCAGGAGAAGGGACTTGAATATCTATGCACCATTGACAGGCAAATCCAGCCCAGGATTAAGGGGGATCCTGTACGGCTTCGCCAGATACTGATCAATCTTGTGGGGAATGCCATCAAATTTACCCACAAGGGAGAAATTGCCATCCATGTGACCCTGGAAAAGGAAAATAGTGATAATATCACCTTATGTTTCACCATCCAGGATACCGGCATAGGCATTCCAGAAGACAGGATGGACTGCCTTTTTGAATCATTCTATCAGGTTGACAGCTCCACAACAAGGCAATATGGAGGAACCGGACTGGGACTCTCCATATCCAAACAGCTCTCGGAAATGATGGGAGGTCAAATTGGAGTCAAAGCCAACCGAAGTTCCGGCCATGGTTCCATCTTCTGGTTCACCTCTGTATTTAAAAAGGATTCATCTGTATTTGAAAAGGATTCATCCGGGTTTTCAACGGATTCTCTGACATTTCCCGACACCTGGCCCCGGGATCGACTTGAGGGCATGGAAAATATAAATGTTCTCATGGTGGATGACAACACCCGATGCCGAAACATGCTCCTGGAGCTTCTGACCAACTGGGGCTGCCGCTGTGATGGATGTGCCAGCGGCCTTGAGGCCATGAATATGCTCAGATCTGCCGCCGAAAAAGAGAATCCCTTCAGCATAGTTATCATTGATACACGTTTGTCTGATATCAACGGCTACATCCTTGAACAGAATATAAAGCAGGATCCCAATCTGGAGGATATCCGATTCATAATGCTTGCATCCATGGCCGAGCGAAGCCATGTAATCCGTCAGCGGGAACAGCAAAAAAACAACGAGACAATACTTTCAACCTGCCTCACCAAACCTGTCAAGCCCTCTCACCTTTACAATGCCGTGATAACTCTCGGGGGAATCCACGGAGCCGCACTCAAAGAGGAACGCCCTACCCCCCTGCCCTGGATATTCATGCCCGAAAGCCACAATGACGGTTACAAGAAAAATTCCCGTATTTTAGTTGCCGAAGACAACCCCATAAACCAGAAGGTTGCCATGAGCATGCTCAAAAAACTTGGATACAGGAAAGTCGATATGGTCTCCAACGGAAAAGAGGTCATACAAGCACTGCATAACAGATCCTACCACATCATTCTCATGGACTGCCAGATGCCGGAGATGGACGGTTATGAAACCACCCGCCACATAAGAAAACTCAAATCCCATGACCAGGATGAAACAGGAACCTTCAACCATGGCATCATCGTGGTTGCAATGACAGCCAATGCCATGAAAGGGGATCGGGAAAAATGTATTCAATCCGGAATGGATGACTATCTTGCCAAACCCATCCGGCCGGAACCTTTGAACATTATGCTTGAAAAATGGCTTAAAAGATAAAATAGTCATGCGTAAGAATATTTCTGAAACAGCTATCCAAAATCTAAATGAGCGTTGGGAAGAGGTATTGAAACAGACCGAAGAGGCTGTAATCCGCCGGCCTGATACCTATAGGGAGCTTAAAAGCCTTGCAAACCGGATTCTTTTCGGACAGCTTGACATCGGTGAATATATACCCACGGCCAAAAGGGTTGTGCATCTTTTAAGAGAATTGGATCCTGGAGATGGGACAGCCGAAGATCAAGAACCCGGAGATCGGAAACCCGGAGATCAAGAATCCGAAAACCAAGAACCCAAATATCGGAAAGCCGGAGATCAAGAACCCGAAAACCAAGAACCCAAATATCGGAAAGCCGGAGATCAAGAACCCGGAGATCGGAAAGCCGGTGGTCAGATAACCACCATTTTCAACTGTTTTGTGGAACCCATAGAGCCTTCCGACATATGGCATCTTAGGTGGATGAGGGTGGAGTGTGCCGATCTTATGGACCATCTTGCGGCCTTTGATCAATGGCGAAGGGATCGCCGCTGTTTAAGGGTGGTATAGACAGCCTGGTTTTCCAGATGATTCAAGCATCGCTGGTGCCCATCCTCTCTTTGCACAATGAAATTTGTTCCAGGGCACGTTTGCCTGCCTCGGTGTCAGGATAATTGGCAAATATTGACTCGAATCTTTTAAGTGCTGCCTTGTAATGCTTGGTTTTCAGATAGTATCGGGCAACATACTCTTCATGACCTGCAAGGCTCTCCATGCATTGATCAATATTGTCCAAGGCTTTTTTGCTGTATCTGCTGTCGGGAAATCTCTCCATGAGCCTATGGAACTCTTCAAGAGCTTTTCTTGTGGGAGTCTGATCCTTATCCACAGATACAACTCTTTTATACCAACACATTGCTATTTGATATATTACATAGGGAACGGTTTCGTTTCTCGGATGGAGGCTTTCGAACTCCTGGTAAGCAGCAACGGCCTCTTCGTATGCTTTGAGTTTGTAATGGGAGTCTGCAATTTTGAGTTCAGCCAGAATTACATACTTGCTGAACGGATACCAGTCCCTCAGGGTTGTAAAAGCCTTGATTGCACTTTTATAATTTCCATCCTGATATGCCCTGATGCCTTCATCGGCAAGTTCCAGGGCACTTTTTTCAACATCATCGGATGCGTTGGAAAACCATGCACATCCCCCGGCCAGGAATCCCATAAGCAGTATGGCGATGATAACAGTAATAAATTTGTACAACAGGTTCCCAGAGCCCCTCCACATCTATAGCCCCTCCACATAATGTTCGGCGGCAACCGCTGCAATGGCTGCATCCCCCACTGCCGTGGCAATCTGCTTCAGGGGAGTGGTGCGTACATCCCCCACAGCATAGACCCCGGGTACCGATGTCTCCATCCGGCCGTTAGTGTGGATAAAACCCCACTCATCTTTTTCAAGGGAATCCTGGACAAAATCGGTGTTGGGAGTGATTCCTACCCATATAAAACAGCCGTTTGCCTTGATGGTTGAAATTTCATCGGTTTTGACGTTTCTGATATGGACATCCTCCACGGCAAATAGACCGTCCATGCCTGTTACAACGGAATCCCATACAAACTCAATCTTATCGTTCCTGAATGCACGCTCCTGGAGTATTTTGGCGGCACGGAGTTCATCTCTCCTGTGGACAAGGTAAACTTTTTTCACGAAACGGGTGAGAAATATAGACTCTTGAACAGCCGTATCTCCCCCTCCCACGGCCACCACTGTCTTATCCCTGAAAAAAGGGCCGTCGCAGGTGGCACAAAATGAGACTCCCTTTCCCCGGAATTTATCCTCTCCAACATTCAATGTCTTGGGGGATGCACCCGAGGCAACTATAATAGACTTGGCAGATACGGATTTTCCGGAATCAAGATGGATCACTTTCTGTGTTTGGCTCAACTCCAAAGATGTTACACCTTCCATTTCAATGGGAAGTCCCAGATTTTTAGCCTGATTAAGCATCTTCTCCCCAAGATCGTACCCGCTGATTCCATCTGGAAAACCAGGATAATTTTCAATCCAGTCCGATATGATCACCTGCCCTCCGGGGGCGGTTTTTTCATAAAGTATCACTTTCATGCGGGCCCTTGATGCGTAAATACCCGCAGTGAGTCCTGCCGGGCCTCCTCCTATTATGACAAGATCGTAATCTGTCTGTGACATTCTCCTCCTCCTGTCGCTTCTTATGAGATCAACTTTAAAAATTACTCGTGAGTGATAACTTCTCATTTTTCCCAACGCAGTTTCCATCATCAACACCTGCATGACTGCATGTGTGTCTAATATAGAGAACTTATCACTAATGAGAAACTTACAGAAGAGGTTTTATGGCATCTTCAAGTTTTGCTTTTGAAACCATGCCGGTGATCTGTTCCGCAACAGTTCCGTTTTTGAAAAAAATAAGGGTGGGGATGGCCTGGATACCGTATTTGCTCGGGGATACCGGATTTTCATCCACATTTACCTTCACAAATTTAACTTTGCCGTCATAGGATTTCTGGAGTTCCTCAATGGTGGGAGCAATGGCCCGGCAGGGGCCGCACCAGGGAGCCCAGAAGTCAACCATTACAGGTATAGAGGATTGAAGTACTTCAGTTTCAAAGGCATCGTCGTCTATTTCCAAAATATGTTCTGACATTATAACTCCTTTTGTTTTGTTTTTGGTTGGCAGTGAAAAAAAACTATTTTGCAAATATATGGGTTTCACTATACTTTGTCAATACAATGCTTTTCCCTGCAAACAGGTTTTGAGCCTGGGGGTCCACTTTATATGTCATGAAAGTTAAAGCTGTCAGTTAAAGTTTTCAGGGAAACCGGTGCAGTGGATGACAAACTCTAACAGTGCCTGAGAATATGGTTCAGGGAATCCAATAATTTGCATTGAATTGTCCCGGAAAGCTTGACACGGCCCCACAATAAGACTAATGAAAAGTCATTTTTAAACTTTAAGGGAGTATAACCAATAAAAGGAATTCAGTAATGGCATTGGCTCACACGAACGGTATTCAGATTGAATATGAAACATTTGGGAACCCAGAATCACCGGCACTGCTGCTCATTGTAGGGTTGGGATGTCAACTGATTCACTGGCAAAAGGAATTTTGTGAACAGATTGCGGATCAAGGTTATCATGTCATCAGATACGATAACAGGGATTCTGGACTTTCGACAAAAATAGGTAATTCCGATGTCAATGAGGCAATGGCAAAAATAGGTGCTCTTTTTATGAAACAAAAGGTTGAGGTTCCCTACGGCATCAAGGAGATGGCCAATGATGCTGCAGGACTGCTTGATTTTTTGAAAATAGAAAAAGCTCATATATGCGGCATGTCGATGGGAGGATTTATCGCTCAGACCATTGCCATTGATTATCCAAATCGTCTCCTAAGCCTGATTTCCATATACAGCAGTCCTGGGAACAGAAGAGAGTTCATTCCGACACCGGCAGTGATAGAGTTTATGATGACCCCGCAACCGTCAGAGCGGGAAGCCTACATTGATCACAGCATAAAATATTTGAAACTAGTATCCGGCAGTGGAATACCACATGATGAAGCTTACTGCCGCCGTTTAGCAGGAGAGGCATATGATCGCTCTTTTTATCCGGCAGGTCTTTTAAGACAGTATATGGCAATCCTGACCCAGGAAGACAGGGGAGATGCTCTGAAAACGGTATGTGTCCCAGCACTTGTTATTCATGGAGATGATGACCCGATGATGCCTTTATCAGCGGGTAAAGCCACTGCTGATGCACTTCCTGATGCTTCACTGAAAATCATCAACGGTATGGGACATGCCATGCCTGATTTGAATGCTTATTGGAATGTTATACTGGATGTAATTGTAGGGCATATTAAAAAATGATACCGATCACTGATAATATTTACCATATAGGCGACAGCGGCTGTTCTGTTTTTTTAAAGGATTACCAGTTATCTATAGCTTTCCAGATAATTAAATTGGTTATCGTAATGTAGGGGCAGCCCTCATACATCCAGACATCATAAACAATCTTGAGGTTTCAATCCACGCCCCCGCACGGGGGGCGACCCTGCTTCAGTTCACTGCCGCACAGGCAGCTTGGTTTCAATCCACGCCCCGCACGGGGGGCGACCTACTACGCCCGTTTTTGTACATCATTATTGTACTTGTTTCAATCCACGCCCCCGCACGGGGGGCGACCTGATGGTGGCGTACAGTGCTATGGCAATAACATGTTTCAATCCACGCCCTCGCACGGGGGGCGACGAAGTTGCACAATTTCATCAGACTTTTTTACGTGTTTCAATCCACGCCCCCGCACGGGGGGCGACACCACTTTGCCACCAGACTCTGACATAATCCCCAAGTTTCAATCCACGCCCCCGCACGGGGGGCGACCAACTCCGACGCTTGAAGGCACATCGCACATTGAGTTTCAATCCACGCCCACGCACGGGGGGCGACACATTGGCGCTCAAGGATGCGTTTCATCATAGGCTGTTTCAATCCACGCCCCCGCACGGGGGGCGACAACGATGCCAGGCGGGAGAAGCGCAAAGCATCCGTTTCAATCCACGCCCCCGCACGGGGGGCGACATTCAAAAAATTGTGACATTACCAGGACATTGACCGGTTTCAATCCACGCCCCCGCACGGGGGGCGACGTAGTAGTCCTATATCGACCATACCTTTCTGGGTTTCAATCCACGCCCCCGCACGGGGGGCGACCATTGGCTCTTTGTTGAAGGACGTAAGATGTACGGTTTCAATCCACGCCCCCGCACGGGGGGC
>JADGBO010000330.1 GCA_015231465.1 Desulfamplus sp.
CCAAGGCCCTGGCCAACGGCCTTCCCATGGGTGCCATGCTTGCCACGGAAAGGGCTGCCCAGGGTTTTGCCCTGGGAAGCCACGCCACCACCTTTGGCGGAACACCCCTTGTGGCCTCTGCTGCCATAGAGGTGATGAAAATCGTATCTGACCCGGGCTTCCTGGAGGAGTGCCGTGAAAAGGGCATCCATTTCAGGCAGCGCCTTTTGGCTCTCAAAGGGTCCCATCCCCATATCAGGGAGGTGAGGGGAGAGGGCCTTCTTGTGGGAGTGGTTTTGGACGGCGACCCCGATTACGGAGCTTCTGTTGTGGAAAAGTGCCTTGAAAAGGGCTTTATAATTAATGTGATACAGGGTAATATCCTCAGATTTGCCCCTCCCCTTGTGATTACCAGGGAGGAGATAGATGCCCTTGTGGAGACACTAAATAGAATTTTACATAGATAGATTTACTTTTGTTATCAGGATTCCTGTATATGCCCTGGCGGGTACAACGAAACATGGAAGCCGTGCAGGTGATTACTGATGGCTTTCATATAACCCCCATGCCCTGGCGGGCACAACGAACAATGAAAGTAGGGGCGATTCATGAATCGCCCCTACGGACGACTTTCATATAAAAGGAGAACTCCATTGAAAAAAGACTTACTCTGGGGTGTCAAAATCTGACCTTTTCCATTGCTCATTTTTGAACCATCAAGGGTAGATATAATTGGTTTTTAGACACCCCATATCAGTACGGTTGCCAATTTCATTATCTGGAAAACTATATCAACAGTGATCAGTACGGTTGCCAATTTCATTATCTGGAAAACTATATCAACAGTGATTTTTCAGCCGGTTTTTGCCTTAGCTATTCGCTCAGACTAAAAAACGGCTGAAAAAGGCGATTCAACCTCGGGCACAAGGCCACGAGGTTTTCTCGCCAAAATTCTATAAAAAGGAGGTGTTCCATGGCTGACAATCCAGTGCGTTTAATCCGTTTTGACTGGGCCATCAAAAGCCTCTTGAGGGATAAATCCAACTTTGATGTTCTTGAAGGTTTTCTTGCAGCTCTCCTTGAAGATGAAAATATCAAAATATTGAATCTGTTGGAGAGTGAAGGCAACCAAAGCCATGCAGATGATAAGTTCAACCGGGTTGACCTGATGGTTGAGGACTCCCTTGGGCGTAAAATCATAATAGAGATTCAAAACACAAGGGAAACAGACTATCTGGAGCGTCTTCTCTTCGGCACATCCAAGGTAATAGTTGAAAATCAGAAACTGGGAGAGGATTTCAGCAGCATAAGTAAGGTTATATCGGTAAGCATCCTCTATTTCAACCTTGGAACCGGAGATGACTATCTCTATAAGGGGACGACTCGGTTTCTCGGCATGAATACCGGTACTCCCCTGCATATCAAGAGAGGTTCCCAGGTTATTGAAAACTTAAAACCAGGCATAAGATTTATCACAAAGGATATATTCCCGGAATACTATTTTATTCAGGTGCATAAGTTTCCGGATGTAATAACAAGGTTCATTGATGAGTGGATATACATGATAAAACATGAAGAGATTAAAGATGATTTCTCTTCAAAAAACATTGATAAGGCAAGGGAGAAACTGGCCTGGGTTCATATGAGCCGGCAGGAAAAGGCTGCCTATGATCGCTATCTCATAAACCTTGCCCGGGAGAGAAATATCATGGAGACCGCTGCAATGGATGGAATGGAGATGGGTATTAAAAAGATAGCCATGAAAATGATTGTGAAGGGTGAGCCCATGGAGAAAATCTCTGAATTTACAGAGTTGTCCATTGATGAAATTCAATCGCTGCAGAGTATGTCCAAAGCAGGATTTTGAAGTGCCAATCAGTCCTTGGAACGTTCCGGCCAGAAGATACAAACCGTGTTTGGTATTGATATAAAACGGCCATGCCCTGGCGGGCACAACGAACAATGAAAGTCCCGGGAGCCTTAAAATATGGGGACTTTCATATAAAACGGCAATGGGTTTAAGGGGTGTTCATGACCGCCTGGCCGAATCGGGCATCAAGGCCGAGAGGGGGTGCATTTATTAATTACTTTAGTTTGTTTTCTGGTTCCCTGTCTCTTGAGGCCACAGCTATCCCTGACACAGGGGGTAAACTTGGCGAGTCTATAGTGGGAAAAAAGAATGCCCGAATAGCCCACAAAACTCTCTCCAGGACTTTTGTCATAGCTTGTGGCATAGTCAAATTCAACTCCTCCGACAGCACCCATTTCCCTTGCAGCAGAGACTGCAGCAGCCGCGGCCCCGGCACAGCACATACTCCTGTTGGCAAGTCCGTGGGAAATAATTGCCCCGGGATCCATGGAAGTCATTGTCTCAATGGCTCCTCTATCATTGTAATCAGTGACCCACTTCAACGCCCTTGTGCCGGAACCTGCCGGTGAGAATCCGAAATTATCTCCATAATGGGTCATGTCAGTGGAAGCGAGAACCACAATATTCAATCCCAGTTCCCGGGCAGAAGCAACAACTGTATTTCCCATTATCTCTGCCTGCTCCGAGGGCGGTACACCCACCGGTAAAATGGCTGCATCCTTAAAAAAGTACTTTACAAATGGTAACTGGAGTTCAATGGTGTTGTCCTGGGGAAACCCAAGCGGGGAATCCTGGCGGATATCTACCTTTTTCGCAAAAGATTGGGCAAGTTCCCCATGGACAAAAAGCTCCCCCAGGGGTGTTCGCCATCCACTGTTCACCATGACACAGGGTCGGGAATCCGGATTCATATGCATCCCAAAAATTACGACGGCATTGACATTGCGGCCGGATAAAAGTGGATAGGCCGCTATGGAGGCAATTACTCCGCAGGCTATGGAGCCGGAAAAGTACCATCCGGCATGGGGCACCACTCCTCCTGAAAAAGGACCGTTTAAAATTTTTTCTCTGCCTTCCTGTAAAAATTTCCCGATGTTCCGGGTACACTCTTCCGGACTTTCCGGATACCAGGAGCCGGCAAAAGCAGCTTTTTTAATCTCACCACCCGATTTTTCCATTTATCCCTCCGGATCAGCCGATTTGACACAACCTTCAAGCCACTCAATCCAGCCTCCAAATCCCTCCCCTGTTTTGGCAGATATCTGAAACACCGGCATTTTGGGATGAACCTTTTTAAGGTTCTCCACAGCAATATCCACATCCACATCAAGATACGGCAGGAGATCTATTTTTTTGAGAAGGGCCACATAGGCAACCTGAAAAATCAGTGGATACTTAAGTGGTTTATCTTCCCCT
>JADGBO010000331.1 GCA_015231465.1 Desulfamplus sp.
AGCCTGCCACGCATATCTGAAATTGATTCAAAGGCATCCCTCGATGAAAAAGTACCTGCCTTATAAGCATGGTATCGACGTTGCGCCTCTTCCAACCATAGTCGCTCATTTTCTTGCTCATCAAGGTCACTAAGACTAGCCAAAAGATGCTGCGCTAAAAGGGCTCGCTGAGAAACAGGTAAGGACAATGCTTCCGTTTCTAGTGTTTTTATATCCGTCGACATAATGTACCTCCAAGTTTTCGGTGGTTAGGGTGATCTTATATCTGCCACCACGGATTAATTTTCCTTTGGTTCTGGCGCTGTCAAGAAGATAAACATTAAGCATGACGCCAGCACTGTAAATTTACCATAATCAAAAAATTTACTCGAGAAATAATTTCCGTAATGGTGCGTGCAAATAAAATGTCCGAATTATTCGGAATCATTCGATTATGGGTTCGATTCGGGGTCAGAACACTAAAAATAGCACTCAAGAGAGTCAAGATAATCCCAAAAACATGCAGCAAGTATTGTCCTACAATTACAGCACATAATGTGTAAAGCAAATTATTGCTTTTTGAGACTATCCGCAGCGGGGAAATCAAAGTTCTGGTAGCGACAGATGTGGCTGGCCGAGGCATTCATATTGATGATATCAGTCATGTCTTTAACTATACCTTGCCGTATGAGGCCGATGATTATGTGCATCGGATAGGTCGAACTGGTAGGGCTGGTAAGGATGGGATCTCCATAAGTTTTGCTGACGAGGACGGATCATTTTATCTCCCCGCCATTGAGGAATATATTGGTTATAAACTTGACTGCGTCCAGCCTGACGAGGCTTTATTGAAACCTGCTCCTAAAGGACATGTTGCGATTTCCAAGCAAGTTGACCCCCAAAGTAGAGGAGGGTTTAAACCCAAATATAACAAGGGGCGCAGGCCGCCGATGAAAACCGGACATCATCGAAAGCCAAGTACGCCTACGCCTGGGTGAACAATAGCCTTCGCTAGCAAATTCGTGGCAAGGGGTTCCATATTCATCATTCGATGTTGGGCGTTCGATGTTGGATGTTAAAAATGATTTATCTTGGCAGACCTTACCCTTGTGTGTACCAGGTACCTTTGCCCTTGCCGTGTTTTACCAATAAGCCGTCTGTGACCAGTTCCCGGAGTCTCACCTTGATGGTGTTGCGGTTGGCCCCGGTGGTCACCTCGATGTCCGATATCGTTGCCCGGCCATGTTCCTTGATAATGGATAGGATCTGTTCCGAGAGTGCTGGAAGATTGATCATGATCTTTTCCCGCTCGATTTTCTTTGCCAGACTGTCTTTTTGTTTTTTCAGGCTATGAAGAAAGAACAAAATCCAGGCATCCAGCTTGGAACCATCGGCCTTCAAGGTCTTCTGCGTGGTTCTCAAGGCCAGATAGTATTTGTCTTTGTTGTGCTCGATGATGCTTTCCAGCGAATAATACGGCACATAGGCATAACCGCTTTGCAACAAAAGCAAGGTAGTCAAGACCCTGGAGAGACGGCCATTGCCGTCCTGGAAGGGATGAATGGCAAGAAAGCACACGATAAACACAGCTATGATCAATAAGGGGTGCAACTCTTCCTCGTTCAGGTTGGTTGCCGTCCATTCTACTAGCGCCGTCATCTCCTGCGGCGTATCAAACGGCGTGGCCGTCTCGAAGATAACTCCAAGGCTTATGCCATCCCGGTCAAAGGCTTCCACGTTATTAGACAGCTTTTTATATTCGCCCCGATGCCGGACGTCCTTTGAGCTGAACTGCAGAATAATGTCGTGCAGTTGCTTGATATGATTCTCCGTGACCGGGATCTCCTTAAATGAACCAAAGACCAGGCTCATAGCCTCGGCATATCCGGCAATCTCTTCTTCGTCACGGGAATGAAAGGTGCCGATCTTGATGCCGGTGAGGAGTTGTTCCACCTCTGAATCCGTCAGTTTCGCTCCTTCAATGCGGGTCGAAGATCCGACAGACTCAACGGTTGCTATTTTTTTCAAGGCGTTCAGTCGTTCGTGAGCGAGATTGCCCAGGGCCTTCCACTGCCCCTTGAACTCGTCTATTCCCGCGATCAGCCGTAGAATTTCCGGGGTGATCTTGATATCAAATTCTTTCATTTTTCCTCCCTCATACCCATAAACATACCCGATTATACCCAAATAGCCGTTTTTGTAAATGATTTTGACATGCTATTCCTTGTCCTTTTCCCGAGGATGTTTGAGGGGTCAAGTCGAAAGCGCCGGTAAAAGCCGGCAAAGAGTAAGGGGTGAAAGTCCCCCGCATAGTAAAGGATAGCGACCAACTATGGCCTCCGAGTCATGCGTCGGCTACCCGTAAGGGAGCGGCGAAGCGTTGACAGGGGTACGTGCAGGCCCAGCTATTGAGCTCCGAAATCACATTATTCGGATTGCCGACCCTGTACTCTGGAGGGGAAGGCAAAACGTTTCGTTACGCTATCGCGAGTTGCGAACTGGATCCGCGGAGTCTTTTAGAACTGGTGCATGTACGCAAGCTCTTTGCACGGAAACCGGGAGATCCCAGGGGTGACCAATTGAGGAATACAGTTGGCCCGGTCGGTGAAGGTCAGTGACCGAACGCCCGATATGTACGCGCCTGGAAAGTCGGACGAAGGAATAGTGTCGATGAAGCGAATGAACAAAGGAGTTCAACCGACGACAGTCGTCCAACCACCAGCGGAATTCGTGGAGAAAAGTCCTTCGGCCAAGGGGAACTATGTTCAGACGGCGGTGACCAGTACACAGAGGCTGGAAGCAGCTTTGATCGGTCGGAACATGGTGCGAGAAACAGCGAAGCAGTGCATTCACACAGCGTAGGTGTGGTACACAGCCACCTAATTTAATGTTTCTGCGTTTGACCTGAGGCAGGAGCCGTATGCGGTAATTCCGCACGTACGGATCTGTACGGGGGGTGCCGGGTAACCGGTATCCCTACCGTGACAAAATTAATCCTTAAATTACTTTACTACACCCTATACAAAGAAAATTATGCCACGACTCCTGAGAATAACACCAAGAGAATAACACCAATAGATCTGCCGGTTCATGTGATCCAACGCGGAAATAATCGTCAGGTTTGCTTTGTATATGACGAAGATCACGGAGCATATGCAGGTTGGCTCAAAGAATATTCCAAGAAATACAGAGTTGATATCCATGCCTGGGTTATGATGACTAACCATGTGCATTTACTTTCTCCCACCCGGC
>JADGBO010000332.1 GCA_015231465.1 Desulfamplus sp.
CGGTTTTGGTAGATTTGATGTGGGTGTGAGGGATCTTGAAAATTCCAATGACAATGACCCCTACGCCAAAGCTTCAGCCGGTTTCGGATACGGCAGAATTACAACAGCCACCCCCTTGATGGAAGCCTATCGCTGTGTGGAGGATTTGAAAAAATACGGTGTAATCAAAGGGGGTATTTCTGATGAGGCTTATCTGAAACTTGCCAAAGTAATTGCGAAAGAAAATGAGTACAAAAGCAAGTACAGCCTGAAAGAGTATGAAAAATATTGGTATGAAGATATGGAAATCGTGCTGAAAGAAGCCGGTGTCTTGACCAGGGAAACTCTTGGAGCCATGGGTATCATCCGGATTCAGGATATTTTGACCGATGAAAAGGTGCTGACTCGCAAACACGGCTTTGAAGTCGGTGCAGGAATTGATTACCTTATTTCCGATTATGCCGGTAATGAAGGTGATCCCGGATTGTCCATCTACGCAGAGTATGCAAAACCCTTTGGCTTCAAATGGCAGTTCATTGACAGAGTCTCCTATTCAACAACCCTTGTAGACTGGGAATTCGGAGATATTAATAACACCTTCACCAACGCAGCATCGATGAGCTATGAAATAACTGATAAAATCGACTGGACTAATCTGTGGCAGCTTGACATTATCCTTGCATCGGAAGGAGACGATACCTATAAAAACGCCCTGGAGACAGGACTTCGATTTTATGTATCCAACACCATTGATGTGATCACAACCCTTACTTTTGATCATATAGACCAAGGGGATAACCTGGATGATGATATTGTCACCACCCTGTTTTTCGGTCTGGCCTATACCATCTTTTAAATACTCAAAGTCGGCACCTATAATGCCGTGAGGCTTGTCAATACTGTCTGAATCAGGATACTCGGGATTGAAAGGATTTAATGGAGAAGGGGCTGGGGGGTGATGTAAATGGGTAAGTTATTTAAAACCTATTCCTTAACTTAACTGCCCCTGTCCATTCAATTGAAGAGTCTCTGGTGTCCAAGGGGAACCCTGCATCTTTGGAATGAGGAAGGTGAAGGTGAAGGTGAAGGTGAAGAGAATTTTCAAGACATTAAAAACGGCATTGAAAAGGCAGGAGAAACGTTGGCGGAAGCTGTCCGGTCTGCCAAAAAAGCCATTTAAGTAAACGTGGAGTAAAAAGAGGAAACGATTTGAATTTAAGAAAGGATGAGAATGATGGGACAATATAATCTTGATCGCATTTTTAAACCGCAGCATATCGCAGTAGTTGGTGCAAGCGAAAAATCAGGAACAATCGGCAATGCATTGATGAAAAATCTTGTTAACGGATTTTCCGGAACGGTGTTTCCGGTGAATCCCAACCATAAGATAATCCACGGGTATGACACCTTCAAATCTGTTTCAGGGCTTCAAACGGAAGTGGATCTTGCCATTATTGCCACACCGATTCATACGGTTGTTGATATAATCAGTGAATGTGTCGAGAAAAAAGTGGGGGGTGCCATCATTATTTCAGCCGGAGGCAAGGAGACCGGTGAAAAAGGTAAGGATATAGAGGAAAAGATTCAGCAAATAGCTTATGCCGGCGGACTTCGTATTGTTGGACCCAACTGCATGGGCATCATCCGACCCGGCGTGAACCTGAATGCCAGCTTTGCATCTGAAATGCCCGTGTCCGGAAATTTAGCATTTGTATCCCAGAGCGGAGCCATTTGTACGGCTATACTTGATTTAGCTTTAAAGGAGAACATTGGATTTAGCCATTTTGTAAGCACAGGTTCCATGCTTGACGTTGATTTCGGAGATATGATCGATTATCTCGGAAATGATTCCTCTGCAAAAAGTATTTTATTGTATATCGAAAGCCTGACCAATTTTCGCAAATTCATGAGTGCCGCCCGTTCGGTCTCCAGGGTTAAACCCATCATCGTACTTAAATCAGGCAGAAGTCCGGCCGGTGCAAAAGCTGCTGCATCTCATACAGGTGCCATGGCAGGAAAGGACGCTGTATATGACGCAGCCTTCAAGCGTGCCGGTATCGTGCGTGTGGAGACCATTGAAGAGCTCTTTGACTGTGCCGAGCTGATGTCCAAACAACCAGGACCGCGTGGACCCCGTCTGGCTATAGTTACCAATGGGGGCGGTCCCGGGGTGATGGCCACAGACACTCTCGCCAAGTATGGAGAGGAACCGGCCCCCCTGGACCCTGAAACCATACAGGCACTTGATCAATTCCTGCCGCCCTTCTGGAGTCGAAGTAATCCCATTGACATTCTTGGTGATGCCTCGCCGGAGCGGTTTGCCCAAACCCTGGATGTCTGTTTTAACTCGAAGAATATAGACGGGGTGCTTGTTATTCTTGCACCCCAGGCACTTACTGCCCCCATTGCAGTGGCAAAAACGCTGGTTTCGACCATGAAAGGGCGTCAATTTCCTGTATTTACCTGCTGAATGGGCGGTAAAAGCATAGCCTCAGCAGTGGAACTTTTGAATGAAGCGGGAATCCCGACCTATAATACTCCAGAACGGGCAGTGAAAGCTTTCCTCTATATGGTGGAATATAACAAAAACCTTGAAACACTTTTAGAAATTCCGCCGAAATTGACCAGGCAGATAATGGTTGATCAGGATAAAGCTGGAAAGCTGATCACCGATGCGATTGCAGGGGAATTTATGCCGGAATCAGATTCTAAGGAACTGCTGATGGCTTACGGATTGCCTGTAATCAGGACGGAAATTGCAAAAACAGAAGCAGATGCTTCAAGTATTGGCAAAGAGATAGGATATCCGCTGGTCATGAAGATACACTCGCCTGATATTACCCATAAAACCGATGCAGGTGGAATTAGTTTGGATTTACGCTCAGATGCTGATGTTTGCAAAGCCTACGCACGAATTTTCATCTCAAGACATACGGATCCAACGCCGCATATTCGCGACCATTCCAATATAGCCAGAGCCTATGCCGCGTTAGGTTTGGGTATAGAAGAAGTGAACAACCTCGTATTGAAATTGGCGGTAAGTCATGGGTTCGGGGACGCTGGTATTCTTTCCGGAGATACAACAGCTCAGGAATTACCGATAGGCTATCCGAACGAACCTGGCATATTAAGAGGTATAGCCCAAAGATGTGGGAGGGCGTTGAAAAATATGATGAAGAAGGGAGTAGACAAAGCAGCTTCTGTGATAGAGACTGCCGAAAA
>JADGBO010000333.1 GCA_015231465.1 Desulfamplus sp.
AAGGCCGTTCATCTCCACAAGCCTTCCGATTACACTGCTCCAGGTGATGGAAGGAAGTCGCCTGCCGAAAAGTTCTGCCCAGCTCCCTGCCAGGCGCTCAAGGTGCTTTTCCAGCCTTATGATGCGGCCCTTGTCCACCCGGATGGTCTCAAAGACCCCGGCACCGTATTGAAACCCGGGAAAGGCCGCGGGTATGACGGCATCCTTTACGGGAACTATTTTGCCATTGACCCAGGCCCGGTATCTTTTTTCATCAGCCCCTTCCCTTTTTTCATCAGCCCTTTCCCTTTTTTCATCAGCCCCTTCCCTTTTTTCGTCTGCCCTTTCCCTTTTTTCATCTGTTTTTCCCTGTTCTTCATTGCCCCTTTCTTTCTCCAAAGGATCGGCAACAGTATCCCATGAAAGTATATCCATGAATGTTTTACCCTTGTGGAGGGTCTCCTGGTACTCTTTTTCCGGATCCGAATCAAAGACAATTCCCCCTCCCACCGAAAACCCTATCTCTCCATTGGCAACAACAGCGGTTCTTATGGCAATGGAAAAATCCATGGTGTCATGGAAACTGATATAACCCACGGAACCTGTATAAATATGGCGCCTTACACTCTCCAGTTCATCAATGATCTCCATGGACCTTATTTTTGGACACCCTGTGATGGACCCCCCGGGGAAGGCAGCCCTTAGAAGGTCTATGCCTGATTTTCCCGGGGCAAGCTCTCCCTGGACAATGGAGACAAGATGAAATACATTGTCATAGGGCTCCAGGCGTTTGTGTTCCTTCACCCTTACAGTGCCGCCGGTAGATACCCTGCCCAAATCGTTTCTCATGAGATCAACTATCATGGAAAGTTCAGCATCATCCTTGGGACTATCCTGGAGCCGGGCGGCCAGCTCGGCATCTTCCAAAGGATTTTTCCCCCTCCTGATGGTTCCCTTTATGGGCCTTGTCTCTATGTATCTGCCCCTCTGACTTATGAAACGTTCCGGAGAGGTGGATATGATCTGATGATCTCCGGCATTTATATAGGAAAAGAAAGGAGCTGGATTTCTTTCAAAAAGTTTTAAAAAAAGGGAGTAGGTATCCCCCGAGAAGGAGGCTGAAAATCGCTGGGAAAAATTGGCCTGATATATGTCTCCGGCTTTGATATACTCAATTATTTTTCTAACGGCCCCAATATACTCGGATTTTGAAAAGTTGGATGTGAAACCGCACCGATCTATGGCAAAGAGCTTTCCATGAATATGGTCGGTGGAAACAGGATTCTCAATAACCCGGGAGGCAAGGGGAGACTCCCCATTGTGGAAACGGGGAGAGAGTTCATGGAAGGTCCCATCATGGATATCGTGAATCAATATGAAGGAAGGAAGGCACATATAAAGATCAGGAAGATTCTGATCCATGCATGTGTTGGGCAGAACCTCAATCTGATCCTTAAGATCATAGGAGAGATAACCGAAAAGGGCAGAGCGTAAGGGAAAATTTCCAGGCAGTTCCGAGGAGCTGCAAGGAGAAGTACCAAATGAACTCCAAGGCAATACACCGGAGACATTGTCCGGGGATAATCCATACCAACGGCCTGTAAAATTGCCTGAATCCTGGTCATGAAGCTCCCGGGGAAGAAGATCACAACTCCCCCTGTAATGGTTGACAACGGCATCAACCACATCCAGGGGATGGGCACGAAAGGAAAAAGATCGTCCTGAGAGATTCACCAGGATATTATCCCCCCAGGCTCTGATTATGAGCCAGGGCATGGCCGCCAGAATATTGTAGTTGGCACAGTCAAGGGAAGTTCCGCTCAAAAGGATAACGGTTCCAGGGATACCGGCAAAGGGTGCGGCTGCCTGGGAGAATGGAATGTCAGGATTGACTCTTCGGCATGAAACCCCGTCCATACCAGGAAGATTTGTCAAAAAAGATTTCATATAACCCCCATGCCCTGACGGGCCCAACTAAAGATGAAAGCTGCGTAGTTTATGACTGGGGAGTATATGGAGCATTTTCTTGCTTTTTGCAAACATTTTGGGCTATCTTTTGGTCTATCTCCTGCATAACCTACACATAAACAGATAAGGATTTGTCCCATAACACTAAGGAAAGATAAAAAATGTCAGAACAATCGAATATGACCGGCTCCTCCGGCGATGCAGAGAGGATTTACTATGTCCATGGGAAATTTCTGCCCGCAGACAAAGCAGTAATACCTGTGGATGACCTTGCGGTAATAAGGGGTATCGGCGTGTGCGATCTCATGCGTACCTTCAAGGGCACTCCCCTTTTTTTAAGAGAGCATGTGGAGCGTCTTGTGGAGTCTGCCCGGGCAGTGGAGCTTGACATCCGGTGGAGCTGTGAAGAGATTGAAAATATTATCATGGAGACCCTTGATAAAAATCCATCCATCAATGAATCAAATATAAGGACCATCATTACAGGGGGTTCGAGTTCCAATTTTATGACACCCAACGGCAATCCCAGGCTTCTCGTACTCATAACTCCCATTCCCCCCATTCCTGTCCACTGGTATGAAAAGGGAATCAAGGTGATCACCGTACCGTTCCAAAGGGATATCCCCAAGGCCAAAAGCCTCTCCTACATGAAGGCATCCCTGGCATTGAAGCAAGCTGGGGCAGCACATGCATCCGAGGCCCTTTATGTTGACCCCGAAGGTTATGTTACCGAAGGCACCACCAGCAATCTTTTTGCATTTGTCAATGAAACCCTTGTCACTGCAGAACATGGTGTGCTTAAAGGAATCACAAGAAAGGCAATCCTCAAGGCTGCCGGTGAAAAATTTCCTGTTGGGATGCGCACACTCCATCTTGATGAACTCTATAAGGCTGAGGAGGTATTTATCTCCGGAACCAACAAGGGTGTGGTACCTGTGGTTCAGGTGGATGATCAGATCATAGGAGAGGGAAAACCAGGCCGAAATACATTGGAACTAATTGAGCTTGTTCAAAAAAATAGGGTTTTCTGTTAAGCTTGATAATTTCTAAGAGCCTGTTTAAAAAGTATTGGGCTCTCAAGCGAGCAATGAAATATGCCAAAATTCGGCATCCTTCATTTGCCGGTTTACACTTTTCCAATGGCAAAATAACCCAGCGGTAGAGACGCAATGCATTGCGTCTCTACTCCAGACAAGAAGTGTAAACTACTTTAATCTGATATGAAGGATGCC
>JADGBO010000334.1 GCA_015231465.1 Desulfamplus sp.
AGATTGACGCCCAAACGTCATGATGTAGAGACGCAATGCATTGCGTCTCTACCGTTGGTGGTCAAAAAATGAGCAACCAAAAATGGCAGATTTTGACACCCCGGTTATATCCTGATTATAACGCACCATAATGTTGAATGATATAACTCACACGCCTGTTCATAACATATCGCCCCTTATCTTCTTCCTCCATCATCACCACATTGAAACCGGCCCTTATGATTTTAGGCATGGCCAGGTCCTGCAAATGGCAGGGAAAGCCGGTACATGGGTTGAGTCCCTTTCTGTGATTTTTAAGGCGATAACCAAAAGCTTCCTGGAGTTTCAGGGCATCATCTCCGTATGCTTCAAAAAACCTGCCGGCACGGAAAAGATGAAGCCACCCATCCCCAAATCGAAATTTGAAAAAAATCACCTGGGCCTTATATGACCTGAAGCAGCCTTTATATTTCAGTTTTTCAATGAGCTTGCAGTTAAAGGGATCAAGAATAAAGATGAAGTTAAGCCAGTTGTGTTTCTCAAAGATGGCATGCATTAACTGCCAGGAATTTGCATGTTTGAAATGGCCAAGGTAGGAAGCGAGTGTCTGCCTCAGATGGGTTAGAACATCCGTTTTCAAGTCAAGTATATTTACGCGGCGGTCTCCATACCCCTTTTCATGAACTATTTTCTTTTTGAACAGATCAAGTTTAAACTTGAGATTGTTTACCACACGATTTCTGACAAGCCTGTAGTCGGGTCGTGTGATATATCCCAGGAAATTTACCCCTTCGGCAACCCGTGCAATTCTGCCGCTGTCTTTCAATGACAAATGAAGTTTTTCATTCAGGAAATCAATGATTTCACAACGCCATTTTTCAAGCTGGGACCTGTCATTGTGAATCAGAACAAAGTCATCCACATAGCGGATGTACCAACGACACCGAAGCGTATGTTTCACAAACTGATCCAGTTCATTGAGGTACAGATTTGCAAAAAACTGGGATGTCAGATTGCCAATGGGCATCCCTTTGTGTTTTTCCGTATGGAAGAGGCTTTTGTGCTTTGGCACATGATGTATCCGGGAAGGATCTCCCTTGAACAGGTAATTTTCCGTACAGTCGTGGTCAAGCAGTATCCCGCAGAGGGAGAGGAGTATCTCGTTTTTCAAATGATCCGGCCCCCTGGCCGGATCATCAAGGGCAAGGGGTTTCAATTTTTTGGCAAGGAGTTGAAACAGGATGTTTTTATCCACGGACATGAAAAAAGAGCGGATGTCAAGCTGCATGTACCAGGCTCTTTTCTTGCCGCTGCATGTCGCTTTTTTCATAAAAGAGCGAAGCCGGTTTACAGCACCATGGATACCTTTTCCCTTACGACAGGCATATGAATCATGTATAAAACAGGGCTCAAAAATTTTTTCAAGCTCCCTCACCACAAGGTGATGGACAACCCTGTCCCTGAAATCTGCGGCAAACACCTCCCTGAGTTTCGGCGAGCTGGTTAAAAAACAGACAGAGCGGGATGGCTGATATGTTCCTTTTTGCAGAGCAAGGGCAAGATCCACAAGCTCTGAAATCTGGGCATACTGAAACCTCAATGCATTGATTGTATTACCTTTTCTTTTTCTACAATCCATATATGCGTTATAAAGGGATTCAAACGAGAGCAGCGAACACTTTCCAGCACGGACGGCACGAACGTAATAAGAGGAACTCTTATTGTTGTTGTTATCATTGCCGTTGTTGAAATTGATGATCCATGCGTTGTCTGTATTATTGGCATTGGTAGTACCGGACCAATAGTTGGACGACATTTTACCTCCTCACTGGATGACGTTATGTCCACCGGATGCAAATGGATTAAAATCACATCCTGTCCTCTCATGCCCTGCACAAACCCTCTTTTTTAAACTGCCCTGGAAGGGATGTATCAAGGCGGAGGAGGCGCACAGTGTTCCTTAGCACACTTATCTGCCTGCTGCCTTTTTCAAGGTTCAGTCGATAATTCCGGCTATTTCTTACTATTACTGCTTTTCAGCCATCCCTGGCTCTGTCTGCAAAGGTTCTCCACAAAAGTTGCCGACTGTTTAAAGGAGTTGAAGTTTTGAAACGCCTTTATCTCCTTTGCAAAAATCACCATGGATTTCAGCTCTTCACAATTTACGACAAGCTCTTGCAGAATTTGGGTTTTATCATAACTTGAATTGGCCTGTATAATTAATCGTATGTTTTTTCTCGATAACTCCCTTAAATCGGACCCAATGGAGTATTTATCATACCTGTTGAAATTCCTGACGATGTTATGGAGATATATTGCCGTCTCCATGGCTTTCTTATACAGGGGAAGATGTTCGTACTTTGCCATATAAATAACCAAATATCCAAATTATCAAATTATCCATCACTGTCCAGCACGGACGGCACGAACGTAATAAGAGGAACTCTTACCGTTGAAGGGATCGAGGCCGTCGTCGAAATGGATGAGCCATGCGCCGGCCGTATCGCCGGCGCCGGTAGTAGCCGACCAATAATACGACGACATAGTGTCGCTAAAGTAACTTACGTCAATAGCAGGATTATATCTCCCATAATTTACAATACTCCCCAGCTCCTTGATGGTGGGCAGCCGCCAGTCTGTATAGCCCCCAAAGGCGTTTGCGTTGAGATTGGCAATGAATACATCCTGGGCATTCTGCCATGTGTATGTATTGTCCTTGTCGTGTATGGAGCCGTCATCGGTTTTATTCTCCCAGATGAGGCCGGTGTAGTTATCCTTCACCATTGCCCAGGATGTGGCGGAATCGGAGAGGGTATTGCCGCCGGCATCCAGTTTGGTGTAGGAGGGGGACGGCGTGGTGGTGGTGTAGTCCGAGTCCTCCCCGAAGGTGTCGGTGTAGGACTGGGTCTGGCCGGTGTCCGGCACCGGGTGGGGGTATTGCTGGGCATGGGCGCTTTGGACAAAGAGCAGCATGGCGGCGGTGATGAGTATGGCAAAGATTTTATTGGGGTTCATTTTTTCTCCTTAGGGTATCTGGTTATGTTTTTTATATGGCAGTTATCTGATATAAAATTTCTGTTTGAATGTCAACATTTTTTACTCTGAATCAAGATGGGCAGGATTGAAAGGATTTACAGGATTGGATCACAAAAACCCCCTCAGGCTGCATCACGATGCTTCAGGGCATCTTCCAGC
>JADGBO010000335.1 GCA_015231465.1 Desulfamplus sp.
ATTGACATCACTTTATTGACATCACTTTATTGACATCACTTTATTGGCATCACCATATTTTGATATTTATTTCTATCTTGACGAAAACCCTGATCTAAAGGCAGCTTTTGGAACAGACTATTCAGCAGCATTTAGCCATTGGTTAACCGAAGGACTTATTGAAGGAAGATTAGCTTCTGCATATTTTGATATTCAGATTTATCTTCAGGAGGATTTTGATGTACAGGAAAATTTCGGCACAGATTATACTGCTGCATTCACCCATTGGATAAATTACGGACTTCCAAGTGGAAAAGTAGCTTCCCGCTATTTTGATGTGAAATTTTATCTTCAGGAAAATCGCGATCTTAGGACACTTTTCGGTAGAGATTATCATGCGGCATTCAGCCACTGGATAAACTACGGACTTCCTGAGGGAAGAGTAGCCTCTCCATATTTTGATGCTCAACTATACCTTGATTCAAACTCAGATGTTAAGGATGCTTTTGGGACAGATTATCCTACGGTATTCAGCCACTGGATAAATTACGGACTTCCTGAGGGAAGGGTCGCCTCTCCATACTTTGATGCCCAATTTTATCTTCAGGAAAACTCTGATCTTAACTTAGTTAGGGATTTTCATGCTGCATTTGAGCACTTTTTAGCTTACGGACTTCCTGAGGGAAGGGTCGCCTCTCCATATTTTGATGTCAAATTTTATCTTGCAAGATACTCTGATCTCAGGGCTGCTTTTGGAAAAGATTATTCCGCGGCATTCAGCCATTGGCTGACTTATGGAATTCACGAAGACAGAATAGCGGTTGCTACTGAAAAATAAAGAGGTCGGGTATGTGTAGATTATCTTAATATTTGCCCTCAAATCCCATGCTATTTTCCGAATGTGATATGTTTCAGGTAACCAATCTGGAAGGGAGTAGATTTAGATGTCAGAACCGGTATGATCAGTAATTCAAACAAACAGTCGGCTTCGGGAGTTCAGAAGGAACTCCCGCAAAGCCTTACAAAAAACTATGCCAGCCGATAAATAACCTGCTTTCCCTCTTCCGTTATCATCTGAATATCCATCAGACCATCTCCATTGTAATCATCAGATTTCCAGGCAGCTCCGGTATTGTCCCTGTTTTCCTGCCAGAATAGAAGTTCATCATCTGCCAGCTTTTCCACCATGTAGTCAGGCTTGAATCTCAAGATACCTTCCACTGTTATGACACCGCTATTCCTGTCAATTTTCAAAGGAATCTTCAGGCTCTCAAAAAGAAGTAGAAGGGTATCAAGTTGATGCAGAGCAGGGGGCATATTCACGCTGACATCTTCACCGAGAAGAGCCTGTATAGTGTAATCTTCCGATGCAGGGTCATCTCCCTGGATCATAAAATCAAGGGTTGACGAAGCTTCAGGAGTACTTGACGGCAAAGGCATCCGAACATTCTGGTAAGCAGCCATTCCGACAAGTATAGTTCCTTTTTTAGCATCTCCTGCGGACCATCTGCCGTCATCCATTATTTCAAAGGGTATTTTCAAATCCTTTGTGATTGTCCTTATAAGAGATACAGGATCAGGAAGCATGGGAGTTACAGTTAGTGCTATGTTGTCCCACACCAATACAGCTCTGCCATCTGGAAGCATATGGATTCCCTGGGGTATTGAAGAGGGCACAAAACTGAGATTGGTAATTAACAGATGATAATATTCACTATTTTCCGGTTCAGATGCTCTTTTTATTTCAGCCCTTGCCATTCCTGGATTGACAGATTCAACATTGATACCGGCTTCAAAATCAACTCCTGTTCCATTCTCGGATATATATCCCCTTGGGTCTCCAAATATGGTTAGATTCAACGCTTTTTCCATGGTTTCTATTATGGTGGGGAGCCTGTCTTTTTGCAGTAGCATAGACTCCATATCTGCCATGGCTGGTAAATGTACAGCCATCGCAGCGGCCTGGAAAAATCCCAGTTTACTGTTGACAAGAATCATTGATGTTTTTTCTTCGATACCCAATTCAGGAGTTATATCAACGGAAGCTATATCAAGGATATCCTGAAGAATCCCTGGATGTTTCAAAATGGCATCTTCAATGATATTTGGAGTAACAGTGACCCCCCTGCCTGTATATGTTGTACCTGGAGTAAACAATGCTTTGTAATCTAACGATCTTGCCTTGGCAAGGGATATATAAACGGCATTTAAGGCATCATCAATGGCCTTGACCGCAGCATTGGCAAGCATGGAATCCAACGGGTAGCGTTCATTCACGAACGGGGTAATCAGCTCCTCCACACTCTGCATGAATGCCTTTATCTTTTCTGTTTTAACGGCTCCGGAATCTGAAAACGGCACTCTGTTTTCCATGATATTGCCGTGGGCCGTTGCTATGGTGCAGGCTGCAAGTTCCTGGAGATTACTGATAATTGTTTCACTGTTGCCGCCATACGCATACAAAATTCCATTATATTCAATGGTTTCACCTGAAGTTGATTTTTCCCTGGTTTCCCGCTCCATCACAAGATTTATCAGATCAACACCTGCTGCAATGTGTGATGTGTTGCCTGTTATGGTTGTATCCTGGGAATCCGAACCGGAAGCAGCCTGGGAGCAGAAAATCTCTGTCATGCTGGTGAAAAACTCATCAGGCTGTGGCTGAGGTTCCCCGTCGGGATCTGTTTCATCATCAGAATCTGTTTCATCGTCAGAATCCGTTCCGCCATCGGAATCAGAATCGGGAACCACAGGATCGGGAACCACCGGATCGGGAACCACCGGATCGGGAACCACCGGATCGGGAACCACCGGATCAGGAACCACAGGATCGGGAACCACAGGATCGGGAACTACCGGATCGGGAACCACAGGATCGGGAACCACCGGATCGGGAACCACAGGATCGGGAACCACAGGATCAGGAACTACAGGATCATCAGGATTAACAGCATATGTGGCAATAATCATAGCCTCATTCTGCGGCATATAAACACGGGTGGTGCTGCTGTTGATATCCTCCACAGTGGCTATCTGACCCTGCCACTTATCAAATGAATATCCCTCCGGTGCCGGATCAGCCGCAATATCAACCATATCCGCCGCAGGATAATCACCGCTTCCGTTGCCATCCTTTATAATAAGGGGATAGAGAGAAACAGGTTTTTCACTGTAAAGAGC
>JADGBO010000336.1 GCA_015231465.1 Desulfamplus sp.
GAAACAGCCGAGGATGCCAACCGGATCATCGGGGAGATTGCAAAAAAAACAACATCCCAAAAGATCATTAAATCCAAATCCATGACCGCCGAGGAGACACATCTCAATCACCACCTGGAAAAAGAGGGTTTGGATGTGACGGAGACCGATCTTGGTGAGTGGATTGTCCAGCTCCGCCACGAAGGTCCCTCCCACATGGTTATGCCGGCAATTCACCTCTCCCGTTTCCAGGTGGCGGAACTTTTTTCCGACGTGACAGGCAGGTACCAGGATGCGGAAATTGAAAGACTTGTAAAGGTTGCCCGCCGGGAACTGCGGGGGAAGTTCCTGGAAGCTGACATGGGCATTACCGGAGCCAATTTTGTCATCGCCGACACAGGAACCATAGGAATTGTAACCAACGAAGGCAACGCCCGCCTGGCCACGACCCTGCCCAGGGTCCATGTGGCCCTTGCCGGCATTGACAAACTCCTGCCCAGCCTCAAGGATGCCCTAACCGTTTTGAAGGTTCTTCCAAGAAACGCCACCGGCCAGCGTCTCACCTCATATGTGACCTGGATCACAGGCCCCTCCCAATGCAGCACCGAACCATCCGGGAAACGGGAGATGCATATGGTATTTCTCGATAACGGCCGGACCAGAATTGCCGGGGATCCTGATTTTGCCCAGGTTCTCCAGTGTGTCCGCTGCGGAGCCTGTGCCAATGTATGTCCGGTCTATCGCATGGTGGGGGGACACCAGCTCGGATATATCTACATAGGGGCCATAGGACTGATCACGACCTATTTTTTCCACGGCCGGGAGAATGCAAAAAACCTTGTCAAAAATTGCACCAACTGCGGGGCATGCAAAGCAGTGTGTGCCGCAGGCATTGATCTTCCCCGCCTCATCAAGGAGGTGCATACCCGCATACAGGATGAAGATGGTCACCCCCTGGAGAGCCTCATTCTGGGCAGCGTTCTCAAAAACAGAAAGTTTTTCCACGGGCTTTTAAGGGCCGCAAGCCTTGCCCAGACCCCTCTAACCGAGACCCTGGCGGATGGAGGAGTGCCCTATCTGCGCCACCTTCCCATGGTATTTGCAAAGGAACATAACTTCAAAAGGCTGCCTGCCATTGCAAAGATACCCTTCAGGGATGGCTGGAAAACCATTGAAAAGGAGTTTGCAAACAGCTTGAAAGATGGGCCGGATAAGGAATCGGGCTTTTTCCCGGGAAAAGGGACATTGAAAGTGGGCATATTTTCCGGATGCGTCCAGGATTTTGTCTATCCTGAACAGCTTCGGGCAGGCTTGAAAGCCATGGCCCGGGCTGCCTCGGGCCGTACCATCACCCTGGAATTTCCCATGGATCAGACCTGCTGCGGTCTCCCGGCAATAAGCATGGGTGAGAAAAGGGCTGCCAGGGATGTTGCAGTGCAAAATGTCAAAGCCTTTGAATCCCTTGATCTGGACTGCATTGTAACCCTGTGTGCCTCCTGTGCATCACATTTGAAACATGCAGTACCCGACCTTGCCGGCCCTGTACTGGGTTCCAGGGCCCGGGAGTTTGCCCGCAGGGTTATGCCCTTCAGCCAGTTTATATACAATCTGGGAGGGATGCCCGGTCGGGACCCGGCATCACCTTTTACACCAAAAAAAATCACATGGCACTCCCCATGCCATCTTTGCCGGGGAGTGGGTATTACCCGGGAGCCCAGGGAGCTTCTTGAAAGGAGCGGCCATGACTTTGTTCCCTCGTTGGAGGCTGAAACCTGCTGCGGATTCGGAGGAAGCTTTTCCGTAAATTTTCCCAATGTATCAAGGGAGATACTCACAAAAAAATTAGATGATGCCGAGGCTACCGGGGCAGAGCTGGTTGTTACCGAATGTCCGGGCTGTGTCATGCAGCTCCGGGGCGGTGCATTGAACCAGAAGAGAAATTTCGGGGTTATTCATATTGCAGAACTGTTGTAAAACAATCCAGATCAAATTTTGTGCCACGGATTAAGGTAGCTAAAAAAGGAGTTGTTAATATGGATAGCACTAAAAACGCCATCTCTGTTAGTCCTGTTAGTATAAATGAAAAAATATTTGGCATCCGTGAGTTACAGGTCATGATTGACAAAGATTTGGCAGAACTTTATGGGGTTGAAACAAAGGTTTTAAATCAAGCAGTAAAAAGAAATATTGATCGATTCCCAAAGGAATTCAGATTTCAACTTACAAAAAAAGAAAAAGAGGAACTGGTCACAAATTGTGACCGGTTCAAAACCCTAAAGCATTCAAGTTCAAATCCCTTTGTGTTTACTGAACAAGGTGTAGCCATGCTATCGGCTGTTTTGCACAGTAAAACCGCTATAGATATAAGCATAAAGATTATGAAAGCTTTTGTGGAAATGAGAATGTTTTTATTAAATAATGCTCAAATTTTCCAAAAGATAAATAATCTTGAATTGACTCAAATTAAACATATAGAAGACAGTGATAAAAAATTTAAGATTCTTTTTGATGCACTTGAAAAAAACCAGTTGAAAACAGATTACGGGATTTTTTATGATGGGCAAATATTTGATGCGTATCAACTCATAGCGGAAATTATTCGCAGTGCTAAAATAAATATAGTTATTATTGACAATTACATTGACGACGGCGGCAAACCAACGCACATGACTATTTTGGGAAAAAACCATGAATAGAAACAAAGAAACTCAACCACCACCATCTCCAAAATCAGCCCAGCCCCCGAACCATGAACCGAAGCATGAACCGAAGCATGAACCGAACCATGAACCGAACCATGAAGCTAACCCGTCACATTTTTTAACGGACTCTGCCCATAAAAACCCTCCAAAAAATACCGGAGCCTGTAAAAACTCTCTGGAAAGTGCCGGAGTTTGTAAAAAACCTCCGGAAAGCTCCGGAGCCTATAAAAAGAGGGTTGACCGAGCCCTTTCCAACGAATTTCTCCGGGGTGCCATGGACAGGTTTGCCGTGGCCTACCGGGGAAGCCGTCAAAGTGCCTTTGAAGAGCTGGACAGGCCGGTTGATGAACTTATAGCAGAAGTTGCGGCCATGAAAAGAGAGGCCCTTAAAAACGGCAAAGCCCTCATGGATATGTTCCAAAAAAAGGCCCATGCCCTGGGCATCCATGTCCATATCGCAGAAACAGC
>JADGBO010000337.1 GCA_015231465.1 Desulfamplus sp.
GTGAGGCTTGTCAATACTGTCTGAATCAGGATACTCAGGATTGAAAGGATTTACAGGATAAAAATCCTGATCATCCTGTAAATCCTGGCCATCCTGGTTCAGACAAATACCCGTATGTCATGGAAAAACAGACAAACTGTCGTTTTTGAGTATATAACAAGGCTGGTTGATTCAATAACGGTCATGTGAGGCCGTCCTACATAATAACGGTTTTGAGGAGGGGGTATGGGAATTTTAAGTTACTGGGCAGATGATTATGTCACCAAACAGAGGACGGTGGAGGATGCCGTCAAGAAGATCAGATCGGGTCAGCGTGTATTCATAGGCTCCTACTGCGGCGAACCCCAGGCCCTTGTCAACGGCCTTGCCATGATTGCAGACAATTTAAGCGATATTGAGATCATCCGCCTGATGTCCAGGGAGACCACTTCCCTGACCCAGATTGCGGATCGCACCAAAGATATGAGCATGACCATCCGCTCCATATACCTTGGAGCAGCCCGTCCCCCAGAGCTGGCAAAAAACAAGCGATTCTACACCCCTGTAAACATGGCAGAGGTGCCAAGTCTGTTTACCAGCCGGAGAATTCATCTTGATGTTGCCATGATTCAGGTAAGTCCGCCGGATGATTTCGGTTGGATGAGTCTTGGGGTATCAGTGGATGTCTCCCTTGCCGCAGCCCTGGCCGCGGATTTTGTGATTGCCCAGGTCAACGAGCGGATGCCCATGGTCCTTGGCCGGAGTTTCATCCATGTTAATGATGTCGATATCATTGTGGAGAAAAACGAGTCCCTCATGACCATTGAACTTGAACCTCCCTCCCAGAAGGCTTCCAGGATAGGAGAACATATTGTCCGGCTAATTGAAGACGGCTCCACCCTCCAGATAGGTCTTGATGCAGCGTCCCAGGCCACAAGTCATGCCCTTTCGAGTAAAAACGACCTTGGAATCCATTCCCAGTTCCTCACCCAGGACATGATGCACCTCTACTCAAAAGGTGTGATCAACAATCGTAAAAAAGGTTTTAACGAAGGGAAAATGGTGGCAGGCTGCTCGGTGGGAACCGAGGCACTTTATGAATTTCTCCACATAAATCCTGCTGTGGAGTTTCACTCCTTTAACTATGTCAATGACATTGCAATCATCTCCCGTCATAATAAAATGGTATCCATGAATGTTGCCCGTCAGGTGGATCTCTTTGGACAGGTATCCTGCGATGCCCAGGCTGCAACCCTCTATGCCGGCATATCCGGGGTAAGCGACTTTGTGAGGGGAGCCAATCGTTCCAAGGGGGGAAAGTCAATTCTCATGCTCTACTCCACCATGGAGATTGAAGATGTGCCTGTTCATGGAAAGAGTATCTGCCAGGATGTTGACTGCCCTGATTCCAATTCCGATACCGGGGAAGGCTCGGATGATTATCTGGAGACCCATCATCTACCGGCTTCTTCCAGAAACAGACCCGCCATGAAACGAAGGGTCAGCACCATTGTCCCTTCATTGAAGGATATCGTGACAATACCCCGGGAGGATGTCCGTTATGTCGTCACCGAGTTCGGAGCGGTGAATCTTTTCGGTAAAAGCACCCAGGAGAGGGCCTTTGCCCTCATAAGCATTGCCCACCCGGAATTTCGGGACGAGCTGATGGAGCAGGCCAAGGAACTTGGAATGATAGGCCGGGAGAGAACCCTGGGGGAGTCTGTATATGGAATATATCCGGTAAAACTTGAGGAGACTGTCAATAAGGATGGGGAGAACATAATATTCCGTCCTGCCAGACCTGTGGATGAGAGAAGAATCCAGGAGCATTTTTATAATCTCGACAAAAAAGATATCATATCCCGATTTTTCCACGAAAAGACCAGCTTCCTTCGGGATGACGTGGAGATAATGAGCCAGATTGACTACAAGCGGAACCTCACCATCATCGCATTGGTTGGGGAAATCGGATTTGAAACGGTTATAGGTGTGGGCAGCTACTACATGGAGCCTGCCACCAACATGGCCGAAGTGGCCTTTTCCATGAGCCGGGGGTATCAAAGTAAAGGGATTGGAAGAATAATGATGGGAAAACTTGCAAGTGCTGCCAAGGACAGGGGGGTAAAAGGTCTTTTCGCTGTGACCTCCCTGGAAAACAAGAAGATGATCAAACTTTTCAAATCCATTCCCTTCAAGGTGGAGACAGAGGTTGATGAGGACATGTTCCTGAGCTGCCGCTTCGACAATCCTCTGCCTTGATCACCAATTGGATTGGGTGTCAAGGGAGTGCTATGCTTTCAATCAACTCATTTTAGGAATGAACACGAAATAACTTACCCATTCTCCCCCTCTCCATTCATGGAGAGGGGGTTGGGGGGTGAGGTAAATGGGCAAGTTAATTAAGACCCATTCCTTAGCTCGTTTTTTTTATTTTTGCTGACATCTTTAATGGTTATCCGGTATAGCTTGATCCACAAAAAGCAAGTTCCTATTGCTCAATTTCAATGCATCTGCCGCTTTTACAGCTATTGAGCGGGAATGCATGATATGCTGCAACAGTAAAGATATCGACACCCTGAAAAACAGACTTAATGCCTTTGATTTCAAAGGGGCGGCATCTGTGCTTGAAAAGATAATCGGAGATATTACCTTAAAGGTTAAATAAAAATGCCAATAACTACTGTAAATCTTGATGATAAGATAAAAGATCAAATTATTTCGGCTTTGAAGCCTCTCAATCCACTGAAAATTATTCTTTTTGGCAGCCGTGCTTATGGCCATCCTTCAAAAGAAAGCGATATAGATTTGTATATTGTAACCAAAGATAGTTATATGCCCTCAAGTTTTAATGACAAAATGGAACTTAAACTCAAAATTGCCGAGCCACTCAAAAAAATACGACAGATGAGGGATATAGACATTATTGTTCATACCCGACCCATGCAGAAAAAATTCTTTGAAATGGACAGCCTTTTTTCACGTAAAATAAATAATGAGGGGATAGTGCTCTATGAAAGCAGCAGCGAGTCAACGGAACCCCTACGGCACTCCGTGACCGTAAGGGCTTGTCGTGTCACCACTACAAGCCTCGTTGACTAGCCTAAGTGTGGCAAACACTACGTTACGAAAGAATGCATAGTTACCCTGAAATAC
>JADGBO010000338.1 GCA_015231465.1 Desulfamplus sp.
GGGCCCGGCTAATGGGGCAAAATATCCAGGATATAAACCTTATTACGGTGCATCTCGGCAATGGATGCTCCATGGCGGCCATTGAAAAGGGAACATGTGTGGATACATCCATGGGCATGACCCCCCTCGCAGGTGTCATGATGGGAACCAGGACAGGGGACATGGATCCGGCAATACAGAAATACCTTATGGACAACAGCGACCTCACCCCTGAATCCCTTGATGTGCTTTTCAATAAAGAGAGCGGCCTCAAGGGAATTTGCGGTATGAACGACATGAGGGATATCCATTCTGCCGTGAAAAACGGGGATGAAAGGGCTAAACTTGCCTTAGATATGTTCACCTATCAGGTGAAAAAATATATTGGTGCCTATACTGCGGTCCTTGGCAATGTCAATGCCATTATCTTCACCGCCGGTATCGGCGAGAACGATGCTGTTGTACGGGAAAAAATATGCAGCAGCTTAGATGGCCTGGGAATTGTCCTGGACCGGGACAAAAACAGGGAGGTTTCCGGGGAACCAGGGTCTGTTCACTCACGGAAAAGCTCCGTGGAACTCTGGGTTGTCCCCACCAATGAGGAGCTTCAGATTGCCACGGAAGTGTTTAATATATTGTCTTCCCAAAGGCCACCCCTGTAATGGCGTGGGCCTTTTGCCCCTTGTGGATGACGGTTTTTTAATTTTTTATATCTGAGACAACTCCTTTTTCCTTTTGGGAGAGTCCTTTTGGCTTTTGGGGGAGTCTTTTTTGCTTTCCGGAGAGTCCTTTTGGCTTTTGGGAGAGTGCTTTTTACTTTCCAAAGATTCCTTTTGGCTTTCAGGTGAGTCCTTTTTACTTTCCAAAGATTCCTTTTGGCTTTTGGGAGATTCCTTTTCCTCTTCTGAAATATCCTCCTTACCTTGGGAACTCTCTTCCTCCTTACTTTGAGAACTCTTCTCCTCCTTACTTTGAGAACTCTCCTCCTCCTTACCTTGGGAACTCTCTTCCTCCTTACTTTGAGAACTCTCCTCCTCACCTTTCGGTCTCTCCTTTTTACCCGCCGATTTTACAGGGAATTTACCCCCCTTCATGATCCTTATGACGGTGTCCCCGTTCCGGGCAAGGGACATGGAGACGGCTTCCCTCTGTTCATCATCCAAGGGAAGGTCCTGCTCCTTGAAAAAGAGAAACAGATTGTCTGCTATATCCAGCATTCTGTCATAGGCATCGGCCTCTTTTTTTGTGGTAAAGGTCATCTTCTCATCTCCATCCCTGACAACGACATATTTAATGACTACTGCCATGATATTTTCTCCTCAATAGTTTTTTTACAGACCAGGAACTCAGTCAAGCAAGGCATTCACAAACATCTCCGGATCAAAATCCTGGAGATCGTCAATGGATTCTCCCACACCTATATATTTAATGGGCACCTTCATGGAGCCTGCAACAGCGGCCACAATACCTCCCTTGGCAGTTCCGTCAAGTTTTGTCACGGCAAGGGCTGTTATTCCCACAGCATCGTCAAAGAGCCGTGCCTGGGAAAGGGCATTCTGGCCGGTTGTGGCATCAAGCACCATGAGTACCTCATGGGGGGCACCGGGAAGCCGTTTGGAAACGGAACGCTTGATCTTCTTCAGCTCCTCCATCAAATTTTTCTGGGTATGGAGTCTGCCGGCAGTGTCTATGAGTACAATATCCACACCCCGGGCCATGCCGGCCTCAACCGCATCAAAGGAGACCGCAGCCGGATCAGCTCCGGCACGGTGTTTGACAATGGAAGCTCCGGCACGGTCCGCCCATATCTCCACCTGTTCAATGGCCGCGGCCCTGAAGGTATCTGCCGCCGCAATTAGAACCTTCTTGCCCTCTTCTCCATATTTAAAGGCAAGTTTACCAAGGGTTGTGGTCTTACCGGTTCCATTGACCCCCACAACCATTACAACATGGGGCCTTGCCAATCCCCTGCCATGAACACCATCTTCCGCGTTTTCTCCGTCAGAGTTTAGATCAGATGGAAAAAGGGCTCTCAGCTCATTTTTGAAAACCGCCTTTAGTTCATCGGCTGTAGAAAGTTTTCCGGATTTTTTGGAAATCCGCTCCATGATCTCCATGGTGAGATCAATGCCCAGATCAGACATTATGAGTATCTCTTCCAGCTCCTCAAGAAGAGATTCATCAATTTTCCTATCACTGGAAAAGAGTTCATTCACATCTGTAAGAAGAATCTCCCTTGTTTTACTCAACCCTTTTTTCAGTTTATCTATAAATGCCATCTGTCTTGTTTCCTTTATGCTTAATTTGCTTTTTAATAATTATAAATCACCATCTTAAGGAACTCGTCAGTGATAAGTTCTCCAAATGAGTGCCACAAATGGTATTTTAAACAAGATAATACCACAATATATGGTGGAAAGAGTGAGAACTTACCACTCTTGAGTTAAGGAATTAGTACGAAATAACTTTTTCATTTTGATTTAAACAAAGCGGGCGGGGAGACCCGCACTCCAGGATTTAATTGGGAACCTTATTTAAAACCCATTTCTTAACATGATTTGATAACGGATTCCAAGGGAGTTTTTTATTGATCAATGTTCATTTCAAGTAAAGAAGCTGTAGGCAAACTATCTATTTCTACCCGTTTACTTGTCTGGAAAACTATATAACGGCCATGCCCTGACGGGCTCAACGAAGAATGAAAGTAGGGGCGATTCATGAATCGCCCCTACGGACTACTTTCATATAAAAGGGTTTACTTTATCGTAATCTTAATATAGAAAATAAAGGCTATTTTCAAAAAATTTTATTTAACAAACGGCATAGTCCGCAAACCAACCAGCCCCTTATCAATTACAGATTGTTTTACACGGCTCTTTACCTTGAAAATTGAGTGTATTTTCATGTTATGGTGTAACCGTGACGCAATCATGACACTAATTGAAGAGGTGCTACAACCTTTTTATTCTTACAACAGTTTTATTCCAAGGAGGAGAAACAGATGAAAAAAAGATTGACCCTGCTACTTACCTTAACTCTGGCTTTTATTTTCTGCATTTCAAACAATCTCATTGCAGCAGACATTGAACTGGCGGAAAAATCAACCCTGGAATCCATTCTCAAAAGCGGAGAGCTG
>JADGBO010000339.1 GCA_015231465.1 Desulfamplus sp.
GGCAGCTTGTTAGCGGCGAGACGAATGAAACATACTTAAAAGGACATTGACGGTTTTAAAAAATGGAGAACACAATGGCCAAACAATCATCTTTTACTCAAAATAAGCAAAAAAATTCACCCCAATCTGGTGATGAGTTGACAACAATAGAACAAGATAACTTATGTAAACGAGCTGAAGCACAACCGAGCTTTGAGAGTGTTGATATTGCTGGAATATCGGAGCAGGACATCCGTAAAGCATTCTCCACGCTCAAACAGACCGAGAAGGAACTGGAAACCTATCGTAACCATCTGGAAGCTCTTGTCAAAGAGCAAAACTCTGAACTCAAAGAGGTCAACAGGCACCGGCAAGAGTGCGGGGAACGCTATCAGACGATCATCAAGGCCATAACAAGTTATATCTATAATGTATCCATTGCCAATGGCCAGGCCATTAAGACTACTCATAATGAGGCCTGCGAAGCGGTGACCGGTTATACTGCTGAGGAATTTTCCGCCTGCCCCGCCCTCTGGCTTGATATGATCCCGGTTGAGGACCATCAGCTTATTTTAGCTCAAATTGACCGGATAGTAAAAAATGAGGTGGTTGAGGTGGTTGAGCCGGTTGAACACCGCATTATCAAAAAGGACGGGACGCTCCGCTGGATCAGGAACACCCCCATCCGTTTTTATAATGCCGAGGGCCTGTTGACCTCCTACGATGGCATTGTCCTCGACATCACCGAACAAAAAAAGGCCCAGCTGGAACTACAGAAGTCCTATGCCGAGTTGGAGGTGCGCATCCAGGAACGGACGGCGGAGCTGCTAGAAGCAAATCAAAAACTTCAGGGGGAGATCGATGAGCGCAGGCAGATAGAGACGTCCTTAGTTGAGGCAAAAGCAGAGGCGGAAAGAGCCAACAGGGCAAAAAGCGAGTTCTTGGCCAACATGAGTCATGAAATCAGAACGCCGATGAACGCCATCATGGGCATGACCAATCTGGCCCTGCAAACACCGGGGCTTCCTCTCAAAGTGAGCGAGTATCTCGGGGTTGTCAAGGCGTCCTCCAATATCCTTCTGGTTGTTATCAACGATATTCTCGATTTCTCCAAGATAGAATCGGGCAAACTCACCATTGAAAAGATCAATTTCAACCTCCATGACATTCTAACCAATCTTCTGTACATGTTTACGGGTAAAGCCGCTGAAAAGGGTATTGATTTCCGCCTTGAAACAGCCGATACGGTCCCAGATGCCTTGCTTGGTGATCCTCTTCGTTTAGGGCAGATCCTGGTAAACCTTGTCGGCAATGCGATTAAATTCACCGGGGAAGGGAGTGTTACAGTTACAATTACAAGCAGCTTTGGGCAAGAGGACCTGGCCTGGATTACCTTCGCTGTCAGTGATACCGGCATAGGCATCTCCCCGGAGAAGTTCAAACTGATATTTGAATCCTTTTCCCAGGCAGAAGGATCAACAACCAGGACATTCGGCGGTTCAGGACTCGGCTTGAGCATTTCCAGGAAACTCGTGGAATTAATGGATGGACAGATTGAGATTTCCAGCACCCCAGGCAAAGGCAGCACCTTCTCCTTTACCCTCTCGTTTGAACTACAGCCACCCGAAACGCAGTTTACCGCAAGGATTCCTTCAGGCAAGAAAATCCTGGTGGTGGATGACGAGCCTATGATCCTGGCAATGCAAAAAGATATCCTCACCCTGTCCGGTTTTGAGGTCAAGACAGCGGCATTGCCAAGTAGAGCGCTGGCAGTGCTCCGCGAGCATCATGAGCAGGGAACACCCTTTGATCTCGTTATCATGGATTACATGATGCCGGAGCAGGACGGTGTTGCCACCGCAAAAATGATCAGAAACGATCCCCCCATTGCCAAGACCCCGATTATCATGCAGACAGGCTTTTTTGGCAACGAATTAACGGAGCAGCTGGCAAAACAGGCGGGCATCAATGTCATCCTCCTTAAGCCTGTCGGCTCCAGACTTCTGCTTGAAAATATAGAGAATGTCTTAGAGGCACAACACGGCGCCGAGGAGGTTTCGTCAATAGCTGAAAAGGAAAATCCGGCAAAGCATCTACAAGGTCTCTCAATACTCCTTGCAGAGGACAATACCTTTAATCAGATGCTCGCCAAGGAAGTGCTGTCTAGTGTTGGTATGGCGGTCCGCATTGCAAATAACGGCAAGGAGGCCCTTGAGATGGTGGATGAGAACACAGACGCAATCCTCATGGACGTGGAGATGCCGGAAATGGACGGTTTTGAAGCGACTCGGCTCATCCGGCGGCAGAAGGAGTTCTCCAGGCTGCCGATCATCGCCATGACCGCCCATGCAATAAGTGGCTACCGGGAAAAATGTCTTCAGGCTGGAATGGACGATTATGTGACCAAGCCATTTCAACAGGAAGAAATTTTTGCCGTTCTCACCCGCTGTATGGGTGGGCAGGAAAAATTTCAGGAAGAATCGTCTGCCCATGGCCAGAAAAAATACTGCGATGATGGTCTCGACATTGATCCCGTCTGCATTGGCCGGCATCTTCAGGAGGTCTACAGACTCAGCCCGGATCAAACTGAAACTTTGCTGCAATCTGCCAGGAGTTCACTGGCAGCGGTATTACGCCAAGGCGAGAATGCCTTTGCCCGGGATGACCTTGATTCGGTAAGCAAAGCCGCCCACGGCCTGAAAGGGGCCCTCAGAAACTTAGGCCTGGACAAATTGGCGGCTATTGCCGAGAGGATTGAGAAACAGCAGGCCAGAGAGAACGAGGAAAAGCTCCCTGCCTTAGAGCTACTGTTTGCAATTCTCCAAAAGGCCCTTTCCCCATTTATAGCCAAGGACTGAGTAAAATGGAAGAAAGCAATACCATTCTTGTTGTAAATAGTGTTGTAAATAGGGTCTGTTGTAAAATGTAAATAGGGTCAGAGTAAAATTAATCCATGAATTACTTTACCATGTAAATAGGGTCAGAGTAAAATTAATCCATGAATTACTTTACTATGTGTGGAGCGGGGTCGGACCAAGCTGATGCATAATAACC
>JADGBO010000033.1 GCA_015231465.1 Desulfamplus sp.
AATATTTTTTGCACATAACGCGAGTTTAACCCGCGTTTATCGGAGTGCAGCGGAGATAAACGTCGGGTTGAAACTTTTGTTATGTGCTGGTTGTATATTCGACATTTTTAGTTTTGACATATTTTTCTATTCGTTTGTTTCTTGAGCAAATAAACTCTATTACTCCTCTTTTGTAAGATATATACTCGCCAACATCAGAAAACACCGGACGTGTTTTGAAGTCATCAAACGGCAAATAGAACTTAACATTTGCATTCTCATCAATTAGATCATCCAGCAAGAAGAACTGGATGTAGCCCTCAAAATTATGGAATAATTCAAAAAACTTGTTATATCTTAACAAAGTAGAATAAAGAGGGCTTTCTTGTGACAGATAGAAGCGGCGTATGCATTCAAGTGTTAGATCAAATCTGTCATCAATAAAACTGTTTACTCCACGGGCTTGATTAATTGTATGTTTATCTCCAATTCTGTTGTTTGGAAAAATGATATAGGCTCCGATAGTAGAACCTGCATCAAAAAGCTCCTTGACCTCGTCGGGAATTTGTTCTGTAAGCCAGGACTTTCTCTTATGATTTTTATAAGAGTGTGTTATGGCGTCGCTGCCCAAGAAGAATTCTCCTTGATCTGATCTGTGATATAGGTAAGAACCGGTTTGAGCATCACTTAATTCAAAGGTTTCACCATTTGGTAACAGCTTGCTCCACAATATCTTATGGTATCTACGGAGTGTTGGGCTTAAGCTGTCAGGGTCACCGCCTTTCGAATCCGAGTAAAAATCAAAATTCGTATCAATCTGCAATTTATTTAAACCTTTCATTAAAATATCTTGAGTTGTTCCCTGTTTTGCACATAACAAGTTATTCGATAGTTTCCAGATATTTTACCACAAAAATTAAAAATAAATCTTAAAACCAGTGATTTTTGTCTTGACTTGGGGGTCCACTTTAGTTCCGCTTCGAGTCAAAACCAGGCGTTCAATGCACTTCTTTTTTTGTTCAGACATGCCTTGGAAAAAGAATTCAAAAAGGTGGAAGGTGTGGTGAGAGCCAAACAAAAACCCTATATTCCAGTCGTCCTGTCACGTGAAGAAGTGGATCATATCATTGCACAGCTTGATTATCCATATGACTTGATTGTGAAACTGCTCTATGGTTGTGGTTTACGACTCTTTGAGAGTATGAAGCTGCGGGTGCAGGATTTGAATTTCGACATGCATCTTGTAACGATCCATGACGGTAAAGGGAAAAAAGACCGTGCCGTGCCGTTACCTCAGATTTTGGAGCATGAGTTGAGAACACAGGTCGATAATGCTGCAAAAGTGCATCAGGCGGATTTGCAAGCTGGTTATGCCGGGACTTTTCTGCCGGATTTGCTTGCGGTGAAATAAATGACATCCCCGACATGAAACCGGCAGTTCTCCACTCCGTTCATGTGGGCATTTTTCCGGGCATCCTCAACAGCACTCTCCACAATTTCGATCCCCACAACCTCTTTTGCATCCTTTGAAAGCCATATGGGACTGGTCTATTTTTTCGTCAGTGCAATATCTTTTGGAATACTTGCCCCTGTTCTTACCGCGGGTTCTAACCTGGGGTGTCAAAATCTGCCATTTTCGGTTGCTAATTTTTTGACCATCAACGGTAGAGACGCAATGCATTGCGTCTCTACATCATCACGATTTGGGCATCAAATTGTTTTTTAGACACCCCAGTTCTAACCGTAATGGGTCTCTATCCAGTTCAGATAATCTCCGGTTCTGATACGTCTGACCCACTCCATGTTATCGAAATACCACAGCACGCTCTTTTCAAGGCCGGTTTCCAAGGACTCTTGGGGCCTCCAGCCAAGTTCCTGGTTGATCCTGGAGCAGTCTATGGCATACCTGAAGTCGTGGCCGGGACGATCCTTTACAAAAGTGATCAAATCCCTGGATGATGAGACTCCAGGAGCTTTTTTGCCGGCATTGTCAATGATGTCGCATATCTTCCCAACAATGGCAAGATTCTCCATTTCACACCCTCCGCCAATGTTATAGGTTCTCCCCGGGGTACCTCTCTCCATGATTGTCCAGATCCCGATGCAGTGATCCCGTACATAGAGCCAGTCCCTCACGTTGGAGCCGTCTCCATATACCGGCAGGGGTTTCCCTTCCATGGCATTGAGTACCATAAGGGGAATGAGTTTTTCGGGAAACTGAAACGGACCGTAATTGTTGGAACAGTTGGAGATTGTAACCGGCAGGCCATAGGTTTTATGACATGCCCGGACAAGGTGATCCGAAGCTGCCTTGGATGCCGCATAGGGACTGTTGGGAGAGTATGGAGTGGCTTCAGTGAAATATCCGCTCTTTCCCAGGGTGCCGTACACTTCATCGGTACTCACGTGATGGAAAAGCTTAAATTGATCCCCGGCCTTTCTTGCACACTCAAGAAGATTGAAGGTTCCCCGGATATTGGTATCAATGAAAACCCCTGGTGAAGCAATGGATCTGTCCACATGGGACTCCGCTGCAAAGTGGGCCACCCCATCAACCGAATAGTCGGAAAAGACCCTCTCCAGTCCAGGCAGATCACATATGTCGAGCTTTTCAAAAGAGCAGCGGCTGCCGTGCATGGCCATTATATCTGAAAGGCTTTCCGGATTTCCCGCATAGGTTAGCTTGTCAACATTGATGATCCTGCCCGAAAAAGAGGACTCCTCAAGCAGATAGCGGATAAAGTTGGAGCCTATGAAACCGCATCCGCCGGTAACGAGTAAATTTTTAATCTGTTTGTCTGACATCTCTTTTGCCTGTGAAGCAGTAATATTGATGTTGTTCCATGCCGGATCATTGCCGGATCATTGCCGGATCATTGCCGGGTCATTGCCGGATCAGTTTTTTCCAAAGGATCTCTCAAAAAGATCTTCCAGGGCCTTTGCCGCATCAGGGGTGAGATTTCTGGTGCCTGTTCCGGCAAAGGTTTTGTGGCTTATTACCGGAGTCACCTCGACCCAACCGTTGTTAACCCAGGAAAACCACTCTTTTCTGTCCTGCTCATAGACAAAAACCGGCCTGTTGAAAAGACGGGCCAGTTCCACAGCCCACCCTGTGCCTCCCTTTACAGTATTGTCCGGCAGTATCCACCCCACAACAAACACCTGATAACCATTGTTGACCATATGAAAAATAGACTGAATAACCTTTCTTATCTTTTCTATTCTGGAAAAGTTGCGGCCCATGCGTGCAGAAACAATGTCCATGCTCACATCACCTTTTTTCAGCTCTTCGGAAGATAGAATTTTAAGGCCTTTTTTCCTTTCAATGGTATGACCTTCAAAAGTGAAATTGATCTCGTTTATGCCGAATTTTTCAGCCAGGGCACCAAATTCCGCCTCGGCCCCCTTATGTCCGCCGCTAAAAAGAGTTACATCCGCTCTGTTCATCCAATTCTCTCCTTGTTGTTTGATTTAGGCTCCTGCATAATTGCAGGGCATTGATATAACGGCCGTGGCATACCCATCTGCCGCAAAGAACATTGATCTTATATATGTAAAAAATTATCAGCCATCCTCAGAGCATCAAGATATATATTCTGGATGTTGTCCAGGAGGGGCAGTGAACACTCATCCAAATCATTATCTCCCCATTTTCCGCTTTCAAAGCAGTCACAAATTCCCAGAAAAGTGTTGAAATCATCATTTTTTCCCAAGAGTCCATCCTTTATTCTGTCTGAAAAGGAAATCTCTTTTAGAACAGATGACATATCCTTGTCAAGCATGGCACCGATGGTGGAAAAAAGGCCCATGGTGAAAAGCTCTTCCGGAGAAAAAGGAGTTTTTATCTCTTTTCCCATAAGTTCACACATGCGTGCCCTGGCAATGGAGAGGCGCATAAGTTCATCAGGCTTGCTGTCACCCAGGCCGGCCGCGGCAAGCACTCTTACAAACTGCTTTATGGTATCCTCTCCGAGAAATGCCATTGCATCCCGTACCGTACCGATCTCGTTGCTGCGTCTGAAATAGGGGGAGTTGATAAACTTCATGAGTTTATAGGATATGGCGATGTCATTTTTAATTATGTTGGAGAGTTTGTCAAAGTTCATATCTGCCTTTCCAACTTCAGAGATGAGATTCAGAAGAGTCATCTTGTTGGCAGATATATCAGCCTTTGAAATTATCTCGGGCTTTGCAAAAAAATAACCCTGAAAAAGGGTGAAACCCATCTCCTTTGCAAGGGTAAACTCCTCATAGGTTTCAACCTTTTCAGCGAGAAGGATTATTTTTGACTTGCTTTTAAGGTTTTTCACAAGGTCTGTAATAGTGTGTAACGGAGTTGCCGTGAGATCGAATTTTATTATATGGGCCAGTCGAATAAGGGGTTTATATTTATTATCAAATATAAAATCATCCAAGGCGATCCTGTAGCCTTTTTTCCGAAATTCCTGGATGGCATTCACAACCTCCGGCTCCGGTTCGACATTTTCCAGTATCTCGATGACAATGTTCTCCTTTGGAAATAGAAGAGGGGTCTTGTTGACGATCAGCTCCCTTGTGAAATTGATGAATCCTGGTTTGTTGCCGGTAATATCGGCTATTCCCATGGAAAAAAATGTATTGGACAGAAGCCTTGAAGTTCCTGTATCTCCATCAATGCCTGGAAAAGAGTTTTGCAGGCTGTTTCTAAAGAGAAGCTCATAGGCAAATGTCTTTTTGCTTTTTGACAATATGGGCTGACGTCCAACATAAATATCCATAAAAAATCTCCATTATTTTTGGGCATCCTTCATATCATCCCAAAAGTATTCAATAAAAGATGCCTGTTTTTGAGTAGAATTAAGGCATCAGCCGTCAGTACTCAGTCATCTCTACGCAGTTCTCATGTTTTGTTATACCCGCAAGGGTATGGGTGTTATTGGCATAAAAAATGGCCATGATCATCATTTCGACCAAGTAGGGGCAGTCCCTTGCGGCTGCCCCTTGCGGCAGTCCCTTGCGGCTGCCCTTGCGTCTGCCCTTGCGGCTGCCCCTTGCGGCAGTCCCTTGCGGCAGTCCCTTGCGGCTGCCCCTTGCGGCAGTCCCTTGCGGCAGTCCCTTGCGGCAGTCCCTTGCGGCTGCCCTGAACAATGGATTTGCTGAAATATTATTCCGGAAGTCTATAAAAATGCAATCATAAAAATGCAGAATATTCCCATGACCGCAGATATGGGATTTGCCAAATTATAATTATCTGTTATCATATCTTTTCCCGTAAAAAGAAAACACAATATTTTTTAAAAAGTGAAAATGTGCATCGGTACTTTCAAGGCCGATCATCACGACACTGTCTGGATTCCCTTCAAATTAAGGAGATTGCACTATGGTTGACAGGCTGGAAAAAGTTTTTTCAGGCAGATATTTTGAGGATATTGAAGAGATGGATACCTTTGACTTGAGGGATCTGGAACGGGCAAAGGTTCTGCTGGAGAGTTCAGGTCTTGCCGCCCGTATCACCGATTTTTTCGGAGTTCCCATAGAGAAGGGGCTTAATATGCTCCCCCCGGACTGGAATCAAAGGGTTATGGAGATTACAAAGAGTGCCCTCTCCAAGGCGGTACAATCTGCTGTTATGACCATGCGGCAGGAATCCTTGTCCCGGCCCTCCTGCTTCTGGCACAAAGTGGCGGTGGGTGCCACCGGCGGTATTGGAGGATTTTTCGGTCTGGGGGCCCTGGCTGTGGAGCTTCCCATATCAACGGTCATAATGATGCGTTCCATTGCAGACATTGCAAGAAGCCAGGGGGAGTCCGTGCATGACCCGGATACACGAATGGCCTGCATGGAGACCTTTGCCCTTGGTTCTAAAAACCAAAATGATTCGGGAGACTCGTCCTATTTTACAGTCAGGGCGGCACTTGCCTCTTCGATGACCCATGCTGCGGAACATCTCTCCCAAAGGGGAATTGCCGGAGAGGTCTCACCGGCCATTGTCCGACTCATTACCAGGGTGACGGATCGGTTCAGCCTCCAGGTGTCTGAGAAGGCAGTGGCCCAGGCCCTGCCTGCACTGGGAGCTGCCGGAGGTGCGGTGATAAACACCCTTTTCATGGATCATTTTCAGGATCGTGCCACCGGCCATTTCATTGTCCGCAGGCTGGAAAGAAAATATGGCCCAGGTATTGTAAAAGAGGCATATCATTCAATTAAAAAGTAATTTGATAAAATTTCCTCAAAAGTTGTAAGTTCCCAAAACAAACACCATATAACGGCCATGGCGGCTGACCGCCACAATCGAAGCATGAAAGTAGGGGCGTATTGCAATACGCCCTTACTTAAAATATGGGGACTTTCATATAAACCAACATGGCGGCCCACCGCCACAATCGAAACATGAAAGTAGGGGCGATTCATGAATCGCCCTACGGACTTTCATATAAAAAAAATATGTCAATATATGGATAAGAAACATGGAAAGAAGCACCACTGGTAACTCCGGGATTGAGCTTGACCTTATTCAGCTTCCGGATATTCCTGAATTGAAACCTGATACACTGTCAGATTTATATGGAAACCGGGGCAGTGAGCAAAGTCTCTCCAATATCATTGACAAACTTGACAAAAAGATGAAATCCGGAAGTTTTCTCTACACCTTCACCGGCCAGATTGAAGAGATCAACCGTATGATCCGAATGAAATATGCTTCAACAAGGGATATAGCCTCGGTCATATTAAAGGATGTGGCACTCTCCTCCCGGGTACTCTCCATAGTTAATTCATCATATTATGGCTATTTTGGTCAAAAGGGAGTCTCCAGCATCTCGGATGCAATGGTTATTCTTGGCACAGAAGAGGTTCAGCAGACAGCATCCACATTGCTTCTGTTTGAGTTCATGCAGGATATTGCCGAGGGTGAACTTCTAAGGGAAAAATCCCTGGCAAGCCTTATGCGGGGAATGATGGCAAGGGATATAGCGGAAGGGTCAAAATACAGTAACAGGGATGAGTTTCAGCTTGTTGCCATGCTCTATGATATTGGAGAGCAGATTGTTCTTTTCTGTGATCCTGAGCTTTACAAAAGAATCGTGAATTTTTCGAAATCCCGGGGTATGGATATGGAGAGGGCATCCCAAAAGCTTTTGGGGGCCTCTTTCGGGAGGATTGGACAGGGCATTGTTTCAAGATGGGGTTTTCCCGACCAGGTTATCAATGCAATGAAGCCCTTCAGAAATTTTTCCATGGACAGGGATCGTCTCTCCCAGGAGGACATCAAACGGCTGGTGGCATCATTTACCAGTGAGATGTGCAGCATTGAGTGGCATATCAGTGATGCCCAGCGCTCCGACAAGATAGGAGCCATTGTTGAAAAGTATGAGCATCTTCTTGATCTTGGTTTTTCCAGGGTAGAGGGACTTTTTGAGAGTTCCATGAAAAAAATTGAGAATCATGCCAGAGTATTTAAGATTGATCTTAAAAACAGTCGATTTCACCGGAACCCTGACCCGATTAAGAATGAACAAAATGGTTATTCCCCGGCCTTACAGACCAGTTTTACCCTTGATGACAGAAGGGTTGATGGTTCCGTCTTTACCCTTGATGGCAGAAGGGTTGATGGTTCCGTCTTTACCCTTGATGGCAGAAGGGTTGATGGTTCCGTCTCTTTGGAATCCGGGATCGGCATGGGGTTGGGCCAGGGTGATATTGCAGGCCACATACCCGGGGCAGGGGAGCCGGGCACTATTCCTTCCGGTGTATCCGGGAGTTGGGAACCGGGTAATATTGCCGCCGCTGCCGTTAAGGGAGGCGGTTATTCCCGGGAACAGGGGAGTCCTGACCCCGGGGGCGGCACTGACCCCGGGGCCGGCATTGAATATTTCGATCAGGCCAGGATTGGGTGGATAAGGGGCCGGATTTTTCATATTGAGGATATTATTTCCAGGCCCTATAAGTTAAGCGAGGTACTTCACACCATTATAACCACTATTTATAAAGGTTTCTTTTTTTCCAGGATATCCATATGCATAGTCAATCAGCAGAACCGGGTTATTGCACCCCGTTTTGTGCTGGGGGATGATCTCAGTGATTTTGGAAAGAAACTGAAGTTTTCCATCGAAGAAGAGAGTCCTGACATTTTCAACAAGGCACTTGGCAGTGGTGTTGATATGATTGTTGAAAATATAGATGACAAGGATTCCTCATTCAGGGTTCCCGATTGGTATCGAAGGACAGGTCTGTCCAAGGCCTTTTCCATCTATCCCATTGTGATTAAAAAGAAAAAAGTGGGTATGATATATGTTGACTGGGACCAAAAATTTACCACTCTTTTTTCCAATGATGTGAAGCAGTTCATGCATCAGTTAAAGGTGATTACCGTCATGGCCATTAAAAAAAGCAGAGGTTCAAAATAACGGCCATGCCCTGGCGGGCACAACGAACAATGAAAGTAGGGGCGATTCATGAATCGCCCCTACGGAGGACTTTCATATAAAAAAACTTTGTCATCCCGTGGCTCTTTTTTCATCCAGTCTGCTTATACCTTCCATCAAGAGTCGCATGAAGTGACCCATGGGAGGCCTTTTTTCATCCCCTGGCGGCAGTTTTGAAGAGTATGTGAATCTTCCTTGTGAGTTTTCAAGGATTTTGTATAGTGCGTCAATATGCCGTTCACTGCCATGGGTTGCCCCCACCAGCTCTCCATTTCGAAATGACAGGGTAGCCTTTCCCGATAGAAAATGAAATGTGAGTACTCCGGTTTTACCGCCCATGTTCAGCATCTGGAGAAGTTCGGGTATGTTTGTCTCTTCAAGGGAACCTGAAAGGCCTGATTTCAGATGCTCGTTGTTTATCTTGTCTGCCTTTTGAAGGCGGTTGCCCAGCCGTTTGCTTAAAAGCCTTGCAAAGTACATCTGAAGTCCAGGGTAGGTTCTCAGCAGTCCGATGAACTCTTTTCCGTTAAGGTAGAGAAGCTCGGCCTTTTCAACAACCTGTATTGTTGCATTTACAGGGTCGCCGCTGATAAGACTCATCTCTCCGAATACATTCTCTGCCTCCATGGTATCAAGAACATTCTCATTTTCATCAATTACATTAACCCTGCCCGATATTATTATATAAAGATTTTTTCCAGGCTCTCCTTTTTGTATGATAATATCCCCTGGTTCCGCATTCCTGAAATCCAGGCGTTTTACAATGCTTTGGATCTCGTGATCCTCAAGGGATTGAAACATGGAATATTGACCCAGGAGTCTTGTCAGATGATTATCATCCCTTGTGGTTTCATTTTTAGATTCAACCGGTTTTCCAGGGATATTATTATTTTTGTCCTGGTGTTCCTCTTTTTGACTTTTGGCAAAGAGTTCACGTATCTCTTTGAGTTCCGTGGCCACAGACGCTATGCTTGCCACCACCTGGTTCAGCAGTTGGTTGGTCTGAAGGATCATCTGGGTCGTTTCCGGCAATGCCGAAGCCTGGGCAGGAGAGGTATCCGGGGGCGGTACGTCTATTGACGTATTGCCCTGATAAACATCTCTGCCATCACTATTGAATGCTGAATTGAATGCTGAATTGAATGCTGAATTGAATGCTGAATTGGATGCTGTATTTGATGCCGCATTTCCATGATGACCGTTTATGTTATCACTATCAGATTCCGGCGGCAGTGTATGCAAGGTATCTTCCCGGGTATGCTCCATGGAAAGCCTTGAATCCCGAGGCATTTCAAGGCCGTCCTTCTCTGTCCCTTTGGCATTGTCCGGCCATGCTCCCGGGGCTTCAAGTTCCTTTGCCGGGGGATGGATTGTATTTTCTGACGGAGGTTCTATTTTATTGCTCTCCTCTTTATTGCTCTCCTCGATTTTTTTATTGGTGGTGCGAAGTCTTTTACTGAAAAAAGAGAGGCATTTTTCCCAGAAAGTCTCCAATTCCAGGGTCAACTCTTCACTGTCTTTACGGATAAGGTTTTCAGCAATTTTTTTAATGCTTTTGGATGCAGATGTATTGGGGTAGAGGATGATGAAAGGTTTCTGCCTGGATACTGCGGAAACAACATTGTGATCCTTACCTATAACTCCTATGGGTCTAATTTTTAAGGAGAGATACTTTGTGCATGTGGCGGCCATTTTGCCAAGGGCGTTTTTGGCACTTTGAAGGCCCGGGGACTGATTTATGACAATCATAACTGACTTGGTGAATCCGTTCAGGGTCAGTATTTTTAAAAGTGAGTAGGCATCGGTGAGGGATGTGGGATCCGGCGTGATGATGAGGATAAGTTCCGATGAAGAGAGGCAAAAGGAGATTACATCCTTAGATACTCCGGCTGCGGTATCAATTATAAAGTAGTCGTAGGTCTCAAGCCTGGAAAATTCGTGGATCAGTTTCACTACCTGATCCGGGTTGAGGTTGGCCATCTCCTCCACCCCGGAACTCCCGGGAATTATATCCATGTTGGGATATGCCTCAATTATGATATCCTGGATATTTTTGTTGTACAGTATTACATCTTTAAGATTGTATTCAGGGTATATTTTTAAAAGGATATTTATATTGGCAAGTCCGAGGTCCGCATCGAAAAGACAGACTCTGTATCCCATGTCTGCAAGATGAATGGCAAGGTTGGCACTGATGTTGGTCTTACCCACTCCGCCTTTGCCGCTGGTGACTGTAATTACTCTTGTCATTGTTTAATCCCGAAGTTTTTAATCCCGATTATGAAAGGTGTCATTGGTGGATTATATGCTGGATCATGTAAGAGCTATAATCAATAATTGTATGTACTGTCAATGTTTTTAATCCCTATGCAGGCTCCGGAGAAGAATTTGACTTTTGTGTCGGCCTACCGATAATTTTGTTCCGTATTATCGATTTAAGACCTTTCTCCTGATATTTTCATCTCAATTGACACCCAATATTTTTTATGATATTGACATCGACCTGTTAATGTTTTTATGATGTTCTTCACTTTTTTTGGGGTCATCTTTCTGTTAATGTTTTTATGATGTTCTTCACTTTTTTTGGGCATCTTTCAATTTACACTTTTCTGATTTGTGCTGGTGTCTGAATAACGGATTAAACACCCATGGCCGGAGTCCGGCCTCCCCCGATCATGGAAATAAGTTTTCCATTTCCACGGTAAAGGGATTAAATTATTTCACGGATTGAAAAAAACGTGTCGTCCGTGATTCAGACAAATTAAAAAAAGCTGAGTACCGACGGCTTTCAAAAGGATGGAGGGGACCGGAATGTATGATTTTCTCATAGGCCCGATGCTGGGCATCTCTATTATAATTTTTCTCACCGGCACCGGATACAGGATTTTCCAGCTTTTCTATTTTTCTTACTCTGCAAAAAGAGATGCTGTACCTTTGCCCAGGAGTGTCACCGACTCCTTTAAACAGCGTGAAAAAGATGAATACCTTTTGATAGAATCTCCAAAAGATACTCTTCTTAAATGGAAACTTCGTTTCCAACGAACATTGCCTGGAAAGTTTCCTGTTTTTTCCTTGACAACCATTATCTTTCACCTTCTTCTCTTTATACTGCCTGTCGTTACAACAGCCCATTCCGTACTTACAACCGAGTATCTCGGTTTTGGACTTCCTTCCCTTTCAGAACCTTTGGTGGACACTCTTACACTGATATTTATCGCGATTTTTTTCTATTTTGTCCTCAGGCGTATTCTTTCACCGAAGATTTCAGCACTAACCACATCCTGGGACTATCTTGCACTAGGCATCACAGGTCTTCCTTTCATTACCGGTTATATGGCATATCACCAGATGGGGCACTATGAAACCCTTTTGTACATCCACATTCTATCCGGTGAGATAATGCTTATGGCCATACCATTTACAAAGTTAGTCCATATGCCGTTTTTGATATTTTCCCGTTTTTTAATTCGCCAGGAAGCAGGATTTACGGCAGGAAAAAGAAAATGGTTATATGGATAATCCAAAAGATAAGGAAGAGGTGCATTCCTCCCTGCCCACAAGGGGACGGAGTTTCCTGCACCTGTGAGTTCTATGAATCGCTCCTGGATGGCCGATACTGGATGGCCGATAAATTGTAATAGTATGCCGCTGATTTTTTTAATCCGGAAAAACCGAGGAAACCCCATGTTTTAATCCGGAAAAACCGAGGAAACCCCATGGAAAAACAGAAATCCCCTGATATTGGTGTAATTAAAGAGCTGCTCAACCAGAAAAAAAACATGAAATTTTTTCTCTCTGTATGTGTGGGCTGCGGTATGTGTGCGGAAAGTTGTTTTTTATATGTCAATAACCAGAAGGATCCCTCTTATATGCCTTCCTTTAAGGTCATTAACTCCCTTGGCAGGATGTACAAAAAAAAGGGGGAGCTTACCATGGAAGAGCTTGGGGAGATAAAGAGTCTTGTCTGGGAAAAATGTGTTCTATGTACCCGATGCCACTGCCCCATGGGTATAAGTATTCCGGCCATGATTGCCTGGGCCAGAACAATTTGCAGATCCCAGGGGATTTCCAGGGAGTATGGGAGTGATGAATGATCCCAAATTATCCTATTTTGAGAAAGAAGATATTCTGCATTTATCAATATCAGATGAGAAAGAATTTGACAGTGTAGAAATTAGTCCTGATATCACAGCTGAATTAAATGAAAGCGGTGAACTTATAGGTATTGAAATTCTTGGAGCAAGTACCTTTTTAAGAGACTCAATTTTAGAAACTGCCCAAGCAAAATTATTGCAGTTATCAAAAAAAACAGCATAGTCAATCACCCCTACGGCACTCGGTGATCGATACTATTTGTGGCACTCATTTGGAGAACTTATCACTCACGAGAAAAATACGATGGAATACTATTGTTGGGGTAACTATAAGTCTATAATAGTATATGCCAAGAGTTTGGCAAAAATTCATGATCAAGGAAATTTATCTTTATGGCAAAAATAATGCTCAGTGCTCTTCTTATATGGGGAGCTTCTATTGTTTTACTGGGATTTGGTACACCTCCCTTTGACAATCAGCGATCACAAGGAAGAGCCCCTGCTTTTTTTACCCATGATAACCATATGGACATGCTGGACTGCAAAGATTGTCATCATAGATATGAAAACGGTGAAAATGTACTTGATGAGTATGAGCTGGACGGCAGTGAAGAGATGCTTTGCCGTACCTGCCATAATGCAGGTACTTCATCAACTTCCGAAATGGGGGCAATGGAGGCTTTCCATACCCAGTGCATGGGATGCCACAGGAACTATCATAAGAATGGCGAACCATCGGGACCCCGCACCTGTGGGACATGCCATCCCAGGGAGATGCCCGATGATTACTCTGTTTTGTTGATTCAATAATTGAATATAGACTTCCAGAATTATATTTCAGCAAATTAATTTTTAGGGGCAGCCGCTGTCCCTACAGTATGGTTGCTAATTTCATTATCTGGAAAACTGTAGTGACACTATAATAGTGAGTCGAAATATGTCGGAGGATTTATGATCAAAGGTAAGAGAAAGCCTTTTCATGAGATAAAAGAGATGCTTAAGGGTCATAAAAAGATCCTTGTTCTGGGATGCGGAGGCTGTGTATCCGTATGTTATGCCGGTGGTATGAAGGAGGTCGAAATTCTTAGGGGGCAACTCCAGGCATCTTTTCAACAGGATGGTCTTTCCATGGAGATTAATTGCTATACAGTCGAGCGTCAATGCAATGGAGAGTTTCTTTTTGATCTTGCAAAAAAGGCTCCCCGGTACGACGCATTGATGTCTATGGCCTGCGGTGCCGGATGCCAGTATCTTGCAGAGCATTTCCCCAAGATTCCCGTATATCCGGCCATTAATACTCTCTTCATCGGTATAGATAAGGATATAGGGCTTTTTGAAGAGAGATGCAGGGCCTGCGGCAACTGTGTTCTTGGAATAACAGGGGGAATCTGTCCGGTTACTCGGTGTGCAAAAAGTCTCTTTAATGGTCCCTGCGGAGGCACCACAAGCGTTAAAAGCTGCGAAGTGAGCAGAGATATCCCCTGTGCATGGCTTAAAATATATGAGCGGCTCAAGACCCTGGGGCAGTTGGATAGTATCCTCCGTATTACGGAACCTGTGGAGTGGAAAAATCCAACATCTTCAACCTTTGTCCAGGAAGGTTATGAAGGTCGTTATCTTTAAAACCCAAATATGGACAAACCCGATTATGGAATATATTCATAAATATTCCAGGAAGGTTATGAAGGTCGTTATCTTTAAAACCCAAATATGGACAAAACCCGATTATGGACAAAACCGGATTATGACTATATTCATAAATATTCAAGTGTAAACGAGTACCATTTAGTATCAACCACCCCCCAATATCAAAAAGATATTCATTTTGGGGTAAATTCAACAGGTCTTCACTTTAATTGTAAATTATCTTAAAGGAGAAACAGATGAGTGATTTAAACGTGCAATTTGAACAAGCTTCAAAAAATGTCCAGAACCTGTCGAAAAAGCCGGACAACGACACTCTTCTCAAGCTCTACTCGCTTTTCAAACAGGGAAGTGCCGGAGATGCCACGGGAAAACGTCCTGGGTTGACTGATTTTAAAGGAAGGGCAAAATATGATGCCTGGGCAAAATTAAAGGGAAAATCCCAAGATGAGGCCAAACAGGAGTATATAAACCTTGTGGAAAAGCTTACGGGATGATTTTCTTAAAGCCGTCAGCCATCTTTCATTAAATTAAATTTGCAACCCTACTGTAGGGGGCAGCCCCCCTGTGGCTGTCCTTGATAAAGGTAAAAAAGCTCTCTTTCCCGGGAAAGAGAGCTTTTTTATTTTCGTTTTCGATTGCCCATTTCTTGACCATAAAGGTAGAGACGCTATGCATTGCGTCTCTACATCATCACGATTTGGGCATGAAATTGGTTTTTAGACACCCCACGGTAGGTGTTTTAAAACCGTCCAACTACAACCTTTCGAATATGGCGGCGGCACCCATTCCTCCGCCGATGCACATGGAGACGATTCCATATTTCCCGTTCACCTCTTTAAGGTTTGCAAGGCAGGTGGCGGTAAGCTTGGCTCCGGTGCATCCCAGGGGATGGCCCAGGGCAATGGCACCACCGTGGATGTTGATCTTATCCATGGATTCCCCAAGACCCAGTTCCCTTATGCAGTATAGAGCCTGGGAGGCAAAGGCTTCGTTGATCTCGAAAATGTCAATATCCTCAATCTTAATGCCAGCCACTTCCAGTACCTTGGGTATGGCATATCTTGGCCCTACGCCCATCTCATCGGATTTACAACCCACACTTGCGTAGGCCACAAGCTTTGCAATGGGCTTCAGGCCCAGTTCGTCACACTTTGCCTTGGAGGCTATGATGGTGGCCGCGGCTCCATCGGTTGTCTGGGATGAGTTACCTGCCGTAACACTGCCGTTGGCGGCAAAAACAGCCCTGAGTTTACCCAGCCCTTCCGGTGTGGACTCCCGGATTCCATCATCCAGCGAGACAATGAACTCATCTTTTTTGTAAGTGCCGTCGGGCTGGATTACATATTTATAGGCAGGTGTGGGAACGATCTCCGTAAAAAGACCCTCTTTGGCGGCTTTTGCAGCTTTGGCCTGGGAGGCTGAGGCAAATTTGTCCTGGTCTTCCCTGGAGATATTGTAGCGGTTGGCCACGTTCTCTGCCGTGATTCCCATGGATATATACATTTCTGGATTGGTTGCCGAGTATTCCGGATGGGGTCTGGGTACATTGCCGCCCATGGGAACAAAGGTCATGGACTCAACACCCGCACCCATGGTGATCTCGGACCAGCCCATCTGAACCCTGGCCGAGGCCAGGGCAATGGCTTCAAGGCCCGATGCACAAAAACGGTTCACGGTGGCTCCGGATACGCTGTCCGGAAAACCGGCCATTTTGGATGCGATCCTGCCGATGTTAAGACCCTGCTCCCCTTCGGGGAAGGCACATCCACACATCACGTCTTCAATATTTTCAGGCTTCAGGCCATCTGTTCTCTCAACAGCAGCTTTCATGATGAATGAAAGGAGTTCTTCAGGTCTGGTCTCTTTGAACTGACCCCTTTTCTGCTTGCAGCCAGGGGTTCTTACTGACTGTACAATATAGGCTTCTCTCATTTGAATTCCTCCTTATTAATTTCTAAGCGGTTTGCCGGTTTTCAGCATATGATCGATTCTTGCGATGGTCTTCTCTTCCCTGGTGAAATCGATGAATGCTTCCCTTTCCAGTTTAAGGATGGTCTCTTCCGGCACTTCGCTGTTCTTGTTCACATCTCCGCCGCTCATGACAAAGGCAATGCGTTTGGCAAGGAATGCATCGTGTTCACTCATGAATTTGCCGTTGAGCATATTGTAAATTTCAGCGTTTATCATGCCCTGGGCAGCATTTCCCATAACCCTGACAGGTTTTTTCGCAGGAGGTGCGTAGGCATTGTCAACCATTCTAAGAACCTCTTTTTTGGCCTCGCCCACCTGGTTGTCCCGGTTGAATACAATGCGGTCGGTGGCACTGAGGAAACCGTTGGATCTGGCCTGGGCCGCGGACATGGAAACCTTGGCCATGGCAACATTCATGAATGCAGGGATAAAGAGCTTGGCAAGGTCGGTATCCTTGGCCACCCCTGCCGGCATGGCATCAATGAACCTCTTCCAGATGTTAAGGCATCCGCCGCCGGCCGGAAGAAGTCCCACGCCGATCTCCACAAGACCCATGTACAGCTCGGCATGGGCAACGATCCTGTCAGCTCCCAGGCAGGTTTCGCATCCGCCTCCCAGGGTCATGCCGTAGGGTGCGGCCACCACCGGAAAGGGAGAGTATTTTGCACGCTGGATACCGCCCTGGGCCCTCTGGAGGAATTCGTCAATCTCTGTATATTTTTTCTCATGGGCCATTTTTGAGATCATGGCAAGATCGGCTCCTGCTGAAAAGGCTCCCGGCATTCCACCAGCCTGGTTTCCGATCACAAGTCCAATACCGTTTTTATCAACATAGGTGAGTGCCTCATCAATGCTGTCAACGATTTCGGCATTGATGGCATTCATTTTTGTATGGAACTCAATACAGAATACACCGTCTTCAATATCTATAAGGCTTGCCGAAGAGTTGCTGAGAACAACCTTGTTGTTGCCCCTGGCAGCCCCAAGGGAGACCATGTCTTCACCCGCGGGAACAGTCTTGTAGGATTGGGATGCAAAATCATAGAAATAGTTGATGCCGTTCTCAAGTTTGTAAAATGAAGTATGCCCTGCATTGAGCATGGCCATGACATTTTCAGGCACCTCAAGGCCTTCGGTCTTCATGCGCTCCACAGCTTCGGGCACCCCGTAGGTGTCCCACAGCTCAAAGGGACCCATCTCAAAATTGTAGCCCCACTTCATGGCATTGTCTATCTCGATGATGGTGTCGGAAATTTCAGGCACCCGGTGGGCAGCATACTGGAAACTGTTGGCCGCCATTTTCCAGGCAAATTTTGCCCCCTTGTCGTCGCCTGTGAGGACGCATTTGATTTTTTCGGGAAGCGTAGCCTTCTTTTTGGCTTCGTCAAGACACGGGAATGTGGGACGGTTCAGCTCTTCATATTCAAGTGTAGTCGGATTGATGACCTTTCGAATTTTTTTCCATTCGGGCGTGAGGTCGGTCTTGTAGAATCCTCCTCTGGTCTTGTTGCCGAGAAGCTTCTGTTCCACCATTTTATTTACAAAGTCCGGCACCACAAAGGCACCTCTCTGCTCATCGTCCGGACAGAGGTCATAGGAGTTTTTGGCCACATGGCACATGGTATCAAGACCCACAAGGTCAGATGTCTTGAAGATGGCTGTTTTGGGGCGGCCGAGAGCAGGGCCGAACAGAGCATCCACCTCGGGAATGGTGAGGCCGTCTTCCAGCATTGCATTCATGACAGCTCCAATACCCTGGATACCTATGCGGTTGCCCACGAAATTGGGTGTATCCTTGGCCCATACAATGCCTTTTCCAAGCTGTTTCTCACCGAATGCCGCCATGAAGTCAAGTACTTCAGGAAGGGTTTCAGCTCCTGGAATCAGTTCCAGAAGGTGCATATAGCGTACAGGGTTAAAAAAATGGGTTCCCATGAAGTGCTGTCTGAAATCATCACCAAGCTCCTGGCAGATATCCTTGAGGGGAATTCCAGATGTGTTCGATGTGACGATGGCCCCTGGTTTGCGAATTGCCTCGACTTTTTTGAAAAGATCCTGCTTGATTTTCAGGTTTTCAACTACAACCTCGCAGATCCAGTCACACTCTCCAAGCTTTTCAAAGTCATCGTCAAGGTTGCCGATCTCAATGAGAGAAGCATCCTTTTTGGTCATAAAGAGGGATGGAGAAGATGCAAGGGCTGCATCCAGTCCTGTCTTGACGATTCTGTTCCTTGCTGCGGGATCGTTTTTCTCTTCGTCCTTCAAATCAAAGGGAACAATGTCCAACAGCAGAACATTTACCCCTGCACCTGCAAGAAGTGCGGCAATACCGCCTCCCATTATTCCCGATCCAATTACTGCAGCCTTCCTGATCTTTCTACTCATGACTACCTCCTGTGTATAATTAATAATACCGTTCATTGACTGTGAATGAGTATTCATTGCTGATTAACAAAGACAAAGGGATAATGTCAAGCAGTATTATCTTTTTTTTTAAAAATAACGGAAACGATTTATCATTTTTTGTTAATAAATTTAAGTAGAACAGTCATTTCATCAATGGACTGATGAAATATTTCAACTAAGGTGTCAAGGGGTGACTGTTCAATGAATCATTATTCATGCTTATGGGCCAAACCATCAAGGGGATTTCAAGGTGGATTTGTCCCCCCCCCCTTTAAATTTTCCATGAAACCAAACAGCCATGGAAAACAAATCAGTTTTCTTCATAATGTGATGATATTCCCATCCATAATTGAGTTGGTGTCAACTGTTGTGAAGCCTGTAATAAAAGCCATCTTCTTTGGCATCAACTGGGCTTGATCATCTTTTCGGCCAGTATCGCCATCTTGTAGGGGCAGACCTGTGTGTCTGCCCTGGTGAAGGGCGAACACACAGGTTCGCCCCTACGTTGCTGGCCGAAATAATGATCAAGGCCGCATCAACTGTTGTGAAGCCTGTAATAAAAGCCCCTCTTCTCCATTAGCGAAGGGTGATCACCCCTCTCGATGATGCGGCCGTCCTTGAGAATGATTATTTTGTCTGCCGTCATGGCGGAACGCAGACGGTGGGCTATGGTTATGGAGGTACGGTTCTCTTTAAGTTTTGCTGCGGCAATGCGTATCTGCTCTTCGGATTCGGTGTCAACATAGGAGGTTGCCTCATCAAAAATTATCATGTCCGGTTCATGGGCAAAGGCCCTGGCTATGGATATAAGCTGACGCTCCCCGCTTGAGAGTGAAGCCCCGCCCTGGGAAATCATCATATCGACACCTCCGGGAAAATTTGAGACCACGGAATCCGCATGGGATTGCATGAGTATTTTCTCTATCCATGCATCGTTCCCACGGTTTGGGCATGATCCTGATACAGCCCCACTGGTTGGGCATGATCCTGATACAGCCCCACTGGTTGGGCATGATCCTGATATAGCCCCACTGGTTGGGCATGATCCTGATATAGCCCCACTGGTTGGGCATGATCCTGATATAGCCGCGGGTAAAATATTCTCCCGGATGGTTCCGGAGAAGAGATAGGGATCCTGGGTAACCAGGGCGATACGGGAGCGGATGGATTCAATGGTGTAACTCTTGATATCCCTGCCGTTGATGAGGATATTGCCTCCTGTATGCTCATAAAATCCCACGATGAGGTTCATGAGGGAGGTCTTACCGGAACCTGTGGGCCCAAGTATGGCAAGGGACTCTCCTTTTTTTACGGAAAAGGAGACATCCTCTATGACACGATTCTCCTCTCCTGGTTCATACTGGAAACTCACCCCCTGGAATTCCAGGCTCTCTATGGTTTCCAGGGTCAAATCACCTCCCTTGTTTTCGGCCTTGACATCAAGTATCTGTACTATTCTCTCCCCTGAA
>JADGBO010000340.1 GCA_015231465.1 Desulfamplus sp.
AAACGACCAGGGTACCATATTGGATTGGATAAACAGCGGAGCACCTGAAAAACCAGGAGCGGCACAGGCAAATTTCTTTTCACCAATGACCAACGGTGCCACCGGCTGCCCCTCCCAGATGTTTGTACCCGATGTTCCCATAGATCAAATAAACTACACAAATACGATTCAGTATGTACTTGCAAGGGATTGTCTTGGGTGCCATTCGGACAAGTTCCGGAATTTAACCACCTATGAGAATGTGAAAGTTTACGTTGACAACGGTTTGCTGAGATCCCTGGTACGGCGTGGAGGTGCCATGCACAGATTTGCAGGACCCGATGCCAAGCTGATAGTAATGTGGGTTGATAAAGGTGCCCCAAGGTGAAAATAGAAAATCTTAACACAGGAGCAGATATAAAGATGAGAAAAGCTCATATTATCTCAGGATTGTTCATTTTTAGCACAGGCCTCTTCCTCGCCTATTTGAACAGTGCAATGGTTGTGGAGTTTATAAAGGGTGCAATTCAGCCAGTGACCATAATTCTGGGTTTTGTTGCGCTTGCAAGCGCACTTTTGGGAAAGAAGGCGTTCAGAACAATAAATTCCATACTTGCGGGCCTTCTTCTCGTAATTGGTTTTTATGGCCTGTACGATGAATACTATGCTGTTCTGGATTTTTTTTACGGGTTTATACCCATTTTCCTTGTCACAGCAGGATCAATATCCCTTGTGTATGGAATTGTTAAAATGAAGTAACCTGGGGTCTCTAAAAACCAATTTAATGCCCAAATCGTGATGATGTAAAGACGCAATGCATTGCGTCTCTACCGTTAAATTAAAGAGGGATGGATATAGACAATGGCAACAAGATCAACTGTCTCACGCATAATAAGAAATGCCTATGGAAGAAAATACAACCTTGAGGCATATGAGTATGACATGGCCAGCAAAACCTGGCATGAATCCTCAATAAATTATTACATTGCGAAACTATATCCCCTGATGGATTTTTTCAGGAATAAATGGATCCATCTTACAACTGTACTGCTAACACTTGTGATCGCCATTGGTACCATATATTACTACAATACCATCATGAGCTACTACCAGGACGCTGTAACCGGTGAAAGCAAGGTGCAGGCTTTAATGCAGCGTAGAAATGATATCTCTATCAATCTTGCAAAGGCTGTTTTTGACTACTCACGGTATGAACGTGATGTGATGACCGGCATAGTGGCACTGAGAACCCTTGTGTCCGATGAAACCCAGAAGGCAAAGGTGCTGCAGAAACTTGCTGCCGGACCTGACATGGGAACAGGAAGCCGGGAGGCAGTGACTGTAACCTCCGGAACTGATGGGCAGAACCCGGTCACAGCCAGCTCCAAAACAGATGGACAGGACCCGGCCACTGCCGGCTCCGGTGATCCTGGTTATGGTGCCGCCCCTACAAAGGATTTCAACCCTGCAGATGCATTCAGGCCACTCTCTGCCCTGGCAACGGGAGGGGCGGCACTGAGTTCACTTGGCTCCATCAACCCCCTCGGAGAGTTGATGGCCGTAGCAGAGCAGTATCCGGATCTAAAACTCTCTGCAAACTTTAACAGTCTCATGACGGCGCTTATTGATGTTGAAAAGGATCTGGCAACCGAGAGGCTCAAATATAATGACCAGGTCAACATATACACGACAACGACTGCCATGTTTCCCGGCAATCTGTTTGCCTATCTGTTTGGTTTTCCAGATATGCCATATTTTACATCGACAGATGATGCTAAAACACTTGTACCAATCAGCTATTAAACCTTCATGGCCGGATTCCGGCCACCCCGATCATAAAAATGCTACGGGTATTTTCACGGTAAAAGTTATTGGAGTTTACGGTTTTGGATAACAGAGCAAAAGTTGCAGCAAACAAAATAAACAGATACGAGATACCGATCTTTGGCAGGGGCCCCCTCAGGCGGAGGATTGTTTTTGTTGGCGTTCTGATACTCATCGGAACACTTTACGCAATCCACTCAGACTACAATCTTGCTACGGGATCCGGCAACCTCTGCATGGTTCTCTTTCTTGCAGCCAATGTCTATTTCCCTGCAAAGAGGATTCGTCTTAAATACAACATAAAAAACGTTCAGTCTGAATTTAACTCCCTGCTGGTGTGGCACATATGGCTCAACACATTCTCGTTTATTGTTGCATGCATCCACTGTTATGTTTCCATGTGGTCAAACGACTGGCTCATTGCCGCCCTTTTTATGATGGGATGGCTCACATTCGGAGGATTTCTAATGTGGTTCAAATTTCAACCGGGCAAGGTCAAAAAGGGTATGTATCTGCTCCATACCCAGCAGGTTATGTTTTTTATGATGATTTTTGCAATGCTTAAGGGACATTATGTCTTCTGATCATCTTTGCAATGAAACGGTTCACTTAAAAACAGTCACGGATTTTCATCGGGTATGGAAGGCTTCGGGAACGAAATCAAAACTTTAAGATGCTTTGTAAATATGGAAGATGCCTAATATGATGATGGTTAAATTTTTAGCGGTAGTACTCATAGCAGTCATTATAATTTTTGCAGCCTTTCTTTACAGAGGGGCCTCAAAACTGGAAGAGGAGAACAGGGCCGCAAACGGTAATTTGGACGGTAGCTGCTCTGGTGCATCGTGTAATAAATGTGCACAGCGGGTGGGGGTGGTGAATGTTATCGGCAACATCCTGATGATATGCATCAAGGGATATATGGGTGTTGCAGGCAGAAGCAAAGGATTGATTGCAGATGCCATCCACTCCAGTGCCGATCTGCTTGCCACAATTATTATGATCATAGGCTTGAGAATATCTGACAAAAAGACGGATAAACACTATCCCTATGGTTATGGTAAGGCAGAGTACATTGTATCAATCTGCATCTATATATTTCTGTTTTTTATCGGCTCATTCATAATCTATAATGGTATATTCACCATTATAGAAGGAAGGATTGTCAATCCCTGCCTCTCAGCGGCATGGGGGGCAATCTTTTCCATTAT
>JADGBO010000341.1 GCA_015231465.1 Desulfamplus sp.
GATCATTTGTATGGCCTTTTTGGCCGTTATTATATTAATAAATAAAGGAGAACAATCATGTTCAATCATATTATAAAAATATCAGCAATAATAATGATAGTCATCGTCTTCCCGATTGCGGGGGCGGCTGTCGAAAACATCAATGATGCATTCAGACCCGATGCCAAGGCTATTATTCTGGCATCCCATTCCATGGCCAAACCGGTTGAAGGGATTGAAGGGATTATCCGGGCCGCCGTGGACAAGGTTCCGGGCGCAAAATTTTTCAACCTGGATGTGCGTGATCCGGCCAATGATGACCTGGTAAGGGAACATCGTCTGGCCGGTGCCCCCATGCCCTTGATTTTGGTTGTGGTTTCAGGAACCATCACCGGTGGGGTGCCGGCCAATCGTGCATCCACCGAATTATTGCTTAAAATGATTCCTTCGCCTAAGAAATTGGAGGTCATTCAAGGGGTGCGGAAGGGAAAATCGCTGTTTATGATCATCGAAAAAAGCGGTTCGGTTCCGGCGCATGATTTTCGCAAGGTCTCTGCAGCGGCCTGTGAAAAGATGCAGGGCAATGCCTTGATTATCGAAATCGACATGAACGACCCCGCTGAAAAAGAATTTCTGACCCAGCTCCAGGTCGATACCGCGACAGGCACACCCACGTTGATCGTAGCCAACAACGGAGGCCATTTAATAAACAGGTTTACGACCCTGATTTCCGTCGATGAGCTTGTTCAGGCCGCCACCACCGTCCCGAGAGGCAGTTCGTGTTCACCAGGCTGCACCCATTAGAATTTTTTTGGAGGAATCATGTCATGAAACTGAATACAATAATTTGGAAAGAATTGTTTTTGAGGAAATCCCAGCTTGTTTCTGCCCTCCTGGCCGTCACTTTAGGGATCGCTGTGATTGTCGGGATTCAGACCGTGGCTGCGGTATCGGAAAAAGCCGTGAAAATCAAAATGGAAAATCTGGGGGCCAATATCCTGGTTTTGCCTCAGTCGGCATCCGTGGATGATTATTACGCCGCAGATATAGACGCTCCCACTTTTCCGGAAGCATATGTGGAAAGGATTCTTAATTCGGCACTGACCGGTGTGGATAATCTGTCTCCCAAGTTGACCAGGCGCATCGATACAGGTTCGACCAATGTAGTCCTCACCGGTATCTTGCCGAGCGGGGAATTGGCGGCAAAGCCCTATTGGACGATATCCGGCCTTTCAGGAGAAGACACGGGACACATCCACACGGGTTCATCGGGGAAATACGCGGATCCCCGTTTGCAGCGCACGGCCATTGAAACTTTGAACCGTGACGACGTGCTGGTGGGCAAGGTGACTGCTGAACGTCTGAATCTGACTGAAGGCGGCACGCTTACCCTCCGGGACCATGTATTTACAGTGGTAGGAATCCTGCCTGAAACCGGAACCGTGGATGATAACCGGGTTTTTGCCCACCTTCACACGGTTCAGGGTATGCTGGGAATCGGTTCCCAGATCAGCTGTATCGAAATCATGGGTTGCTGCTCGGCCATTTCTGACGGTCTTTTGGGAAACCTGCGCAATATCCTGCCGGATACCCGCATAACCACCATCGGTCAGATCGTCAGCACACAGATAGAGACGAACCGCCTGATGGAAAAAGTCTCCTTGATTTTTCTGGTTATCATCCTGATCGTCGGCGCAATTTCCATCGGTAATTTCATGTGGGCCAACGTGGAAGAACGAAGGCGTGAAATCGGCACCATGATCGCCATCGGGGCCACCCAGGGTATCATCTATCGTTTGTTCATGACCAAGGCTCTTGTCCTCGGTGCGGCCGGAGGATTCTTTGGATATATAATCGGTACGGCCGGAGCCATGATTCTGGGGCCCCGGCTGGCAGGTCTGGCCGTCGCACCCATGGCTGTATATTTGTTATATGCCATTTTGATGGCGGTTCTGATTTCTCTGGCAGGAAGTTTTATCCCTACCTTCAGGGCTTCGCGTCTGGACCCTAACCTCATTATGCAGGAGATTTAACATGATTCAAATTACCGATGTTACTAAAATATATGACGGTCCCCGAGGACAGGTCATGGGCCTTGACCGGATTTCGATATCCATAGCCAAGGGAAGCTTCGTAACCGTCACCGGCAGTTCAGGTTCCGGGAAAACCACATTGCTGGTTACCCTTGGGGGATTGTTACGTCCAACCAACGGCAGCGTTGAGGTCGATGGGCAGCACATCTATTCCCTGAAGAAAAATCAATTGTCACGATATCGTAATCGTAAAATCGGCTTTATCCTTCAGACATTCAACCTCATTCCCTACCTCAATGCTATTGAAAACGTCATGATACCCATGATTTTCGCCCCTGAAAACAGGAATGACGGGTGTCATCCGAGGGCGGAATCGCTGCTGGAAAGGATGGGGCTGGGAGAGAGATCACTGCATCTGCCCCGGGAATTGTCCGTTGGCCAGCAGCAACGGGTGGCCATTGCCCGGGCACTGGCCAACGATCCGGATCTGATTCTGGCGGATGAACCCACCGGCAATCTCGATCCGGCTCTGGCTATGGAAATTCTGGAGATTCTCAGGAAGCTGAACGAGGATGAGGGTAAAACCATCATCATGGTCACCCATAGCCCCATGGCAGCGGCATTCGGGACCCATCGGCTGGATCTTCGGAACGGGCGGCTGATTTGATTTTTTTTGATAAAGATAAAATTGTTATCAGATTAATCAAGGGATGAGCAACTTGAATTTTTGATTACGTATTCGGATGGGGTCGTTCGGATGGGGTCGGGCCAAGCAAAACGTCATAAATCAAGATAGTTAGAGCGAAAAATACCCGAAAAACGGCCCTGTAATCGCGTTTTTGGGGGTCAAAAAGGACGTTTTAACGAGAGAGATGCCCAACAAATCGAGATAGGCATATAGTGTGATATGGGAGAGAAAGAAAATTGCGGTCTGAACGCCGCATAACCATAAGGATTGTGTCGTCCCCCCCCCCCC
>JADGBO010000342.1:0-1187 GCA_015231465.1 Desulfamplus sp.
CAAACCCGGGGAGGATTTGGTGCAAAAGGGGTAAGTTTTTCCACCACCACGGCGGTTGTGAACTCCTGTGTGCTGATTCTTATTTTTGATTATATCATAACATTTATTCTGCTTTAGGAATGAGTGGCAAATAACTTCTCAAAATCGACCAATCACCTTATGGGCACAAAATCGGACAATCACCTTACGGGCACAAAATTGCACAATCACCTTACGGGCACAAAATCGGACAATCACCTTACGGGCACAAAATCAGCTCATGGTATGCAATATCCTCGGGATTTTTTTCTGCCCCGGGGAGTCCCCCATAAAGCAGCCCTCCTGAAAAACATGGAAAAAAGAGGGTCAATACGGAAAGCAAAAAAACCGCCTTGATAAGCATTAAACAACTTCTGGAAATAGATGTTTCGGTCATTTTGCAACCTTGTCCTTTATCTCCTGAATAAGTGTTTCAGGGGTATCGTTAAAACGTGTTCTGTACTGTTCCCTGTAATTTCCCACCAGGCTGACCCCTTCAATCTTTACATCATATATCTTCCAGTTCGTTTCCGGAGATTTCATCATTCTGTAATCCACGGGGGTGACCACACCGTTATGGTGAACCTCGGTAAAAATATCTACCCTTTCAATGCCCGATTTTGTAGATTGAAGGAATTCGGTCTTCAAATAGAGTATATCGAGATTTTTAAAGCTTCGATCATCAAGTTTTGAAAGATATGTCTGGGAGATCAGCCTTGCAAAATGGCTTGTGAATTGAGCTTTTTGCGATTCTGAAAAACCACGCCAGTTTCTGCCCAGGGCACCCATGGAAAAAGCTCTGAAATCAAAGAGTTCCTCGGCCTTTGAAAAGAGGATATCTGCCCTGGCATTTTTTTGATTCTCCTCGGAAAAGAAAGGGCTGTTGATTATGGAGATTATGCCGTCAATTCCTTTTTTAAGTACTGTATCCGGCCCCAATTCATCGGATATTGCCCTGGAAAGGTTCCCAATTAAAATCACATACAAAACAATTGCAACGATGCAACATGTGACTGCCCTGATCCGGGGCTTTGCCATGTCAATTAACCTTCCGTTGTAACCGGGTAAATTTTTTGTCATACCGGCACACAATTCCGTTATTCTGGTGAACATGTTTGCCATGTCACTCCTCCTTCTGGTGAACATGTTTGCCATGTCACTCCTCCTTT
>JADGBO010000342.1:1286-2975 GCA_015231465.1 Desulfamplus sp.
TACTTACCAGAGCTTCAATGTCAATGGCCGATTCGGTGTTGAAAATCGTATCTCCATCTTCAAGCATCATCTCGGAGCCTCCAGGGGAGAGATTGATATATTTGTCCCCGATAACGCCGGATGTCTTCACCGATGCAAGCACATCTTCGGAGAGTGCAATGCTTTCCCTTATTCCAAGCTCCACCCTGGCCAGCATACGCTTGGTGTCAAGGGATATAGACAATACATTTCCAATTTCCACGCCTGCCATCTCAACGCTGGCACCATTTTTAAGTCCTGCAACCGAGCTGAAGTAGGCAAACACCCTGTAGTTATTTCTATTAAAAATGTTTGCACCTCCAAGTTCAACAACAAGATAAGTGCAGCACAGGATGCCGATTACCACAAAAATTCCAACATAAAATTCAATTTTTCCTTTTCCCATATATATTCTCCGGATATATCCCGCTCAGGGAGTCAGTAAATATTTGTCCAGTAATATAGGTTTCCAGATAATGAAATTGGCAACCGTACTGTAGGGGCAGGCCCTTGCGGCTGCCCGTACTGTAGGGGCAGGCCCTTGCGGCTGCCCTTAAGAATGGATTTGCTGAAATATTATTCTGGAAGTCTATAGATTACAATGTTCATTCCAATTCCTGATCTTCATAACCATTAATGAAAGAGCGTATTTTATGCTCGTCACTTGCCATAATCTCTTCTGGCGTTCCCTGGAAAATGATTTTGCCCGAATCAAGCATTGCAACACGCTGGGATATTGAAAATATATCCGGTATCTCATGGCTTACAATTACAGCGGTGAATCCAAACATATCTCTATAAGATTTAATCATGGAGAGTACCGTATTTTTTCTCAAAGGGTCCAGTCCTGTGGTAGGTTCATCAAAGAGTACAATTTTTGGATCCGTAACAAGAGCCCTTGCAAGGGCAACGCGTTTTTTCATTCCCCCTGAAAGCTGGGAGGGGTATTTTGAAAAAGTTGCCGATATCTCCATCTGTTCCATGCGGAGTTTTACCTTTTTTTTCACATCATCCAGGGGAACCTTTTTCTCAGACAGGGGAAGGGCAATGTTTTCATATACTGTCATGGAATCAAAAAGGGCATTTTCCTGAAACATATAACTGAAATTCTGTTTGAATTTTCTGATCTCTTTACGGCCCATCTTCACAATATCCTCTCCTGCAAAAAGTATGCTGCCGGAATCGGGTCTTATAAGACCTATTATATGTTTGAGCAGAACACTCTTTCCTGTCCCGCTTTTGCCTATGATGGTTGTGGTCTCTCCTTCATGGATGGAGAGGTCAAGACCCTGCATGACAATATTTGTCCCGAATTTTTTCTTTATATTTACAAACTGTATCAATGGAGAAGTCATGAAATTCTCATCATAATTTTTGGCATTTTTACCACAGGGGTCTGCCCGTAAGGTGATTGTCCGATTTTGTGCCCGTAAGGTGATTGTCCGATTTTGTGCCCGTAAGGTGATTGTGCAATTTTGTGCCCGTAAGGTGATTGTCCGATTTTGTGCCCATAAGGTGATTGGTCGATTTTGAGAAGTTATTTTCCACTCATTCCTAAAGCAGAACAAATGTTATGATATAATCAAAAATAAGAATCAGCACACAGGAGTTCACAACCGCCGTGGTGGTGGAAAAACTTACCCCTTTTGCACCAAATCCTCCCCGGGTTTG
>JADGBO010000343.1 GCA_015231465.1 Desulfamplus sp.
TGTCCTTTACAATGCCCAGGGGAACCGGAACAGCACCCGAGGCTTGTACCAGGCCCCCCAGGGTGTAGGTGTTGATGTCCCTCAGCTTCCCAGGGGAAGGAGTGGCGGTGACAGGAACAATTTCATCCCCGGTGGAGATGATACCCACCCTTGGAATGCGGTGAACCGGAAGCTCATATATGCCAAGGGCCGCAGCAAGGCCTGCCTCCTGGGGACGGATCAATGTTCCTGCTCCAAGGATATCCTGCCCCTTTTTGAAATCCTCGTCACACTCAATGACATTATGGAGGGGGGCCACACTTTTATAAACTTCTATGGCCGATTCGTCCACCTCTTCGGTGTACTCCACCATGACAACACTGTCAGCCCCCCGGGGAAGCATACCACCGGTGGATATTCTTGCGGCCTCCCCTGCCCTGATTGCAAACTCCGGAGACTCTCCCATGGAAATTGTACCGGCAATTGTGAGCCAGGCCGGATTGGATTCCGAAGCCCCAAAGGTCGAGGATGCCTGGACAGCATAGCCATCCATGGTGGAACGCCTGAATCCTGGAATATCATTGCTGGCACGGATATTCTGGGCAAGCACCCTGGAGGATGCCTGGGAAATATTGATCACCTCGCTATCCATGACCCGAAACCAGGGGACCATGGCCATCACCTCGTTAAGACCCTTTACCTTTAAAAAATGACCCATGTTTATGCCCTTGGATTCTCTTATTGATATAATTTTCCAGATAATAAAATTTGGTAATCATACTGTAGGGCAGCCTCCTGTGCATACTGTAGGGCAGCCTCCTGTGGCTGCCCTTGAGGTTACCTCACAAGCCTCGTCTCCCTCTTGTGGGCGAGGTCGTTGATGCTAAACTATAGTACATCTGCCACTCTCTGCATGGCCTTTTCCACATTTTCACGGCTGTTGAATGCACTTATACGGATATAGCCCCGGCCGCATCTGCCGAAACCTGCACCAGGCGTACAGACAACCCCTGCCCCGGCCAGAAGCATATCAAAAAAATCCCAGGAGTCCCTGCCGTTGCCGTCAACCCATATATAGGGAGAGTTATCCCCGCCAACAAAACTGAATCCCAGCTCGGCCATGGCGGTGCGTATTAACTCTGCATTTTTAAGGTAATAGGATACAAGGGCCTTGGTCTGGATACCCCCCTCTTCAGAATAAACTGCCTCGGCAGCCCTCTGGACAGGATAGGAGACCCCGTTGAATTTTGTACTCTGGCGACGGTTCCATAGATCATGGAGGGATATGCTGCTGCCGGATTCATCAAAGACCCTGCACTCCCTGGGAACAACTGTGTAAGCACATCTCGTGCCTGTGAAACCGGCTGTTTTGGAGAAACTCCTGAACTCCACCGCAACCTCCTTTGCCCCCTGGATCTCATAGATGGATTTAGGCAGGGATTCATCACGGATAAATGCTTCATAGGCTGCATCGAAAAGAATCAGGGCACGATTTTCCCTTGCATACTCAACCCACCCGGCAAGGCCCTCCCTTGTTATGACTGTGCCTGTGGGATTATTGGGAGAACAGAGGTATATAAGATCCACCGGGAAATCGGGTATTCCGGGAAGAAAGCCGTTGTCACCGACACATTCGAGATAGTGTATCCCATGGTATCTCCCCTCTTCAAAACTTCCTGTCCGGCCGGCCATGACATTGCTGTCAAGATAGACAGGATAGACAGGATCCGGAATGGCAATGGATATATCCCTGGAAAAGAGTTCCTGGAAATTAGCGGTGTCACACTTTGCACCGTCACTGACAAATATCTCTTCGGCATCAATGTCGGCACCTTTTTCCCTGAAATCCCGAAGGGCGATCTTCTCCCGGAGAAAGGCATACCCCTTTTCAGGGCCGTAGCCCCGGAAGGTGGCATCCAGGGCCATCTCTTCAACACCTTTTTTAAAAGCATCTATACATGCCCGGGGAAGGGCCCGGGTGACATCTCCTATACCAAGGCGGATAATTTCCATGTCCGGGTTTTCCTGCTGATATTTTGCCACCCGGGAGGCAATGTCTGAAAAAAGATATGAAGAGACAAGTTTGTTGTAATGTTCATTGACTTTAATCATTTACGCTGATCCTTAGTTTTTATGTTCTCAAAAGAATGGCCATGGCCTAAAGCATCTCAAAAGAATGGTCATGGCCTAAAGCATCTCAATGGCCATGGTGGACCAAAGCTCCAACTTGAGTTCCCCCAAATCATTCACTGCTGCCCATCTGAAATCCGCAAGTTCCTCTGCCGGAACAAAGCTCTCCGGAGAATCCGTTGTGATTAAAAAGAGGGCTCCAATATGTACCTTTCCCACAGGAGTAAGCTCTTCATTTATGATTCCCCTGAAAACAGGCTTTGCTTCCCGGGGCATATTCAGAAATTCCTCATCAAGTTCCCTCATCATTCCAGAAATGAGTATCTCCTTAAAATCCTGGGCTGTTTGGGCATGGGTATCCTGGAGGAATGGGGAATGGATATCCTGGGGAATTCGGGCATGGGTATCCTGGGGAATTCGGGCATGGGCATCCTGGGGATTTATGTGGCCCCCAATACCTACCGAGTGGAGATCATGAAGGCGTTTCTCACTCCCCCGGCGTTTATAAATTGCAATATAGGAACAATTGTTGTTTGACACTAATAATTTTTTGTTATTTGAACCTGATGAGTTTTTGTTATTTGAACCCAATGATTTTTTCAGGGTACGAACAAGAACATAGGGAATAATCTGCTTCAGAGAAGGATCTGACTCGGCCTTTGATCTCTCCGTCCAGACAAATCCTGCCCTGTTACAGGTATCAAAAAAAAGTTCCTCTTCCATGGGAAGGATAACCCTCTCCCCCACCCATGCCTGGGGAAGGGATGCCCTGGCAATGGAGAGAACATACTCCGGCACCTCCATCACACCCTACCCTCCCCTTTTATTTTGGCAAGTATCTGGGGAAAATCC
>JADGBO010000344.1 GCA_015231465.1 Desulfamplus sp.
ATCCAGGATAATCGTGATGTCAATATTTAAGGACAAATGAGGTAAACGATCCAGGATAATCGTGATGTCAATATTTAAGGACAAATGAGGTAAACGATCCAGGATAATCGTGATGTCAATATTTAAGAACAACCGTAACATTGTATAGGGGGGGAGGATCGTGATGGACAGATTCAATTTTTTTACATTTCAACGGAAGACAAGACTCTGTATCTTTCTAATCCTTCCCCTGATCTTTATGATGACTGTTGCGGTCAATCTTTCCCGGGGAGATGAGTCCGGCGGATACCGTTATGACGGCTCCTTTCCAAAGCTCCAGCAGCCCTGGCACTTCTGGCATCCCACATCCGTGGCCACCACATTAAGCGGCAACATTCTTGTGGCTGACAGTGAAAACCACCGTATTGTGAAACTGAACCCGGACGGTCAACTCATAACCACCTGGGGCAGGTATGGTGATGGAGACGGGGAGTTCAACCTGCCTTCGTCGGTGGCTGTTGACCTGGACGGCAATGTCTATGTTCTTGGGGCATCCATGGGAAAGGCCAGGATTCAAAAGTTTGATTCCCATGGAATTTTTATCCTCGAATGGGGCCAAAGCGGTGACGGCAATGGGGAGTTCTCCTTTGTCAGTTCCAGAAGCCATGTGGCAATATCTCCCGGCAATATTGTTTATATTACGGATACGGCAAACAATAGAATTCAGAAGTTCACTTCCAATGGAAATTTTATCAGCACAATTGATACCGTAGCCACATCTTCAGGAACAGATATGGGGCTTATTTATCCTTCGGGCATTGCCTTTGACAGGGACGGCACCCTCTTTGTGGTTCACCAGCACCAGGAATCCACTTTGATGGTGACCCGCCTTTCCGGGGATGACAAATACATCTCATCATTCATCCTGGACACCATGGAAGATGTCACCATGGACAATGGAGACCCATTGATGGATGTGGCCGGCATTGCCATGGGTGGCGATGGGAATCTTTACATTGCAGATATGACCGGGCACCGGATATTGATCTACTCCCCGGACGGCACTTTTGTGAATGCCTTTGGATCACAGGGAAGCGGGCCATCCCAGTTCAATAATCCTTCGGCAATCTCTTTTGGTTCAGACGGTAAAATATTTGTGGCGGACAGGGGAAACAACCGCATAGAAAAATTGAGTGAAGGGGGCAGACATATCAACTCCTGGCAGAGCGGCGGAACCGCACCCGGCATGTTCCGGGGGGCCTCGGCCATCACGTTGGACCAGGAGGGCAATCTCTTTCTGGCCGACACAGGGAACCACAGAATAAAAAAGCTCGCCCCCGGGGGTACATTTTTGATGGGGTTCGGTGAACAGGGCAGCGAGCAGGGGCAATTTAACAGGCCCGTGGATGTGGATGTGGATTCCCAGGGAAATATTTATGTGGCTGACAAACTCAATTTTCGTATCCAGAAGTTTGACCCCCGGGGAAATTTTCTGAAGGAGTGGGGAGCCAGGGGCCTCCAGGATGGTGATTTTGGTGCCCCGGTCTCCGTGGCCGTTGATCCGGCGGGCAATGTATATGTGGGGGATCTGGGGGGATTCAGGGTCCAGAAGTTCACATCCCAGGGGGATTTTATATTGAAGTGGGGCAGGGCCTGTAACCGGGGCGACTATGGCCCGGGCTGTTTTGGCCAGATTGAGGATATTGCCGTGGATGCCCTGGGAAATGTTTATGTCACGGACCATCATCTGGAACACAGCGACAAATTCGAGCTTGGCAGAGTCCAGAAGTTCACCCCGGAGGGTGGGATCATCTCGGTCACGGGCATCCACGGAACAGACTCCGGCAGCCTTGATTATCCCCTTGGCCTGGACATTGACGGCCAGGGAAATATCTTCGTTGCCGACTCCCGCAACTACAGGGTACAGAAGTTTGACTCCCAGGGGATTCCCGTGGGAGTTTTTGGGGAGTTCGGCTCGGGCCCCGGTCAGTTTCTCGCACCAAAGGATGTGGCCGTGGATCCGGGCGGAGGGGTTTTTGTGCTGGATGCCTTTACCAACTCTGTTCAGTATTTTAAACCCGGGGACCAGGACGGAGGTTCGGCCCCCATCAATAGAAAGGCCATCATCGTTGCAGGGGGCGGCCCCTACCCGGGCAACACTTTGTGGAATACCACCAAGAGCTGTGCCAACTTTGCCCACCGCACCCTTCGTCACCTGGGATATGCCAAGGATGACATCTACTATCTGTGTGACGATGACGGCTTGGATCTGGACGGCAACGGCATCTTTGACGACATCTATGGAAAGCCTGGGCCGGATATTATCGAAAAACTTATAACCACTACCCTTGCAGATGCTGATGAGCTTCTTCTCTATTTTGTGGATCACGGCGGAGACCAGACCTTCTCCCTGGACGGCAGTGCCGACCTGACTGCCCAATCACTTGATCAATGGCTTGATACCTATGAATCTCAATCCTCGGGCCACTCCACCCTTATATATGACGCTTGCCGTTCCGGCAGTTTTATCCCGGCAATGACCCCCCACGCCAATGGAACCCGCACGGTCATAACCAGTGCCCAGGGTGATGAGTATGCCTATTTTGTGAGTTTCGGCATAATATCCTTTTCCGAATATTTCTGGACAGCCCTGTTCAACGGCCATGATGTCACAACGGCCTTTGGCCTGGCCCGCAGTGCCATGACCCTCCTTGACCTCTCCCAGAATCCCATGATAGATGCCGACGGCAACGGCATTGCCAATGAAGACAGTGATTACGCACTCTCCCTTGCCCGGGAAAACGGGATATCCTTGGATAGACAAAGGGGTAAAAATAACGCAGCACAAGGTCCGGTAATCGGCCATGCAGAGCCCCTCACCATTGTGGATCAATCCGGAGGTGCGTTTATAAGGGCATGTGAAGTATCCTCCGGGCCGGGGGAAGTCTCCTCCAGTCAAGGGGAAGTGCCCTCC
>JADGBO010000345.1 GCA_015231465.1 Desulfamplus sp.
TTGCCGTGGATAAACTTGAAGATGTATGGAGATCACCCATGGGAGGCATGGTATAAGCTATGAGCAGGAATATTATAAGTGAAGATATGATAACAGGCCATGGAGCAGGAGAAGATAATCCCGGGATGGACGGCCATACAGGGACAGACTTTACCGGGGCAAGCCATACAGGAGCTGACCTCAATGGAGCTGTCCGTAAGGAAGCTGACCCTGCCGGAGGCGACTGTTCCCGCAGTGCCAAGGTCCGGGCCCTTGTGCTGACCGGATTCGGTCTCAACTGCGATGTGGAGACAGCCCATGCCTTTGAGCTTGCCGGAGCCCGGGCCGACAGGGTTCATATAAACAGGGTTGTAAGCTCCGTGGTGGACATCAATGACTATCACATCCTTGCCTTTGGCGGAGGATTCAGTTGGGGTGACGACCATGGAGCCGGGGTAATACAGGCCCTGAAGATAAAAAAACATCTTGGAGATAAACTGATCTCATTTGTCTCCGGAGGGAAACTTGTCATTGGAATCTGTAACGGGTTCCAGACCCTGGTGAATCTGGGCCTTCTTCCCGGCCTGGGAGGGGACTACAGGAGCCGTAACGTCGCCCTTACCTGGAATGACTGCGGTAACTTCAGGGATCAATGGGTGCATCTCCATGTAAACCAGGAAAATCCATCCCCCTTTACCAGGGGCCTTGACAATTTTGAGCTGCCGGTGCGTCATGCCCAGGGTAAATTTGTGACGGCCCCTGACATCCTGGAAACATTGAAGGATCAGGGCCAGATAGTGCTGAGATACGGTGACGGAGAAGGCAGACCTGCCAGGGGAAAATTCCCCTTAAATCCCAACGGCTCCATGGACGACATTGCCGGCATATGCGATGCAACGGGCCAGGTTTTTGGATTGATGCCCCATCCGGAAGCCTATCTTCACTTCACCAACCATCCGGACTGGACAGTGAAAAAAGAGAGGCTTAAAAGAATAGGCTTTTCAAATAAACATCACCAGGAACATAAAAATATGGGAACCCCGGGCCTCATGATTTTTAAAAATGCCGTGGCATATGCTGCCCAAAAATTTGACTCCCCATGATTGCGTCAGGAAAAATCTGCACCATTCTTGTTAAAAAAGGTTTGATATCAAGACAGAAGGCGGCCGAGGCCCTTAAAAGAGAACAGAAGGTAAGGGATATCCTTGTTCAGAAGAGGGATAGCATGAAAAAAGGGGGCTCCGGCCTGAATTCCGTGGATACCCCTATCTCTTTCATTGATGTTCTTCTTGCATTGAAAATTGAAAGAGACGACAGGCCCGGCAAGACCCTGGATGAAGACCTTCTCTATGAAACCATATCAGACGCACTTGGTCTTCCTTACAAAAAGATAGACCCCCTGAAACTTGATCTCAATCTTGTCACAAAAACCATTCCAAAAACCTTTGCCATGAAGCATCTGCTCCTTCCCATTGAGATGAAGGAAGGAAACCTTGTGGTGGCCACTTCCGACCCCCTCAACAGAGATGCTGTGATAGATGTGGAGAGGGCAACCGGACTTAAGGTGACTCCCGTTGTCAGCTCTAAATCCGACATCAAGAAGATGATCTCGGAGTTTTTTGGATTCAAGCAATCCATAAGTGCAGCCGAAGATCACTTCTCCCAAAAGGGGATCGAACTTAAAAACCTTGAACACTATGTGAGCCTCAGTTCTGCCGATGAACTTCCATCCACGGATCAGCACATTGTCAATGCCGTAAATCATCTTTTCACCTACTCCTTTGAACAGCGGGCCAGTGACATACACATTGAACCTAAAAGGGAAACATCCCTGGTAAGAATGCGCATTGACGGGATTCTTCACACGGTTTACACGCTTCCAAAAAAGGTTCATAATGCAGTTCTAAGCCGTATCAAGACATTGTCGGGCCTGAACATGGCTGAAAAGAGAAGACCCCAGGACGGCCGCATCAAAACAGAAAAAGACGGCGTAGAGGTGGAGATCCGGGTATCCACCATTCCGGTTGCCTTTGGTGAGAAGGCTGTAATGAGAATCATGGATCCGGATGTGCTGTTTCAGAATCTTGAGAATATCGGATTTGAAGGGGAGGATTTTTTAAAATACCATAATATGATCAAGATGCCCCACGGAATAATTCTTGTCACCGGCCCCACAGGCAGCGGAAAATCCACCACACTCTACTCCACCCTGCGAAAGCTCTCCACACCCGAGATCAACATAGTTACCATCGAAGATCCCATAGAGATGATACATGAAGATTTCAACCAGATAGCGGTCCAGCCCGCCATTGACGTTACCTTTGCCACGATACTGCGCAATATTCTCCGCCAGGATCCTGATATTATAATGGTGGGTGAGATAAGGGATCTCCAGACCGCCCAGAGTGCTGTCCAGGCGGCCCTTACAGGTCATCTGGTACTCTCCACCCTTCACACAAACGATACGGTCTCTTCTGTCACAAGATTGCTGGATCTGGGAATTCCCCCTTTTTTACTACATTCATCCCTCACAGGAATAATTGCCCAGCGTCTTGTGCGGGGTATCTGTCCCAACTGCATAGAGTCCTTTGATATGGAGATGGAGGAGCTGCAATCCCTGGGCATACGAATTTCGGATTCAAGGCCCGGAAAGGTAGTTCTGAAACGGGGAAAGGGCTGCGTGGAGTGCCGCCATACCGGCTACAAGGGTAGAAGAGGAGTTTTTGAGGTGCTTCCCTACACAGAGGAACTTAAAAAAAATACCACCGCCGATGTTGATCTTTCGGCTTTGAGAAAGGCTGCAAGCAAAACAGGCTTTGCATCACTGAGGCAGAGGGCTGTTGTCAAGATGCTCCGGGGCGAGACCACATATCAGGAAGTTTTAAGGGTCACCTGGGAGCAGGAGGATTACTGACCCTCAACCCAATAAAACTGGGGTGTCTAAATGTTTGGCAT
>JADGBO010000346.1 GCA_015231465.1 Desulfamplus sp.
AATACTTTCCTCTAAAGATAACGGCCATGGCAGACCCATCTGCCACAACCAAGCATGAAAGCTGTTAACTGACGGCTGAGTACTGACGGGAGATGGCTTTCATGTAAAAATTTCCTGATTCTAAATGATTTTTAAATATTTTTATATAACGGCCATGGCAAACTCATTGGCCACAACAATGCATGAAAGTAGTGAGAGCCTTGAGCGGCAAAGACTTTCATATAAAAAGTCCCCGTAGTTAAAGGACTTTCATCTTTTCGATTGTGGCGGTAATGCCGTCATGTTGGTTTTATATGAAAGTCCTCATATTTTAAGGCTCCCGGGACTTTCATTCTTCGTTGTGCCCGCCAGGGCATGGCCGTTATATGAAAGTCGTCCGTAGGGGCGATTCATGAATCGCCATTACTCGTCAGAGCATGGACGTTATCAAGAAATTCAATGGTATGCGATATCTGTTTTTGTGATTTTTGATTATAAAATGATATAAGATCATCTTTTTCATCTATATCATTCCACTCCGGAAGCAGATATATTGTTTTTCCAGCTTGAGACATTTTCACAACGGTATCCTGAAATACATATTGGGTACTCCATTGTATTCCCTGGAAAAATTGGGGCAGACATGTCTCATTTTTAAATCCAATCAAATAGTATCCTCCGTCCGTACTTTTTCCCAGGGCAGCATCATGGGAGAACAGGGCGTTCAAAGCCCTTTGAATAAATTCGGCAGGCAAATCCGGAGAATCTCCTCCGATCAAAACCGCCCGTTGATATCCCATGTCAAATATCTGTAAAAAAGCATTGAACATACGGATGCCTATATCTTCACCTTGTTGGAGCATTGTCCGGTAACCTGTTCCCATGTCGAGCATATGGGCAGGTATATCTCCCCAGACATCGGTGACGATTATCTTGTCAGCCTGGACAGAGCTTGACATGGCAAGGATATCTTTAAGAAAAGAGACGTACAATTCAAGTGCAAACGCCTGGCCAAAGGACGAGGCAAGCCTTGTTTTAACCCTACCCTGTTCCGGGTATTTAAAAAAAAGAATAAGTGCATCAGTAGTATTCATATCTTCCTTTTCCAGGAACGCCACCTGTTTCCATAATAAACAGATTCCAAATATTCCGGAGATACACCCGCAAGATAGAGTATCTGCAATATCCAGTTCCGGACAATGGTATATAACATGCCCTCTTTTTTCCATTTTCTGGGCGATGTCTTCACGCATGAACCAAGGATGACGATTTTTTGCCCCATTTTTTTGATTCTTTTCATCAATTCAACATCTTCAAACAGAGGAATCTCACTGTATCCGCCTATTTTCCAGAAAAAATCCGAGCGGATAAAAATACCCTGATCCCCGTAAGGAACCCTTGTGATGCGATGTTTCAAGGAAGCGGATAAGGAAGCTGCTCTCAATAGAAGGTGTGAACTGTCAATACCCATATCAAATGCTCCACCGCAGTAGTTTTTATCCTCCAATGCCTTGCCGACCAATTTGAATGCGTCCCGGGGCAGAAGGGTATCAGCGTGGAGAAAAAGCAGAATATCACCATGGGCAGCGGCAGCACCGGTATTCATCTGTCTGGCCCTGCCCGGGGGGGAGACAAGGGTGATGATCTCCTCGTCATGAGATATTTTCCTGATTGTGCCTCCATGCACATCACCGTCAACCAGGATGATCTCAATCTGTTCATTCCCGATATTATTTTTGATATGATGCAGAAATTCATTGATCCCCTCCTCTTCATTAAGAACAGGAACAATGACGGAAATGTGAAATGAAGGACAATAAGCTTTCACGATGGGAGTTTTTTCTCTTTTTGTTTTCTGACAGCGGAAATCGTCTTTTTGGCAATCAAAGGAAAAATGCCGAGCAGGGCAAAGGAGAGAATAAGTCCGGGAGAAAGAACTCCTTTGATGGATTCAATTTTGGCAAGCTGGGTCCCTGCATTGACATAAACTACTGTTCCGGGAAGCATCCCGATTTGACTGACGATATAAAAAACTGCTGTTCGAATCCCTGTCAACCCCATCAAAAGATTGATTATAAAAAACGGAAACAGGGGAACCAGCCGCAAGGTGAATAAATAAAATGCTCCCTCTTTTGCAATGCCGTCATTTATTGCCTTGAGCTTCTCTTTAAATTTGTTCTGAACATAGTCTCTCAACAAAAATCGGGAAAACATAAAGGCCAGGGTTGCACCTATGGTACTGGCAAAGGAGACCAGTATCAATCCGATCCAAAAACCAAACAGGGCACCTCCTGCCAGGGTCATCACCGCTGCCCCGGGAAGGGAGAGAGCGGCGAGCAGGATATACACCACCATATAAATGGCAATGGCAAGGAATCTTCGTTCCATATAATAGGATTGAAATATTTGCTGACTGGATTGGAGGTACTCAAAACCGAGATACCTTTGCAGATCAAAGGCAAAAAAAAGGGCCGCGATGATGGAAATAATCAGCACGACGAGAATTTTAGAGATATTTTTTTTCATAAAAATGCGGCAAGGAAACCCCGAAGTCTTCAGCTTCGGGGAGGAATTGCCTCCATCCTTTCTGTAAAATCACAAAAGCATCGTTGGCATGGGATTTAGGAAGTTGCAGCCTGATCCTGTTATTTTTTGTAATGTGTCCGTATGTATGGGCAGTATTGTTCCCTGATTCACTGAGACGGTTGACAAGCATCCAGCAAAGAGTAGTCAGTAGTCAGGCATCAGTTAACCAATTTCATGCTTCGATTGTGGCGGTGGTGCCGCCATGGTGGTTTTTATATGAAAGTCCCCGCCGTTTCAGGACTTTCATCACTTCGATTGTGGCGGTAATGCCGCCATGGTGGTTTATATGAAAGTCCCCGCCGTTTCAGGACTTTCATCACTTCGATTGTGGCGGTGGTGCCGCCATGG
>JADGBO010000347.1 GCA_015231465.1 Desulfamplus sp.
GGTATCATGGTACTCGACCACCATCATATTGAGCCCTATTTCACCCAGACTCTTAACCTGACCTTTCAGGGAGGAAACTGCAGATTCAATATCTTTATTTTTTGATTCCATTGCCAGGTTGATCTTTTTCAGTGAGCTGTTCTCCTGGGAGAGGGCTGTGACGCTTTTTTGCAGTGATGTGTATCTGCTCTCCAATTCAATGTGCTGATCTTCAGCCTCCTGTGATCCCTTAACGCTCTTTTCAAGCTTGCTCTCAAGTTGTCCCAGCCGGCTCTCATATTCGGATATTTTCAGGTTGGACGCTCTTTCTATCTCCGATTTCTTAAGTTCATACTCATCTTTTACTTGATCAATGGATGCTTTACACCTTTTTTTCAAATCGGAAATCTGCTCTTCATAACTCTCTTCAATCCCATTGATCTTTTTTGTAAACTTCTCCTTTATGGATGCAAGCTCTTTTCCGTGCCGCTCTTTTGTTTCGGACAGCCTCTTGGTACACTCATCCCTTTGGGACTTGGCTTCAAGGAGTCTGGAACTTAAAATGTTGACAATTTCCTGGTGTTTAGCATCCTTGTCGTCCATTATCTTTTTAAATGTCTCCCGGGAGACCTTGTGGTATCGGTCAAATGCCATTCTGACTTTTTCATTGACATCCTCATCTAAGCGATTTTTGGATATATTATCTAATTCCGTCACTGCGTTTCATATCCTTTCAAACATTCTTATAATTTTAAACAGATGCTCTTGCAGCTCAAAAAAACCACCGGGAGCAGATTTGGGGTGTCAAAATCTGCCATTTTTGATTGTTCATTTTTTGATAATCTTGCCAATGGAAAAAATAACCGAACAGTAGAGACGCAATGCATTGCGTCTCTACATAATAGCGATTTGTGCATCAAATTGGTTTTTAGACACCCCGGAGCAGATTCTTAGCAGTCAAGAAAATTTAATTCAATTGACTACAGCTCAAGGCAGATGTTAGAAAAGTTTAGCTTGCCCAATATCCGGTCTGAGATAAAACTGTCCGGAACTTGATATATCTCGCCATCCGCGAGTTCAAAGGCTTTTTTGCCGATTCTTTTCATCAGCTCAAAATTCATGATATCAACAAGGTAGGAGCCCCTTCTTCTCAGGAGTATCTTCTCCTTTGATATTTCAATGGGCTCATCTATATATATTATAGCATCAAAGCAGTCAATCTCCTGGGTGCGCAATAACCTGTGGTGTTCAAAAATTGCAGGTTTTGACACGAAGTTAATCTTTTTATCCATATTGAAGTGATCAAGGCATACGGGCTTTACATCAAGCACCTTGCCAAGTGCGTAACTAAGGGATGTTTTGCCGCTCCCGGGAACTCCATCAATGGCTATTTTTTCAGGGACAATACCAGCCCTTTTAAAAATGGCCAATACCTCGGCTGCATCCTGCATTGTTTTTGCCGGTATCTCTTTACTTTCAATCTCATTGAAGAGCTTAGATTCAATAAGAAACTTTATGTTTGTTCTGACACCCCTCTTCATCAAGACTCTGCCCATGAAAGAGGCACTTGCGGTAAGGGCAAATGAGCCGATCTCCTCCTTTGAGATAATCCTCTTGGATATTTGGTCAGATATGCTTTTTGATGCTCCTTTTAGTAATTTTTTTAAACTGCTTCCCATTGTAATCACTCCGCTTTTTTATTTTTTAAAGAATCAATTTTAAGATATTGCGACCATGACCAGGCCAAGAATAACTCTGGGCTGTCTAAAAAACAATTTGATGCCCAAATCGTGATGATGTAGAGACGCAATGCATTGCGTCTCTACCGTTGATGGTCAAAAAATGAGCAATCGAAAATGTCAGATTTTGACACACCAGAATAAATCCTTGACACACTCTTACATATTTTTTTATAGGAATACAATAGATATTATGAGTATTATCTTGTATAACCAAAATCGGCATTTTTTGGCATCCTTCATATCAGATTAAATTTACAGGATGGAGCCGGTGTGCTTAATATTTTCATCAAGCACTATTTTTCTCTTGTCAGTCCAGGGGAAATAATCGTTGAAGGTCTGATGGTAAAAGGTTTATAAATCTTGCCATCCATGTTTTTTATATCCACAATATTCCAGATAATGGTTATGGTGCAAGCCTTAATCATTTTCTCGAAATCAAAATTACAGGGTCATTAAATGGAATCCAATAACAGCAGCCGTAAACCTTTACTAAATGAGGCCAATGGATCCGAGAGGAATATGTGCCCCTCGGACAGTTCACTTGATGGGAGTGGTTTTGGGGATATTTGCAGTGATTATGTTCTTCTCGGCAATATCAATGCCGGCAAATCAACACTTTTTGAACATCTTAGCAGTGGAGAGTCAAATCCCGCAAATATTCCCGGCACGACAGTGTCAATACAATGCGGCAACCTTAAAGGAATTGACGGTAAAATATATGATACGCCCGGGATATATTCAATTTTCTCATCCAATGAAGATGAACGGGCATCAAGGGATATTCTTCTCATTCCCCAGACCAGAAACAGATTAAAAGGGCTTCTGCTCGTTGCAGATGCCAAAAACCTGAAACGCTCCATTGCCATTGCCCTTCAATTTGCTGAATACGGTCTTCCCATGATCTTTGACATAAATATGATAGACGAGGCTTCATCCAGGGGGATTGAAATTGACATTGAAGGGCTCTCAAGTATTCTTGGTATCGAGGTCTGTACATCCATTGCCAGGGAAGGGATAGGTATCGAAAAGTTAAGATCCATGTTGTAGCACGTAAGAATCCCTGATCCGAAGATACTTAAAACGGACTTCAGATATTCTGATAAAATAGAAGATTTCATTCATCTTGTTGCAAAGCTGGGACCGTCCGGCGATGTATCACCCAGGGCACTTTCCCTTCTTCTT
>JADGBO010000348.1 GCA_015231465.1 Desulfamplus sp.
CACCGGCCAAAAAATTGTTTAATGTATGGAGGTCTTTTAATGTCTGATATTCCCATACTTCAAATTGGAAAAAACGTGGTTGTGCCCATCCAGACCGAGCTTGATGACATAGGTGCCAAAAAGATGCAGGAAGAGATACTGTACAGGATCGAAAAAACAGGTGCATCGGGCCTGGTTATTGATGTTTCGGCAGTATCCATAATAGACAGTTTTTTGGGTAGAATCCTTGTGGATACGAGTAAAATGGCAAAGCTCATGGGTGCGAACGCTGTTATAGCGGGCATGAAAAAAGAGGTTGTAATGACCTTGATTCTGTTGGGTCTTCGCATGGAGGGGCTTAAAAGTGCCATGAACCTCGAAGAAGGGCTTAACCTGCTGAAGAAGCTACAGGAAAAAGATGCAGGAAGAGGTTCCCATGAAAACAGAATCTTGTAAATCCGACCTTACAATCCCCATTAACTCCTATGAGGATGTGATTCTCGCCCGCCAGAGGGTGAGGGAGCTGATGAGCCGGATGAAATTTTCCCTTCTTGACCAGACCCGTGTGGTGACGGCTGTCTCCGAGCTGTCCCGCAACATAATAGTCCATGCGGGAAAGGGCCGTATGATACTTAAATCCTATGACGAGGTTGGCCGCAGGGGATTTAAGTGTATTTTTGAGGATAAAGGGCCTGGCATAGCAGATATATCCATGGCCATGAAAGAGGGTTTCAGCACCACCAGGTCTCTGGGGCTGGGCCTGGGGGGATCGAAAAAACTCTGTTCCCATTTTTCCATCGACTCTGCCCCGGGCAAAGGAACAAAGGTTGAGATTGCCGAATGGAAATAGTGGCGGCTCCACCGATTGCCCAGTGGAAATAGTGGCGGCTCCACCGATTGCCCAGTGGAAATAGTGGCGGCTCCACCGATTGCCCAGTGGAAATAGTGACGTGATTATGTGGATACGTTGTATGATTGCCCAAAAAAACGAATAATCCGGACAGATGGAAACCAATGGACAAAAACAATATTTTGAAGCCTGTGTCTCTTTTCATCAATGATGAGATGGATATGCTGCGGGTCCGTAAACAGGGTGAGTCTCTGGCTGTGGCCATGGGATTCAAGGAGATAGAGCGGGCAGAGATCGAGATTGCCATTGGGGAGATGGCCAGCAATATTGTAAAGTACTCAAGGGCCGGAGGGGAGATGGAGCTGATACCGGTTCAAGGGAAATCCATGAAAATAGTCTCCAGGAATGTTCCTGAAAAGGAGATAAAAACCATAGACCTGGAAAAGTTCCTTGAGGATGGATTCTCCACGTCGGGATCCCTGGGCATAGGGCTTCCCGGGATAAGGCGGCTTATGGACGAGTTCGGGGCCCATGTGGAGCCGGACGGCCGCATTGTCATAACTGCCCTGAAATACAGACAGGCTGCACCAAGGGGTCGTGTGAGATATTCGGTCATGAACTTTCCAAGTCAGGGGGAGTCTCTTTCCGGGGATGCTTTTTTCATAAAATCCATGCCCACATATTTTTTCTGGTCGGTGATTGATGCCCTGGGACACGGCCCCGGTGCCAGCGTGACAGCCCTGAAGGCCCTTGGCGTGATAGAGAACAACTTCACAAAATCCCTTCCATGGATAGTTCTCCGGTGCCACGATGCCCTTGAAAGGGAGCGGGGGGCTGCCATCTGTCTCGGCAGGATAGATTTCTTGAAAAGCACTATTGAATATATCAGCGTGGGCAATGTGGAGACCAGGATTTATAAAAATACCGGCGTGCATCAGCTCCACTGCCTCAACGGCACCGTGGGGATTGCAATACCAGGGCTTGATACCATAACCGCTCCCTGGCACCCGGGCTGCTGCATGGTCACATTTACAGATGGAATTTCCAATAAATTCAAGATCGGGAACCAGGAGTTGGACCTCTCACCCCAGGAGCTGGCCCATAGGATCATAACCGGCTGGCGCAAGGATTATGATGACAGTACAGTCATGGTGGTGCGATAGAGAACAGGACATCGGGTGATATTTCACGCATCGCGGAATTTTTGGGGAACCAGGATTTCTGGGTATCGGAAACGCCGATTCCCGAAGATAGTGCCCCGGAATATGACCCCTTGTGGATACCTCTGGTTATGGGTTCAGAATCCCGGGTCCGGGTTCTGAAACGGTCCGCTGAAAAAAACTGTTATTTTTTGACTCAGGAAGGATGTCATCTGCCGTTTGCCCGGCGGCCCCTGATCTGTCGGCTGTATCCCTATACATATACGTCCAACGGGATACTGGGAATTGACCGGTCGTGTCCCATTTCCCGGGAACAGGAATGGCAGTCCATTCTGGATCATCTGGACATGCCCGCGGACCGGGCCCTGGAATGGCTGACCCTGCTGTATGACGAGGTGGCTCAGCACTGACCTGTTCATATTGCAGCCGCTTGACGGGTTACAGACTCGTATTCAGCACGCATTGTAGCATATCCTAAACTGGGGTGTCTAAATCTGCCATTTTTGATTGTTTAGGAATTGATTTTTAATAACTTGCCCATTCACCTCACCCCCCAAACCCCTCTCCATGACTGGAGAGGTGGAGTTTGGGTAAGTTAATTAAACCCTATTACTTATTTTTTGACCATCTTGCCAATGGCAAAAATAACCGAACGGTAGAGACGCATGCATTGCGTCTCATAATGGTACCTGAAAAATTCAGCGAACATCATCCTGGCCGGAATCATCATCATCAAAAAAGGTTACATCATCATCCTGGCCGGAATCATCATCATCAAAGAAGGTTACATCATCATCCTGGCCGGAATCATCCTCATCAAAAAAGGTCACATCATCATCTCCAGCATCTTCCTTCCG
>JADGBO010000349.1 GCA_015231465.1 Desulfamplus sp.
GATCTTTTCAGCTCCTGTAAACCTTTGATGGAGAAGAGGGCCGTGGTGCAGTCCATGAGAAAGCGTGACGATCTTGATATTTTTAATCTTTTCAGGGATCCCTTTCGAAATATCATGGGATACAGGGAGTATCTCTGGGAAGAGGTCTCACTTTTCGGACGTTTCGGCCTGGACAGGCTTTTCAATTGCACCGAAGAGTATGGAAAAAGGCTTGAAGAAGGCCATTTCCATGCACGCCAGGCCCTGGACGATATGATTTCCCATTACAACAATCACCATATACCCTGCCACCGGGAGGGTGGGGCAGGGGCATGTCCATGTCTGAGCGATACCTCTTCTGCCCACACCTGCCCCGGGGAGGGTCTCCACCGGGACAATATCAAACATAGACAGAATATGAACAATATCGAAAATAGACAAAATATCAACCCCGAACCTTTACAGGAGAGTGCCGGATTACTTCTCGATAAGTTTATCTTCAGCCTTAGACATGACGGTCTGGTCATGACGGGAAAAAGGCTTTTCAGGCGGATATTCCGTTAATGGTATTCAGCTCCGTTACTTTCCTGTTTCTTTTTCTGCCCATTGTGCTTACAGGCTACTATCTACTGCCGGTGAGGGTGAGAAATCATTTTCTTCTTTTTGCCAGCCTTGTTTTTTACTACTGGGGTGAAAATGTTCTTGTCGGGCTCATTGGAACAGTGGTGGCTGTTAACTATTTTTTTGCCCTTTTAATTGAGAAAAGGAATCTTATCGAGCAAGACCCGGTTATGAGGACTCTGGAAAAAAGGAACCGGGTAAAACTCTTCTTCTTTGCCGTATCCTCCGGAACTCTTCTCTTTATCTGCCTTGGGGTAAATCTTCTTTTTTTGGCATATTTCAAATATACCGGTTTTATTCTGGAAAACACCAACGCTTTTCTGGGGTTTGTGGGCCTTGGTAACCCTTTAATTCCATCTCCAGGCAGTATTGTTCTGCCCCTGGGCGTAAGTTTTTTTACATTCCAGGCAATGAGCTACACCATGGATGTCTATTCAGGCAGGGTGAAAGCCAATCCAAGCTTTGTGGATTTTGCCTGCTACGTCACCCTTTTTCCCCAACTGGTTGCCGGCCCCATTGTCCGTTACAGGGATATTGAGGGTTCCCTGCTGTGCCGCAGGGAGACACTGTCCGGTTTTTCCCAGGGTATTTTCCGGTTTGTCATGGGCCTTTCCAAAAAAGTTTTGGTTGCCAATACCATGGCTGAAACAGCAGATGCTGTTTTTGCCCTTCCGCCGGGGGAGCTTTCAACATCCCTGGCCTGGATCGGCGTTATCTGCTACACATTACAAATTTACTACGACTTTTCCGGCTATTCCGACATGGCCATCGGCCTTGGGCATATGTTCGGTTTCCGTTTCCTTGAAAATTTCAACTATCCCTACATATCCCGCTCCATCCAGGAGTTCTGGCGAAGATGGCATATCTCCCTTTCCTCCTGGTTCCGGGATTATCTTTACATCCCCCTTGGGGGAAACCGCCGGGGTGGGATAAGAACCTGCTGCAATCTCATGATTGTATTCTTTCTGTGCGGCTTGTGGCACGGAGCCGCCTGGAATTATGTTGTCTGGGGATGTTTTCATGGTCTCTTTCTGGTGGCTGAACGTGTGGGACTCTCAAAGTTAATCTCCCTTTGGCACCCTTTTTTCCGTCATTTGTACACACTTGTCCTGGTGATGGTGGGGTGGGTATTGTTCAGGGCAGCCACCCTGACTGACGCCTTTGCCATGCTTAAAGTCATGGCAGGAGCGGGTACAGGCTCTCCTGGAGCCGATTATCTCCTCCGGATCCACCTTGATCCATACACGGTTTTTATCATTTGCCTTGCCATGCTCTTTTCAGCTCCGGTTTTTCCTCTCCTTGCCGGCTCTTGCACCAAAAGGTCAGATAGGCATGATAATATTTATATCACCGAGATGGCCGGGGATCATTTTTCAAAAAAACCATGCTGGTTTTATGGGATTGTAATTTTTATGTTTATCCTTTGCCTGCTTCGCCTCTCATCCGGGGGCTACAATCCCTTTATCTATTTCAGGTTTTGACCGTTGACAATGGAGAACGGAGAATGGAGAACGGAGAATGGAGAATGGAGAATGGAGAATGGAGAATGGAAAATGGAGCGATTATCAAAATAGGTAAAAAAGAGGGAGTTGCCCTGCTTTTATCTCTTTTGCTTTTTTTGCCCCTCCTTGCTCTTCTGACCGGTATCGGGGGAATAGATGACCAGGCGTTTTTTAATCAGGAAAAGAGAGAGCGTAACAAACTGGTTAATCTCTCCATGAAAACCTTTCCCAGGACTATTGATGCATGGTTTGAAGACAGCTATGGCCTCCGCCGAGGTATGATCTCCCTTGATGCCCTTTTCAACTATTTTTTTTCGGGAAGAAGCATAAATCCTTCCAGGGTTCTTGTTGGAAAAGAGAACTTTCTCTTTTTGGGGGACAGCTATGAACAGGTTGTGATGCAGTCAATGAATGTGATAAATTTCACCGATGGTCAACTGGCCTTTATGGTGGATATCCTCAAATCAATTAAGGAGAAAGTCAATGCATCAGGAGCCAAGTTTTATGTTACGGTGGCCCCGAACAAGCACTCCATCTATCCGGAATATCTGCCCGGGAGATTGATACCCAATGACCGCAGGACCAATGTCTATGATCAGTTTGCGGCGGCATTGACAACAACGGATATCAATTTCATAGATTTAATGTATATTTTGAAAGGTGCCAAAACAAGGTATGATTCTCTTTATTATAAAACCGACAGCCACTGGTCCAACCTCGGAGCATTTATTGCCTA
>JADGBO010000034.1 GCA_015231465.1 Desulfamplus sp.
ATAGGTTTCGGCTGGAATTAAATAAGCGGTTGGTTTGTTGTGATTTAAGATAGCAATGGGCTCTCCACCTGATGCGTCAATCAATGCTGAAGGATTTTTTTTTAATTCCGAAATACTTGCTGAACAATTAGCTAAAACAGCTTCCATAAAGACCTCCATTAATTAAAGAGTAATATTAAGCTCTTATTATAGGTCTTTGTTTATGACTTTTTCAAGCAAAAGCTGTTGAACCATCTAATTGTATTGTGCTTTGAAACTGTACTTACATTGGGGTGTCTAAAAACCAATTTGATGCACAAATCGTGATTATGTAGAGACGCAATGCATTGCGTCTCTACCTTTCGGTTATTTTTGCCATTGGCAAGATGGTCAAAAAATGAGCAATGGAACCCGTCCCTACAATTTTGGCCGAAATGATGATCATCGAAAATGTCAGATTTTGACACCCCACATTTAATCCGTTTAATTCGTGATTCAGACAACCGCAAAAATCAGAAAAGTGTAAACTGAAAAATGAAGGATGCCCTTTTTTCTTGCAGAATAAATGTAATTTGATAAATTAACAAGATTGATAGCACACCAGGGAGATATCAGGCAAATATTTTTACGGCGGTTTTTTTAATATAGGGGAAATCTGGATGACAAAAAATATCGTGGAAAAAATCGATGACATGGTGAAAATAGAGACCGTACTTGTGAGTGTCTCGGACAAATCCGGCCTCGGGAGCTTCATTCCTGGCCTTCTGGAGCTTAATCCCGGGTTGAGGATTCTCTCCACGGGAGGAACATGGTCCAGGATCAGGGAGATATTGGGGGAGAGGGCCGGGGAGAGTCTGATCCAGGTTTCGGATTACACGGGTCAGCCCGAAACCCAGGGCGGGCTTGTCAAGACCCTGGATTTTAAGATATACCTCGGACTTTTGACCGAGACCTACAATGATGAACACCAAAACGATATCAAACGCACCCGGGCCCTGCCCATAGACATGGTGGTGGTCAATCTTTATCCCTTCAAGGAGACCATATCCCGGTCCGATGTAACATGTGAAGATGCCCGGGGTAACATTGATATAGGAGGGCCTGCCATGATAAGGGCCGGGGCCAAGAACTTTATACGTGTGGCATCTGTGGCGGATCCCGGAGATTATCCTTCGATTTTGAATGAGATGGAATCCGGAGACGGAGCCCTCTGCCTGGCAACCCGCTTCAAGCTTGCCCGCAAGGCATTTGAGCATACAGCACTCTATGACCGGGCCATCCGGGATTATCTGGTAAAGATGGAGCTGGAAGAGGTAAAGGCATGTTATGGCCTTGGGTGAAGGCCCATGGCAATGGCGGAAGTGTGGACAGGTCCCCTGCACTACAGGTCTCCTCTTTGGTGAATTAAATAAATTTTACTTTTTAAGGAACATGGGAATGGCTGAAGATTTAAAGAAGATGTACAAGACGGTTATGGATGATCATTTTCCCCCGGCAATGGAGATAGCCTTTGTGGATGGAGCCAAACGTCAGACCCTTTTTTATGAAAAGGTTGCCTGGGCCATTGACGGTGTAAAAAAAGGCCTCAGATACGGTGAGAATCCCGGGCAGGAAGCAGCCCTCTATCGCCTCATAAACGGGAATCTCGTGCTTGGTGATACAACCACCATACAGCCTGGTAAATATCTGGTCTCGGACATTGAACTGCTCCAGTCAGGAAAACATCCGGGCAAGACCAACCTCACCGATGCCGATAATGCCCTCAATATCCTTCGTTACTTTTCGGCAAGACCAGGAGCTGTAATTGTAAAGCACAACAACCCCTGCGGTGCGGCCCTGGCCGACTCCCTGGAAGATGCCTATGCCAAAGCATACATGGCGGACAGGGTGGCTGCCTTTGGCGGATGCATAGCCCTGAACCGCTCCCTGGATCGTGCCACGGCCCAGGCCATTGCCGAGCAGTATGCCGAGGTGGTGGTGGCTCCGGAATTTGAAGAGGGAGTGGTGGATATCCTTGGCCGGAGAAAGAATCTAAGGGTCATCAGGATCAACAATATCCACAAATTGGAGTCTTTCATCGGGGAGCGGGTGGTGGATTTCAAGAGCCTTGTGGATGGAGGTATTGTGGCCCAGTGGTCCTTTGCTCCCACCACACTTTCCAGAGAGGATATGAAATCCGCCAGGAGCGAGTACAAGGGTAAAACCTACAGCGTGGAGCGTGAACCCACGGAGCAGGAGTACGAGGACATGCTGTTTGGATGGCTTGTGGAGTCCGGTATCACTTCAAACTCGGTCATATATGTCAAGGATTGTGTCACTGTGGGCATAGGAACCGGAGAGCAGGACAGGGTAGGTGTTGCCGAGATCGCCGTTGACAAGGCCCGGCGGAAGCTCATGGATCGCTATGCCTTTGAGCGTTACGGCACTCCCTTCAACCTCCTTAATGACAAGGAAAAGATAGCCGATATCCAGGCCGATGTGGAAGAACAAAAGGGCGGGCTCATTGGTGCGGCCATGATCAGCGATGCCTTCTTTCCCTTCAGGGACGGCGTGGATGTGGGACTAAGGCAGGGTGTAGGTTCCGTTATTCAGCCCGGCGGCTCCATGAATGACTTTGAGGTGATAGAGGCATGCAATGAGTTTGGGGCCACCATGGTATATACGGGGCAGAGAAGTTTCAAACATTGAACCATTTCAATGAGTTTGGGGCCGCCATGGTATATACGGGCCGGAGAAGTTTCAAACATTGATGCATTTATACTGTAGGGCAGCCCTGTGTGGCTGTCCCTTTTCAAAGTCAAGATGTCAAAATATTTTTCTGGAAGTCTATCAAAATATATCCTTAATTATACGCTTAAAATGATGCTGAAATCATGACCATAGCCGATTATATCCTGAAAATGATGCAGGAGGGTTCAACTCCCATGAAAACTCTTGTGTTTTATAATGTCAAAGGCGGCGTAGGCAAAACAACATCCTGCGTCAATCTCGCTTCTCTTTGTGCCGCCGATGGTTGCAGAACCCTTTTGTGGGACATGGATCCCCAGGGAGCGGCATCCTTTTATCTCGGCCAGGACCTTATAGAGGTCAAAAAGGCAGACAGTATCCTGAAGGACAAAAAGCAGTTTCTATCCATGGTAAAACAAAGCGAACTGCCCAATCTCAATATTGCCCCCGCTTTTTTCAATCTTCGCAATATGGATATAATTGTTGACGATGAGAAGAAGGCCGCAAAGAAGCTGGGTAAGGTAATGGGAAAAATAGCCAAATCCCACGAATTCCTTTTCATTGATGCTCCGCCGAGCATCTCGGCCCTCTCAGAGATGATATTTGCCATTGCGGATATTCTTGTCATTCCGGTAATTCCCACCACGTTGTCAATACACTCCCTGGAACAGATCAGAGAGCATCTTGATACACTGGGCAGGAAGCCCGGAATACTCTATTTTTTCAACATGGTTGACAGCCGCAAAAGAATGCACCGGGAGATAATGGCAAAATCCATGGATGAGGACCCTTGCTGTTTATCGGCCTCCATACCTTACAGATCCATAATTGAGCAGATGGGAATTCATCGGAAGCCCCTCATTGAGTTTGCCCCGGATAGAAAGGAGACACTTGCTTTCATGGAACTGTGGAAGGAGCTTAAACAGAGAATGTAATGTTATATTTTTTTCTGATTGCCTCATCTATATTGGGGTCTATATAGTCAGTTTCACTGTTTGCCATCAGTTTTTTTGCAATTTTTTTTGCATTTTCCCGGGCATCCAGGGCACCGCTCTTCTCCCATTTACTTCGGGATTTTCTGTCGGTAACGCCGTTTCCCTGGAAGTACTCTTTACGCATATGCTCCATTGTATGGGGAGATGTCATGAAATTACCCCCGGGTCCTGTCTTTTTTATCACATCAACGGCAAGGTGTTCCGCATCCACCTCAATCCCTTTTAAGACCTTGCAGCAGTTACCGATGATCTCATCGTCTATCACATACTGTTCCAGTGCTACTGTCAGCATGGACTCCAGCATACCGGCACTGTGATGGATATAGTTGGAGCCTCCCATGGCAGCAAGCAGAGATGTCATGGCCTTCTCCCATCCGGCCTGGGCATCGGGAAGTTTGGAATCGGAAAGTCCTGACGAGTTGTAGTTGGGAACATTAATGTGTCTTGCCATCTGATGGATTGCAGCATTCATCATGCCGCACTCCACTGCCCCCCCCGAGTACCCCATGGTGGAAAGGTTTGCAAGGCCTGGAATTCCGCCATAAAGAAGTGGTGCCCCGGGATTTGTCAACTGGCATATTGTTATGCCCGCAAGTTGCTCTGCATGGAGCTGGGCAAGGGTTCCTGCCATGGTTATGGGAGATGTCGAGCCTGCCATGGGGGCACTTGAAAGGGCCACGGGAATTTTATTGCGGTTGGCTTCCTGCATTATCAGGGTGGACTGGGTACATAGTTTAAGGGGACTGATGGCAAAGGAAGTGATAACCGAGATAAATGGCCTTTCCATCAATTTGTCTCGACCTCCGGCTATCATGGATGCCATATCCATCACTTTACGGAGCCCCTCCTCATTGTTGACTCCGGACATTACATGCTTCTTTGTAGCCTTCAGGCATGTATAGAACATGTTTATGTCGTAGTCATCTTCTTTAATGTCGGTGGGAATGCATGGCCTGACCAGAAAATGGATATTTTTGAGCTGATCCACAACCCGTGATACGTTGTAGAGGTCGGCAAGGGTTGTGGATCTGGCATCTCCGGTATCAATATCAAGTATTTTTATGGCGGCACCGCCGGTGCCGAGATGCACCCTGTCCCCGGTGAGATCCAGATCATGGCTGCTGTCACGGCCGTAGAGAATAACCCTTGACGGAGCCTTGACAATTTCTCTTTTAACAAGCTCCCGGGGAAACTTTATTATCCTGCCGGAAAAATCGACTTCTGCTCCATTTTGTTTCAAAATTTCTGCTGTGGTGCCCAGTCCCTCTTCATAGCCCATGCCCACGGTTGCCAGAAGCTCCAGGGATGCATCGTGAATAACTTCGATATCCCTGGTGGAAAGGGGTTTGTACTGTCCGCCGTTAAAGCCTTTAGAGTCCATAATACCTCCTGGTTATTCAGTTTTTTATATGACATAGTTGATTTTGTAATGTTTGAATATGAAAGTCCCCGTCGTTTAAGGACTTTCATCATTTCGATTGTGGCGGGTTAACCGCCATGTATGTTTATCGGGGCATTTAATTAATCTTGATTTATTGGGGCATTTAACTAATCTTGATTTATCGGGGCATTTAATTAATCTTGATTTATTGGGGCATTTAACTAATCTTGATTTATCGGGGCATTTAATTAATCTTGATTTATTTTTGGCTGTGGTTATTATCTATGAACTCAAAAACGACAGTTTGTCTGGTTTTCCATGACATACGGGTATTTGTCTGAACCAGGATGGCCAGGATTTACAGGATGATCAGGATTTTTATCCTGTAAATCCTTTCAATCCTGAGTATCCTGATTCAGACAGTATTGACAAGCCTAACGGCATTATAGGTGCCGACTTTGAGTATGAACAATAGCCTGACTCAGCATAATAGATAAAATAATCCTTTTATGCCAGGTTTTTCTGATTCTAATCTATTTAAATTAGAATCAGAACACTTCCGTGATTCAGGGGTTTCCTTGAAACTTTTGATGAAAAAAGGAGATAAATGATGCAATATCCTTTGCCTGAATCCATTGGCTTGCCTGAGCTTCTGGTTGGTCGAAAAAGAGAATTTCAACTTCTAAACAACTGGATTGAGTTCATTCCTGAGCATCTTTCAAAATCAAGGGCTATTCTTGCACGCCGTAAAAGTGGCAAAACTGCAATTTTACAACGTATTTACAATAGACTCTGGAGTGAAAACGGCAAGGTTATTCCATTTTATATTAATTTTGCTGAAAAAAAGATATGGCTTGCTGATCTGGCATCCAAATATTATAGAACCTTTGCTTCTCAGTTTATCTCCTTTATGGAAAGGGATGAAAAGCTTGCCGTTGATCTCCTTACACTTGAGCAGATAAAAGAGTATGGAATTTCAAAATCTATAAAACCTTTTGTTAATGATGTTGATTCAATCCTTTATGACAAAAATGAAGAAAATCTTGACTCAATGTGGGATACTGCAGCTTCAGCACCTCACAGATATGCAAAGGTTCTTAATAAAAGCTATCTTACCATGATTGATGAGTTCCAGAATTGCGGAGAATATGTTTATAGGGACAAAACATGCAGTACTGCACAGGATCAAACAATCCCAGGAACATGGCATGATCTATCAGAATCAAAACTTGCTCCCATACTTGTAACAGGATCATACGTCGGATGGCTTATAAACATCATTGACAAATATCTTGAGGCTGGACGACTTAAACGCTACGAAATGAATCCATATCTTGAGCCTGAAGCTTCTCTGGAGGCTGTATACAGATATGCCGAAGTTTTTAAACAGCCGATCACCAACGAATCAGCATTTCAGATAAACAGACTCTGCATGTCTGATCCTTTTTTTATTTCTTGTGTTATTCAGAGTGATTTTGAGGGCAAGGATTTAACCACTGAAGAGGGTGTTATTAATGCTGTCCACCATGAAATAACATACAGGTCATCTGAAATGTCAATGACATGGGGGGAGTACATTGAACTCTCTTTAAAAAGAATCAATTCTATCAATTCAAAAAGAATCCTTCTCCATTTGACAAAAAACTCTGATAGAGAGTGGACTCCAAAAGAGTTAAAGGAGGTTCTTGGGCTGTCAATTGATATTAAGGAGATAAACGAGCTGTTACACAATATGGTTAAAGCTGATTTGATCATTCAAGGAAGTTCTGACTTTGATTTTCGTGGACTTACCGATGGAACTCTTTCACTTATTTTAAGAAATCGCTTTGAAAAGGAGATCGCCTCTTTTGAACCTGAATTCTCTGAAACCATGTATGATTTAAAAGAGAGTTTCAGCAACGAGATAGAGAAGTTGAAAAAGGAGAAGAGATCGCTTCAGGGAATGGTAAACCATCTAAGCGGCATGATGGCTGAGTACCTGCTAACATGTGAGTTTAGAAGCAAAAAGCGTTTTAAACTATCTCATTATTTCAGTAATATTAATGAAAACGATGATAAAGAGCTTAATGTTCAAAATGTTAAAATGAGAGTTAAAATTCAAAGAGACGATCAAAAGGAGATGGAACTTGATGTTGTTGTTGAATCTGATGATAGAAGAGTGGTTGTTGTGGAGGTAAAAAAGAGAAGGGAGCCTTCCTCAATTAATATGGTAAAGGATTTTATGGAAAAAGTTGAAATTTATAAGCAACTTAATACTGAAAAAATTATCATTCCCGCATTTTTCTCCATTGGGGGATTTAAAGAAGAGGCTTCTCAATTATGTGATGAAATAGGCTTGGCAATTTCCACTCATATTCCATTTGTATAATACCTAATCAAAAATCAGCCTATCTTTTTGTCTGAACTCTGATTTTTTTGATTATACTTCAAACGGGTACAAATTGCGTTTTTTGAGTTTTAGTGGTTGGCGTAACAGGTGGTGACACGTATTTTTAAAAAACGCAGTTTATGGCCGTGGGCGGTATAAATGAAAAAAGGGGACAAATTTTGATCAACGAATTCGTCGACCGATTGGCTTTAAAATTTGCTTGTTGTTGATTCAATTGGAGGCTGGAAATCATAGACACAAAATCCGTTAGAACCGGGAAATTCCTTCACATCGATGAGATCGCGGATCGTTATGCCGCTTATATGCTCCTTGAAAAGGGCCTTGCCCATAACTCCCTGGACTCCTATACCCGGGATATCGGGGGATTTTTTCATTTCATGGCGGCCAATGATATTGAATGGATAGACCAGGTGGATACCACGGCCATCCTTGCATGGCTTGTGCATCTCAAGAAGGAGGGACTTTCGGCAAGATCCAGGGCCCGGCATCTCATTGCCGTGAGGGGGCTTTTCAAATTTCTCATCCAGGAGGAGCTGATCCAGGCGGACCCCATCAAGCATATCGACATACCTAAGATCGGATTTCATCTCCCTTCGGTCATGTCCCTCAAGGAGGTTGAGACCATCCTCTCCATGCCGGATGTCTCCATTCCAAGGGAGCATAGAGACGCGGCCATGCTGGAGATTCTGTACGGTGCGGGCCTGCGTGTCTCCGAGCTGGTGGCCATGAAGGTGGAGGATATAAATTTTGATGCAGGATTTGTAAGGGTTTTTGGCAAGGGCTCCAGGGAGAGGATAGTTCCTGTGGGCTCCCAGGCCGGAACAGTGACCCTGGAGTGGATAAGAAGCAGCAGACCCAGGATGCTCAAAAATATTGCCAGCAGATATCTTTTTGTCGCAAGGGCAGGTAAGCCCATGACTCGCCAGGGTTTTTGGAAGGCTGTGAAAAAGTATTGCCTCCGGGGGGATATACGGCGCAATGTCACCCCCCACAGCTTTCGGCACACCTTTGCCACCCACCTGATTGAAGGTGGGGCAGATCTTCGTTCCGTCCAGACCATGCTGGGCCATTCCGATATTGCCACCACCCAGATTTACACCCATGTTTCAAAGGAACATCTGCTGGATATGCACAAGAAGTACCATCCCAGGGGATAATGGCCGCCATACATGCCGGAAAATCAATGGGATTTCCGGCATCCTTGATAATTTTATAAAAATAGATTAATACGTCCGGGCAAGATAACAAGCCGGAAAAGTGTAAACTGATAAATGCATCATCTCATATTAATTCCAAATATTATAGTTTTCCAGATAATGAAATTGGTAATCATACTGTAGGGGCAGCCCCTTGTGGCTGCCCTTGGGAATGGATATGCTCAAAGATTTTTCTGGAAGTCTATAATTAAGGATTTTTAAATAAGGATTGTTAAAAGATGAAAGTCGGAATCATGGGGTTGCCCCAGACAGGTAAAAAGACCCTTTTTCAGATATTAACCGGAAATGAAGTCCGGGAGCAGGCAGGTCCCCCAAAGCCTGTGCCTGGTGCTGCAAATCTTCTCGACAGACGATTTGATGACATGGTGGCCATGTATGCCCCCAAAAAAGAGGTACATGCCAGGATTGATTTGATGCTTCTGCCCAAAATGGAGCAGGAGAACATTGCAAAAGGCGATATCTTTCGGGATATTGCCGATGTGGATGCTGTATGCCATGTGGTCAGGGCCTTTGAAGACGATGCGGTCTATCATGCCCAGGGGAGCGTGGATCCTTTAAGGGATGCCTCCATGGTCAACTCCGAGCTGATTATCCATGACCAGATATTTGTGGAGAAACGCATTGAGCGTATTGAGCATATGGTTAAAAAGAAAAAGGATGAAGATCAGCTTAAAGAGCTTGCCCTCATGCATAAGATGCTCACCCACCTTGAAGGAGAGACACCCCTTCGTCTTCTGGAACTTCTGCCCGAGGAGGAGCGGCTTATAAGAAGCTATCCTTTTATAACCCGCAAGGAGATGATAATTGTCCTCAACGTGGGGGAGGAGGATCTTGGCAATGGAGAACTCATGGAGAGCTTCAAGGAGATGTGCCGCAGGGAGAAGATTGAGCTGATGCAGGTATGTGCCGGGATGGAGTCGGAAATAGCCCTCCTTGACACTGATGCTGAACGGGCCGAGTTCATGAAGGATCTCGGCATTGAAGCCTCGGCCCTGGAGATGCTTACCGGTCTCTGTTTAAAGTCCCTGGGGCTCATATCCTTTCTCACCGTGGGGCCGGACGAGGTGCGTCAGTGGCTTGTGAAGAGAGGGGCCGTCGCACCTGTGGCGGCAGGGGTGATTCACTCGGATCTGCAAAGGGGTTTTATAAGGGCAGAGGTGATTAAATATGATGAACTCATCTCCCATGGATCCGAAGCTTCCCTTAAAAAAGCCGGTAAGGTTTACGTGGAAGGGAAGGAGTATATTGTGGAGGATGGGGATATCCTCAATATAAGGTTCAAGGTCTGAGTTCAATCGGGTATTTGCTCGGTTTTTAGACACCCTGGGGGTAATGTTTGCACGACAAATTCATTTCTGTCAGCCATCTGGATGCTGTCCTAAGTTCAGCACCATTGGGGTATGTTTTCTCCCGGTTCAATATTTTCGAAACCTGGATCATTTTAATGCCGGGAAAGAATTTTTCAAAGATGTCAAAATTGGGGCTAAGAGTGCTGTTCTTCCATTTAACCTCCACCAACAGTGAAGGGATGCTGTCTGCTGTGATGCAAAAATCAATCTCCCTGCCATCCTTATCTTTAAGGTAATACAGCTTCCCTTCTTCTCCGAGACAATCTTCCCGGAAATGCAATTCCTTTTGAATGGCACATGCCACGGCATTTTCCAGTTTAACACCCTGGTCACCAAGGACCTGGCCTGTATCGTAGAAATAAAATTTTGGTGCTTTCTGTATGGCCCTGGCAATGTTTTTGTGGAAAGGCGGCACACAAAAAATCACATACATGTTTTCAAGTATGGTTAACCATCTTTTTACGGTTTTATCCGAACATTGCAGATCATGTGCAAGGGAGCTGTATGAAATAGGACTCCCAACCCGTTGTTTCAATAACTGGATCAGTGTTTCAATCAGGGTGATTCGCTGAACATTCTCCAGATCAATAATATCCTGCTTTAAAATGATATCCAGGTGGGATTTTTTCCAGCGGTTATAAAATCGGCTGGTTCCATTCAGGAATGGTTCAGGGAAACCGCCCAGAATCAAAAGTTTATCCAGTTCTGACTCAATATCATCCGATTTTAAAAAGGTGTGAATTTCTTTAAGGTCCAGCGGATGCATCCGGAACTGAAAAAATCTTCCGGCAAGGGAATCGCCTGCCTTCTTATATGTATCCAGCCTGGCACTGCCTGTGACAACTATGGATGGTGGAACACCTTCTGTATCGTAAATCCCCTTCAGCCAGGATTTCCAGTTTTTTAATTTGTGGAGTTCATCAAAAATAATCAGGGGTTTTGATCTGTCCCAGGATTTTTCCGTCAAACTCAATCGGTCATCAACACTATCATAGTTGAAGTAATCAAAATCATTTTTCAACATTTGCGATAATGTTGTCTTTCCTGCCTGACGAGGCCCTGTCAGCAGGATAATTTTTTTATCCAGGTCTTCCTGGATGTATTTTGTGAGATATCGTTCCATGAAGACTATTCTGACACGAATTCCGGAATAGTCAAGACTTTTTCGAAATCATCTCCGAAAAAGTCGGGGTTCCAATTGAAATAATAAACTTTCATGGTCGGAGTCCGGCTCCCCCGATCATGGAAATAATGTATCCATTTCCAGAGTAAACACGCATGGACGGATGGGACTTTGGCCACTCTCGATCATGAAAATAACGAGGGGTATTTCCACGGTAAAAGATATTTGAATAGATTTTTTCATCTTCTGCAAAGGGAAATTAGTTGCAGCCTTTTAAAAACTTACCTGGCAGAGGCTTTTTCATAGGCCTGGGTCAGTCTCTGTTTCAGGTAGTCCACTCCCTCCTGGTCATACTCGTCCAGATCAAAGCAGTATCCGTCGGAACCCAGCAGTCCCCCCGGGATCATATCACCCATATCATCGGGGTCCGTTATCATGTCTTCGTAAAAGCAGACAGAGAGCCACCTTGCATCGGGGTCGTCATCAATTACATCCAACATGGCGAAAAGAGGACGTTTATGCTGCCCTGGATGGCGGGGCCTCAGGGAGTAGCTGACCCCGGGACGGGCAATGAAATCGAGATTTACCCCCTCCATATTTCTCAGGTGTTCCATGAGTTCCATGAAAGCCCTGCGTGTTCCCGGGTCCTGTTCCTGCCACTGTTCAATGAAATTATCAACGGTTTCCATAATTCTCCTCATGTTTCTGATATATGTTTTATGATGTGCCCAAGTTCCGGAAATATCAGTGAGCTGCACGCCAGTTTGCACGCCTTGAGGCTGCCGGGCATGCAAAAGACAACGGTATGGCCGATTATACCGGCCGTGGCCCTTGACATGATGGCCGCGGAATCAATCTCCTCAAAGCTTAACTGGGCAAAGAGTACTCCAAAGGCACCCAGTGTTTTATCAAAGAGCGGGGCCACAGCTTCAATGGTGACATCCCTGGGGCTGATGCCGGTGCCGCCGGACATCAATACGGCATGGGGTGTTATATTCTCCACAACATTCTGTACCGCCGAGCGGATGGCATCAATATCATCGGTTACCACATGGTGTAAAACGGTCTCATGGCCCTCCTTTTTTATCTGTTGTTTTATCCATGCCCCGCTTTTGTCATCTTCTATTCCCCTGGTGGTGGATATTGATATTACGGCGATTTTAAGATTTGCCGGTGTGTTCTTTTTATGCAGTTCCGTTCCCATATACCTATGATAATCCTTATCTCCTGATGTTATGTTTTTACCGTGAAAATAGATACATTATTTCCATGATCGGGGGTGGCTGGCCTCCAACCATGAAGGTTTACCTTGAAAATGAATCAAGTTTCAATATTGAGGGGTTACTGAAGGTCAGCCATGTTTGTTTAATCCACAAAAACCCTGTCTTCACCGTCATGTTCTTTTAAAAGCACATTTACCGTGTCGCTGTGGAGGGTTCCGAGTCTTATGCCCTTGTAGTCTGCCTGTATGGGCAGCTCCCGGTGCCCCCTTCTGTCAACGAGAACGGCAAGCTCAATCAGGGATGGTCTGCCGAAATCCATGAGAGCCTCTAAGGCTGCCCTTACGGTTCTGCCGGTGAATAGAACATCATCCACCAGAATGATTTTTTTGCCGTCCACACTGAATGATATTCTGGAAGGTCTCACAACCGGATGGTGACTGATCCTGGTCCAGTCGTCCCTGTAGAGATTTATGTCCATGGAGCCGACGGGAACCGATTGACCTTCAAGCTGTTGGATTTTAGCCTGAATCCGCCTGGCCAGGGAGTCCCCCCGGGTTACGATGCCTGCCAGGGCAAGATTCTCAACCCCTTTGTGAGCCTCAATGATCTCGTAGGATATTCGGGTTATGACCCTTTCCATATCCTCACTGTCCAGTATGTTTTGTTGTTCCATGGGAATCTCCGTTGTTTTATTTGTCTGTCTGACAGCTACCACATTTTTTATGGTGCAGGCAATCCTTGATTTTAACTTTTATTTAATATAAACGATAATTAATTGGGTGACCCGTTACTCGCCGGCAAAAATATGGACATACACCTATCATCCTTTAATTTCAATTCAAAAAGATAAACTTATCAATGGTGCCATCAGGCTTATTAACATATCCATCGGACTGGGAATCGGCAAGATTCCCACTGTCATTGAATTGAAAATCAACCACCATGCCATCTATGTTTATCAGATTGGAACGAAGCAAAAAACAGAATACGAAATAATGCTATGCAAAAAATTCACTCAAACTTGAAAAACAAATGATCATCAATTTTTCACGACATGCTAGAAGAAGAGCAAAACTCTATAAAATTCCCGAAGATATTATTCGTGAGATATTATTGGACACAGATTTTTCTGACGGTGAACATGAAGTTATCAAAAATGTGACCGGATTTAAATATCCAATAAAAACTGTTGTGGCCGTTGAAGCTGGTACGATTACTGTCATTACAAATTACCCGTTAAAGAAAGGCAAAACAAATGAAAATTCGCTATGATGAATCAGTTGATGCTCTTTACTTAGAACTTGGTGACGAAGAACCAGATGGAGTTATTGAAGTTGCAGATGGGGTAAATATCGACACAACTGCGGCTGGGAAGCTTACGGGTATTGAAATATTGAAAGCATCAAAAAAAATTAACATAAACACTATTCTGTCTTACACACTTGAATTAGACCACGATTTATTAACAAGAAAATTGCCTGACATGATGCACCAGCCGAAGCCGCTTTCGCTCAACCGGCTCGGCTGAGCCTGGTCGTTTTATGCACATAAAGATACTTGAGGAGCGGCAATGCTGTTGCTGTCGATTAACGTGAATTCCTAATTCACATAATTAGTATAAGGAGATAGGAATGGGAATAGAAATTCTTGTGGAAAAGATTAAGTCACATCCAGATTTTTCAAAGGTGGGGATGGTTTTGTATCACAACGGCGTTGTACGAGCTACCACCCGGGAAGGGGCCGAAGTTACCGGACTCTCGGTAAAGGTCGATTACGGGAAACTGGATGAGATAGTTGCCAAGGGCAAATCAAGACCTGGTATTGTGGAGATACTTGTGGAGATTTTTGACGACAGGCCCCTTAATGTGGGGGAAGATGTCATGTATATTGCCGTGGCCGGAGACATTCGGGAGAATGTCATATCCGCCCTTACCGATACCCTGGATCGCATAAAATCCGAAGCCACATCCAAACTTCAGTTCATGAAGCAGTGAAGGAGGATTGACATGTCGGATTTTACCCATCTTGACAATGACGGCAGGGTGAGAATGGTGGATGTGGGTACCAAGGATGACACAAAGCGTACCGCCGCTGCCCGGGGAACCGTTGTAATGACAGCGGAAACCCTTGAAAAAATAACCACCAGCCGTGTTAAAAAGGGCAATGTCCTGGAGACTGCAAGAATTGCGGCCATCATGGCCGCCAAAAATACTTCGGCTCTCATTCCCATGTGCCATCCTCTGAACATAACCCATATCCGGGTGGATTTTTATCCGGACATGGAGAGTCACTCCATGGACATTGAGGCCGAGGTATCCCTCACCGGTAAAACCGGGGTGGAGATGGAGGCCCTGACCGCTGTATCCGTGGCCGGCCTGACCATTTACGACATGTGCAAATCCCTGGACAAATCCATGAAGATTTCAGATATCCACCTTAAATCCAAAACAGGGGGAAAAAGTGGTGACTTTCTGGCTGGGCGATATTGCAGTAATTGATTTAAGTAATTGATTTAAGTAATTGATTTAAGTAATTGATTTAAGTAATTGATTTAAGTAATTGATTTAATAGATAAAAGAGATGCGGAAACATATCAGTCAACCACCCCTACGGCACTTGGTGCCGTAGGGGCCTGAAATCCCAAGATGAACAGGAAATAACTTACCCATTCATCACTTCTTATTTTCCACACAACATTATGGAGCCAATATTTGCAGCTCTTTGCACTGGCAAGATTGGAAATCGTCCCTTGAAGAATTATACCTGTTTATATTACGTTTTTGTTATACTCTCTCTTCTGATTTGCAGTTGCAGCGAATCCGTCAAAAAACCCAGGGTTGTTTCCTACTATCCCCTTTTAAAGCTTGATATCCAGGATTACCCGGATTTCAGGGATGATAATGACAAGGCCGATCTTGTCCGCTCCATTAAACAGAGCATCATCTACTATAAAAGGGTTCCCCAATCCACCCTGTTCAAATTCGGGGAAGAGACCTACGATGCCCTTCACATGCTCCGTTCCCTGGAGTACTTTCTTCTTTTTATGGAAATTGACCCTTCCCATGGGCAGATCAATGCCTTTATAAAAAAACACTATGCGGTCTATACAGCAGTAAAAGAGCATAGCCCGGATGCAGGAGGGGAGTATGCCCCAGTAAAAGAGGCCGATACCCAGGTGCTTTTCACCGGCTATTATGAGCCGTCCATCCCGGGAAGCAGGATAAAGGATTCCCGCCATCCCTATCCCCTTTATTCCAGACCCAATGATCTTATCATTGTCCGGCCTGGACTTTTCTCTTCAAAATACAAGGGGGAACCATCCCTTTCAGGGCGTATTGATCATGAAAAAAGAGAGCTTGTACCCTACTATACCAGGGCCGAGATTAATGCAAAAAAGGGATATGAAGAGATTGCAAAGCCCGTGGCATGGCTGGAGAGCAGGGTTGATCGTTTTTTTCTCGAAATACAGGGCTCCGGCCGTGTGGTCCTTGAAGACGGCAGTGTGATGAGGGTGCAGTACAACTCAAAGAACGGCCGTCCCTACAGGGCAATAGGAAAGTATCTCATTGATAAAGGTGAAATCCCAAGGGAAGAGGTCTCCATGCAGACCATACGACATTGGCTTGAGGCCCATCCGGAACGCATGGACGAAGTACTCCACTACAATCCTGGAGTTGTCTTTTTCCAGGAAGGTAAGGGCGGCCCCTACGGATGCCTTGGGGTGGAGGTGACACCCATGAGAAGCATTGCCACCGATGTCTCCATATTTCCCAAGGGTTCTCTATGTTTTATTGAGACCACCATTCCGGCATGGAATGGAGATGATGTAAAGAAGAGAGATGAGAGATTTCCTGATGGGAGAGGGTCTGATGGGGTATGGTCTGATGGGGGAGCGTCTGATGGGGGAGCGTCTGATGGGGGAGCGTCTGATGGGGGAGCATCTGATGGGGGAGCGTCTGATGGGGGAGCGTCTGATGGAAGAACGTCTGATGTGAGAAGGTCTGATGGGAGAGTACCCCTTGACTGGCAATCCTATTCAGGGTTCGTACTCAATCAGGATACGGGCGGGGCAATAAAGGGGGCTGGCAGGGCGGATCTTTTCTGCGGCAACGGCCCCTATGCCGAGCATGTGGCTGGCCACATGAAGCAGGCCGGAAGACTCTATTTTCTTGTTTTGGAAAAATAGAAAAAGGAGAAACAATTTTTGACAGATCAAAATATGATAAAAGAGACGCAATCATCGCCGGTTTCACCAGAAGGTGAGAAACACATTTTAATAAGAATTTTCAGTCGTAAAATGCTCGTCTCCCTTATCATGGGTTTTTCATGCGGTCTGCCGCTTCTTTTGACCATATCCGTACTCCAGGCATGGATGAAAAAGGAGGGAGTTGATCTTACCGTGATAGGGATATTCTCCATGGTGGGACTTCCCTATACCTTGAAATTTTTGTGGGCTCCCATTTTTGACCGTTTCACCCTGCCATTTCTCGGCAGAAGAAAAGGGTGGCTTGTTACATCCCAGATATTTTTAATGGTTGCCATTATTTTAATGGGATTTACCAGCCCTGCCAGGATGCCTTGGATGGTAGCCTTCACGGCATTTCTGGTAACTTTTTTCAGTGCATCCCAGGATATTGTTGTGGATGCCTATCGACGGGAGGATCTAAATGATGAGGAGCTGGGGCTGGGTTCCTCAATGTATATTTACGGATATCGCGTGGGGATGCTTCTGGCATCCGGGGGAGGGCTCATTCTTGCCGATTTTATACCATTCTCCCTTGTGTATATTTTAATGGCTCTCTCTCTTGTTCCAGGTGTCATCACAACTGTCATGACCCCGGAACCCCCCCGGGTGAAAGGGCATCCCTCAACCCTTGCCGGAGCTGTCATGGAACCCCTCATGGAGTACTTTGCAAGACCCGGGGCCCTTGCTGTACTTGGTTTCATACTATTTTACAAAATAGGAGATACCATGGCATCGGCCATGACCATGCCCTTTTACATGGATATGGGTTTTACCATGACCGAGATAGGAACCGTGGTAAAGCTTTTCGGATTTTGGGCAACCCTGGTGGGAACCTTTGGAGGGGGGATTTTGATGCTGAAGCTGGGCATAAATTCCAGCCTGTGGATATTTGGAATACTCCAGGCCGTATCCACTGCCGGATTCGCATGGCTTGCCGTGGTGGGTCATAGCATACCTCTTCTTTCCGGAGTCATAGCATTTGAGAATATGTCAAGCGGTATGGGAACCGCTGCTTACGTGGCATTCATGGCTTCCATGACTGACCGTCGATTCACAGCAACCCAGTATGCCCTTTTGTCCAGCCTGATGGGTATTCCCAGGGTCATGGCTTCGGCTCCCACGGGATTTCTGGCAAAAAATATGGGATGGGAGGGCTTTTTCATCGCCTGTACCTTTGCTGCTATCCCAGGTATGGTGCTGCTATATTTTATTACTTCGGATAGGTCTAAATGAATGTTCAAAAAAATTCTTGACAAACTTATCAGATAAGTTCATTGAGTAGTATAATATTTTCACAATAGATTTCTCCCCGGAGACAATCGGCTTCTATCCAACTTATGTTTACAAAATTTCAGCATTAAGCCTTCATGGTCGGAGTCCGACCTCGGAGTCCGGCCACCCGGGATCATGGGAATAATGTATCCATTTCTGCGGTAAATATCATTTTTTAAAAGCAGGCTCACCCGATGACCATCGAAATTCACAAGATTACAGCCACCGAAGCTGTGGTGGAAAGTCTCACGGATCGTATCAGAAACTGTGAGTTTATTCCTGGAGAGAAGCTGCCCAGTGAACAGGGTCTTCTTAAGGAGTACGGAGTGAGCCGTCTCACACTGAGGGAAGCCCTTGCAAAGCTCACCGCATGGGGAGTTATCCATGTACAGCAGGGCAAAGGAGCCTTTGTCAGCGATTCAGTCAGCATATCCGCCCTTGACAATGTTTTTATCCCCATGTTCCCCATGCAGAATCCCGACAGAATGAAAGACCTTGTTGAGGCCAGAAACATCATCGAGGCTGAAATCGCCGTAAAGGTAGCCGAAAAGAGAACCAGGGAGGATATCCGCATACTGAAGGCCTTTCTCCGGTGGGACAGCGGTGCCATATCCACTCCGGAAGCTTTTGCCGAGCGGGATTATGCATTTCACCTGACCCTCTCCGGCATGGCAGGCAATGAATTTCTCCACACCATGTACCAGGCACTCCATCGTCAGATCAGGGTTTTCCTGATCCGTTACGCAAATAGTATCTCGGATTGGAAAGAGGCCCTGGAAAGGCACAAACCGATCCTTGATGCCATAATAGACCGGGACAGGGAAAGGGTGCGTCATCTTGCAGGAGAGCATGCAAAAATATGTGCTTCATACGTCAACAACCCCTCGGCTGAAGACAGAGGGGCTTGTGGGGAAGCCCGCAAGCCCGGTTGATTAGCCTCAGTCCTGCATAAAAAAGATGCAGAAACATATTAATTGAAGTTGTCAACGGCGGCTGAATGGCAGCCATGACCGTTTAAATTGAACAAATATTATTCCAAGGAGGCTCATCCAATGAAAAAAAGTACGCTGTTCTTTGTTATCCCTTTAATTATGATTTTTGTCATCTATGGCACGGCATGGGCAAAACCCCAGGGAACACTAAGGGTTGCACTTACCAGCATGCCCAACTCCCTTGATCTTTGCTACGGAGCGGACAGGAATGCATCCAATGCCGGGTGGAGGCTCTACAACTCCCTTGTGGTGGTGAATGACGACGGTATGGTGGAGCCTGCCCTTGCAGAGAGCTGGACAGTGTCCCAGGATGGCATGGTCTATACCATGAACCTGAGAAAAGGGGTTAAATTCCATAATGGAGAGCCTTTTTCCGCAGATTCCGTTATTTTCTCCTGGAAAAGGGGCAGCGGTAAAGAGGTTACCTGGCGAAAAAAGTGGGACATCGTCCAGGAGATTGAGAAGATCGACGATTTCACCATCAAGCTGAAACTGGAAAAGCCCTATCCGCTGCTGCTCAGGCAGATCAGCTACTTCTGGAACATCGTACCCGAAGGTTATCTGAAAAAGGTTGGTGAAGAGGGTTTTGTCAATCATCCCATGGGAACGGGCCCCTTCCGGTTTGTGGAGTGGAGAAAGGGAGACCGTCTTGTCTATGAGGCCAATCCCGATTACTGGGAGCCTGGTAAACCAAAGGTTGAAAAATTGATATTCCGGCCCATTCCCGAGTCATCAACCCGGGTTGCAGCCATTAAAACCGGAGAGATTGATATTGTTTCCCGCCTCAGCTCCGAAGAGGCTGCAATGCTTAAAAATGTTCCAGGTATCCAGGTGATTGAGTATCCGGTGGACAGGGTATTTTATATAACCTTCAACAATCTCACCTCTGGAAAGGGTCTGCCCACCGAACACCCCCTTGTCCGCCAGGCCATCAACTATGCCGTTGATATGGACGCAATCATTGATGCTCTCTTTGACGGCCATGCA
>JADGBO010000350.1 GCA_015231465.1 Desulfamplus sp.
AGTTGAATTCCCTTTGCAAGTGTTAGATGATGTTCCATGAAAATAGAGATATGGTTTTCCAGATAATGAAACGGTTGGGACTCTATTTGATTTTCTGAATCGCCCCTACGGACGACTTTCATATAACCTCCATGGCGGCATTACCGCCACAATCGAAGTGATGAAAGTCCTTAAACGGCGGGGACTTTCATATAAAACCCCCATGGCGGCATTACCGCCACAATCTATGAAATTATTTTAAAATTTACATGGCCTTACTCTTTTTGGTTCTTATAATTGTGGTACGCCAGGGAGAGCGGATCATTGAGGCCCGGGCCAGGGAGAGATTGAGGCTTGAAGAGAAGCTTCGGAGATCCGAGCATCTCTCGGCCATTGGAGAGATGACCGCCGGTGTATCCCATGAGATAAGAAACCCCCTGGGAATAATTAAAAGCTCGGCAGAACTTCTTAAAAAGAAGATGAAAAAACTTGATCAGCCCACAAACATAATTGATATTATAGTTGAGGAGTCCATCAGGCTGAACAACATTATCAGGGATTTCCTCGATTTTGCCAAACCCATGACACCGGCACTGAAACCATGCGATGCCGACTCCCTCATCGACAAGCTCATCCACCATCTCTCCGGTCAGGCAAAGGAAAACGGAATTACAATGGAAAAAACGGTATCTCCGGACCTTCCTGAAATCATGGGGGATTCCGAAAGGCTGCACCAGGCGTTCCTCAATATCGCCCTTAATGCCCTCCAAGCAATGACCGGCCCGGGAGGCACCCTGATCATATCTGTTTTTACCCGCTTTCCGGAAAGAATTAACCGCCTTCCCCAGGACACTGTCCTGTCTCCGGAAAGCCCCGCAAGTTTTCCGGAAAGCACTGCACGTTATCCGGAAGAGATTGCCCTGTCTCCGGAAAAAAGGAGGGAAGTCGTTTTTATGTTCCGGGACAGCGGGCCAGGCATACCCGAGGAGACCCTGAAAAAGATATGGAACCCCTTTTTCACCACAAAGGATACCGGAACCGGCCTTGGACTTGGGATCGTGAAAAATATAATAGAGTCCCACCAGGGAGAGGTGGAAATTTTCAATAGTAACAAAGGTGGGGCAACGGTGAGGATCGTACTCCCTGCCATGTAAATTTTAAAATAATTTCATAGATTGTGGCGGTAATGCCGCCATGGGGGTTTATATGAAAACCGTTCTGATTGTGGATGACGAGAAAAATTACCCGCGAATACTGGCCGAGGTTATCATGGAGGAGGGTTTTTCCGCCCTTACCGCTTCCAGCGGTCTTGATGCCGTTGAAACCCTTAAATCCCAAAGCGTTGACATTGTCCTCACCGATGTGATGATGCCGGGCATGGACGGTATAGAGCTTCTTGAGGAGATAAAAAAAGAGAGTCCGGATATGCCGGTAATCGTGATGACGGCCCACGGCAGCGTTGAAAAGGCCGTGGAAGCCATGCAGAAAGGAGCCTACACATATCTTTTAAAACCCTTTGACAACGATACCCTCATTGCCCATATCGGCAAGGCCATATCCATTCACAACATTGTCCGGGAAAACTCCCTTCTGAGGGAGGCCATAACATCCAAGTATCATTTCGGCAACATTGTGGGCAAAAGTCCTTCCATGCAGGAACTCTACAGCGTTATAAAAAAAGCGGCCCCCACCAATGCCACGATGCTCATTGAGGGTGAGAGCGGAACCGGCAAGGAGCTGGCTGCAAAATCCATCCATTACAACAGCCTGAGAAAAAACTGCCCCCTTATTTCGGTGAATTGCACGGCATTTGCCGAAACACTGCTTGAGAGCGAGCTTTTCGGCCATGAAAAGGGTGCCTTTACAGGTGCTGCATCCCTTAAAAAGGGACGATTCGAGTTGGCCCATGGTGGAACCCTGTTCCTGGATGAGATAGGTGAAATTCCCATGACCATCCAGGTGAAACTTTTGAGGGTTCTCCAGGAGAAGAGCATAGAGCGTGTGGGGGGCACCGCTTCCGTAAAGGTGGATTTCAGGCTCATTGCCGCCACCAACAAAAACCTTGAAGAGGAGGTTAAAAAAGGAAATTTCAGGGAGGATCTTTACTACAGACTCAATGTACTAAAAGCTGTTATGCCTCCTCTGCGGGAACGCCAGGAGGACATCCCGGCCCTGGTCAGCCATTTCATGGAGAAATACCAGGCCGAGAGACACAGCAGCAAGGAGCTGGAGGGGATAAGCCCCGAAGCTGCCAGGCTTCTGTTTGACTATACATGGCCAGGAAATGTAAGGGAACTTGAAAACGTCATTGAGCGGGCCGTGATTCTATCATCGGGTCCAAGGATCATGCCCTCGGATCTTCCGGCAAAGATCAGGGACGGAGGTTCAAACAAACTTGAACTTGACGGCATACCTGAAAATGCCGGTCTCTACGAAACCCTGGCAGCGGTGGAAAAAAGGATGATCCAGAGGGCCATGTCCATGTCCGGCAATGTGCAGACCAGGGCAGCTGAACTCCTCGGCATAGGAAAGAGCGGCCTGAATCAAAAGCTTAAAAAATATGGAATCCAGTAAGGAATCGACATTAATATGGAATCCAGTAAGGAATCGACATTAAATAACTTGCCCTGGGGTGTCTAAATTTGTCATTGTTCATTTTTTAACAATCTTGCCAATTGCAGAAATAATCGACCGGTAGAGACGCAATGCATTGCGTCTCTACATAATCAAGATTTGAAGGGTATCACCTTGAACTTCCTTGCCATCTCCGACGCAATGCATTGCGTCTCTAAATAATAAAGATTTGTGCATCAAATTGGTTTTTAATTCCTAAAC
>JADGBO010000351.1:0-630 GCA_015231465.1 Desulfamplus sp.
GTTCACCACCAGAGACCGGCGGCAGATGTTCTCTTCAAATCCGTGGCACGATATGCCGGCAGCAACGCTCTGGGAATCATCCTCACCGGCATGGGCAGCGACGGAGCCGCAGGAATGCTCTCCATGAAAAAAGCAGGGGCCATAAACATTGCCCAGGATGAAAAATCCTGCGTGGTTTACGGAATGCCCAAGGAGGCTGTGAGGATGGGCGGGGTGGATCACATTGAACACATTGACAGGATTGCCGATACGGCAATCAGATGTATAAGTAGATATTAAGGAATTGATTTTTAATAACTTGCCCATTCACCTCACCCCCCAAACCCCTCTCACAGACTTGCGAGGTGGAGTTTGGGTAAGTTAATTAAACCCTATTACTAAGATGGGATTTTTCAAAAGGAGATTGTTATATGGCAGGCATAAACAAAGCTATTATTCTGGGCCATCTCGGTCGGGACCCTGAAATTTCATACACACCGGCTGGTTTGGCAATATGCAAATTTTCCATGGCCACATCAAAGAAGATGAAAGATGGTGCAGAAGTGACCTCGTGGCACAGATGCACGGCTTTCGGCAAATCTGGAGAGCTTATATCCCAATATGTCAGCAAAGGGCAGATGCTCTACATAG
>JADGBO010000351.1:650-2805 GCA_015231465.1 Desulfamplus sp.
TACAGTACAGATATCATTGTGAGGGAGTTTAATTTTGTAAGTTCCTGCGGGGGGCAAACCGCAAACTATCAGCAGGGCGGGGGTTATCAGGGCGGCCCCAGACAGCAGCAGCCCCAGGGTGACGGGTACCAGGGCGGTTCCAGACAGCAGCAACCCCAGGGTGACGGGTACCAGGGAAGGGGTTATCCAGGCGGCAATACCTACCAGGGCGGAGGTGATTATCCCCCCCAGCAGCCCCCCCAGCAACATCATAACCAGCCCCCCACTGCCCCCGGAGCAGGTGGAGGCACACCGCCGGAGGATGACATTCCCTTCTAAGGAATCGACCTTAAGGAATGAGCAGGAAATAACTTACCCCATTCTCCCCCTCTCTATTCATGGAGAGGGGGAGAATGGGCAGTTTGCCGGTTTTTCCAAGGATTAAATCTTAAGGGCAGCCGCCAGGGCATGGCCGTTATCTGGAAAACTATAAATGGTGCCATAACTCAAGGTGCCGGATCCGGGCCGAGGATGTCACTGAAAATCTTCTCCATATCCAGCACATTGACATAGTGATCTTTATAGAATGTCTCTCCGCCGGAACAGTATTTGATATGGGAACTCCCCTTGTCCAGTGGAGGCCGCAAAATGGCCTTGTCAATGGTGATGATGTCTTCGACGCGATCCACAAGTATGCCTGACCTTATGCCGGATGCATGGCCGATTAGAATCCTTGACCTCCCGGAGAGATTTTCATCTTCTAAGGATAATATGACATGGAGATCCAGGACAGATTCGATGGTTCCCCTGACATTGATCACTCCCCGTATGACACTGCTGCATCCAGGCACCGGAGTGATATTTGTCCATGGAATAATTTCCAGAACGGAACTACCGGGAAATGCACACCATAGGTCGTCCATGGTGAAGATAACAAGCTGAATAAGCTCCTGTACCTTTTCCACGGGAGCCTCCTCCCCGGAATTTCTTCGACGGCGGTCCAGCTTTGCCAACACCTCATCAACCCTGGTCTCACTGTTTTTATGGGACTTTTTTTCAAATAGGTCTCTCAAATGTAATCCCCAATATTAAGGAATCGGTTTTATGGTTCTTCTCAGATGTTTCTGGAAATCTATATCAAAAAGTCCATTTGATTCCCATTAAATTTTAAAAAAGGGAGGGAATCGGATTGAAAATCTGGAAAGACTTTCTTTTTAACTTTTAATTCTACTTTGTTATCTTCGCCTGCACACCTTAAAAATCGAGGTGATACGTCCAATTTACTTCCTATTGTCCGAAGTTTAAGCATGAACACTCACGGAATTTTAGGAAAAAAATGAAACCTAACAAAGTAGAATTAAGGGTGATTAATAAAATTGTCAACTACCCCTACGGCACTTCGTCACCGTAGGGGTTTCCTTGAGGAGGTATTTATGAATTTTTTCTATAAAGTTATTATTGAGCCTCAGGAGGAAGGTGGTTTTACAGCTTATATTCCGAGTCTTCCAGGATGCGTCTCTGAAGGTGAAACTTACGATGAAACCACTAAAAATATCAAAGAGGCTTTAAATCTATATGTAGAAACACTTTATCAAATTATTAAAGGCACTGGTTTGACAACGGAAGAATTCAAAAAATTGTTGTGAGTCGGGGGCGTTTTTTTATTTGCTTGTCTGTATGGATATGCAGGATGCCAAAAAGTCCATTTGATTCCCATTAAATTTTTAAAACAGGTTTAAAATTGAGGAAAAAAGCTATGAGGAGATTTGCACTGATCGGAGGTGCCGGGTATGTTGCCCCAAGACACATGAAAGCCATAAAGGAGACCGGTAATGATCTTGTTGCAATGCTGGATCCCAATGATAGCGTGGGCGTGATCGACAGCTATTTTCCCGATGCCCACTTCTTTACCGAGTATGAACGTTTTGACCGCCATGTTGACAAAAAGAGAAGAAAGGGGGAAGCCATTGATTATGTGGCTATCTGCTCTCCCAATTATCTCCATGATGCCCATATTCGCTTTGCCCTCAGAAGCGGAGCCCATGCAATATGTGAAAAACCCCTGGTTCTCAACCCCTGGAATCTGGACGGGCTGGCCGAGGTTGAGGGGGACTTTGAAAAATCGGTATATACCATTCTCCAGCTCAGGCTGCATCCATCCCTCTTGGAACTTAAA
>JADGBO010000352.1 GCA_015231465.1 Desulfamplus sp.
TGGACATGGCGGCTCACCGCCGCAATCAAGCCAAGGGGCAACCCTTGTGCCCTCATACAGGGAGAGACACACGGGTTGCCCTGGGCAGTCAATCTATTTGGGCAAACAGTCTAAATAAGACCCAGAATATTCCACCTAAATAAGACCCAGAATATTCCACCTAAATAAGACCCAGAATATTCCACCTAAATAAGACCCAGAATATTCCACCTAAATAAGACCCAGAATATTCCACCATACAGACACCACAACCACGAGTATCAAAATAAGTACCGGTGTGGCGACAAGTCCGACTTTTGTGAGATCCGATGATTTGAAATATTTGTAACTGTAGGCAATGGCATTGGGGGGACAGCCGATGACAAGAAGCATGGCAAAGGATGTGGCCATACCGAGACAGAGGGCAAGCACCCTTGGATCAACACCCTCAAGCATGGCCATGGGGATCACAATGGGAAGTATGAGGGCTGCGGCCGCCACATTGGCCATGGCATTTGTTACAATAGCACTGAAGACACCCACCCCGACAAAGAGAACCAGCCAGCCTTTGCCCTGAATCAACGGGAAGAAGAGGTGAGCAAAGTAATCGGCAGCACCGGAATATCCCATGGCCAGACCCAGGGAGATGCCCCCACCGAAAATAAACAGGGCAGTTCCCCATTCCATGTTGTCATTTATATCTCTCCATGAAAGTACTTTGAAAAGCACCAGGGCAGCCACCCCCAGCATACCGGTTACCGAGTAATCAAGGCCGTGGAGTCCTTTGGTGAGCCAAAAAATAAAAGATACACCAATTATGATAAGGGTTTTCTTCTCCAGGGGGGTCATGGGGCCCAGTTCCTCGTCAAAATCGGGCAGCTTGTATTTGGGATCCGGGCGATAAAAAAGATATACCACAAACACCGCCGCCGGAACCGTAATTAGGGCTGCCGGCAGGGCATAGAGCATCCAGTCGAAAAAGGTGATCTCTATGCCGGTGAACTCCTTGAGGAAAGCGGCTGAGACCATGCAGCGTCCCCCGCCCACCAGGGTTCCCATTCCTCCTGCCGAGCAGGCAAAGGGAAGGGAGAGCATCATGAATTTGGCTGTATTGCTGTAAGGCTCGATCCCGGCGGCCCGCATCAGGGGAATCATGGTCACGATACCCACGGCGGTGGCTGCGGCATCATGCATGAAACCTGACGCATACCCAAGTCCAATGGATATTATAAAGGTGAAACGAATAACGCTGTTTCCCGCCCTTTTTATTATAAAATAGCCCAGCCGCTTGGTAAGTCCGGCCTTATCCAAGGATATGGCAAAGATGAGACAGCACATTATAAATATAACAACAGGATGCATGTATGGTGCCCAGGCACTCTTGACATCGGTGATCCCCATGGCAACGAGAAATACACCGATGCAGACCGCGGTGATCTCAAGGGGAATCGGCTCAATGACAAACAAAATCACAAGGACGACAAGTATGGCGAGAAACCGTTTTGCTTTTGGGGAGAGGCCGTCAACATAATCCACAGTCACCTGTTTCATGTCAAGACTGCCGGCACTCTCCTTGAGAAAAGATACACTGGCTTCACTGCTTCCAGGATTTTTGGCTTTCAAAGTATAACTATCCGGGGATTTTTTCTCATCATGGACCAGCTCAAAATGTGATTCAACCTGGGAAAAAATCAGTCTGTCCGGATCCCCTGTAATTTTAAACAGGGTTCCCTCGGGTCTTGGCAGGAGGAGTACTATTACACCAGCCAGAAATGCAAGAATAAGTTTAAATTCACTTGTTTTATAAAACATTGTTTTTCCTTAATTTTTCAACTTGAATCAAATAATTGTAGTACTTCTCATTAAACGATTCCAAATAATAAGGTATAAGAGTATCAATTCATCTGTATGAATCTATACATTATTACAGATAATGAAGTAAGGATAACCAAGAGTGATGGAAGCCGGAACAACCTCATAATACAGGAGTATCAGGCAGGAGTATCAGGCAGGAGTTTCCCTGGAAGAGTCATCTCTGCCGTTATCATCCCCGGCGTTGTTTAAAGATTGACTGGCTTCATGGATCTTGTCCAGCAGTTCCTGCAGTTCACAGGGCTTGCTCAGATAGTCAAAGGCTCCAAATTCCACTCCCTCTTTTGCCGCAGTCTGGGAACCATGACCTGTAAGAATGATCACAGGCAGTTCCGGCACCATCCTTTTTATAACCTTCAGAACTTCAATGCCGTCCATATCCTCCATCTTCAAATCCAGAACAACCACATCAAAATCATTTTTCCGCAGTATCTGTATGGCTTCCGTTCCGCTGGAGGCCTTGACGGCATGAATGGCTCTTTTGGCAAGACGGTTGGAAAGGACGTTCAGATAACCTGTTTCATCATCAACCAGCAGTACCCTGATTGCAAAATCATTTTTTTCCGACTCATTTTCGGCACTGTGCATGATATCTCCTTATGCTGCTCCCAGGCACTCTTTTTAAACCGTCATATCTGGCGGTCGGTGATCTCCTTTACTCTGGCCTCTATAATTTTCTCCTCCTGTGATCTTTTTCGCTGGGCAGCTTCCCCTGCCTTCCTGACCAGAAGATCTATTTCGCATGGTTTCATAAGGTAATCAAAGGCTCCCTGTTTCATTCCGTCAATGGCACTCTCTACTGTGGCATGACCAGTAAGCATTACCACTTCCACCAGGGGATAGCTGTTCTTGATGGCTTTCAATGTCTCAATGCCGTCCATACCCGGCATTTTAACATCAAGAACCACGACCTCAATGGTGTGATCCTGCTGGAGAAAATCCAGTGCCTCCT
>JADGBO010000353.1 GCA_015231465.1 Desulfamplus sp.
CCATCCACACCACTGGAGATGACAATGTCGGGATAAGCAATGCCGGAATCAATTATAGTATCAGGGGTACCATGTAAAGCTGTATCTTGAAGATCCAGAGTCATGTCTTGGGTATTATTTGCGCCCTGGATATTCACAGATTTACCCTTGCTATCACTCTGAATATCCATTTCCGCAACCAGTGCCCCAGCATTGCCTGAAAAGGACTTTGAAAGGTTAAAAAACATCAGATCAGATGACTCATTAAGATAATAGTCACCTCCCACAGCAAGTAGAAAACCGTCATCACTGTTATTATTTGGACCATTACTCCCCGACGGCGATGACAACGCAATCTTTTCCACATTAAAGGCAAGCCTCAACTCTCCCCTTAATACAGGTACTGCAGGAGAGGATATATCAACTGTATTAAGTGCTGAATCCCCCATGCTCACGATGATGTCGTTTAAAGCCTGAGCTTCGGTGCCCCTGTTAACCCTGAAACCGGCCTCAAAAAAGTGCTCCCATTGAAACTTGTTGTAATCGGCATCAATCCTGACAATTCCAAGACCGGAATGACCATGGTATGAGTAAGCCCTGGATGCATAATATTCAATGGGCACCAGTATCAGACCCGATAACATGTTGAAGTAGAAGCCTCTGTCATCGGATATGGCAACGGAACTTGTGTAATCGGCAACATCTCTAAGGGGAGTCACCCGATCCAGGAGAACCGGATTCAAGGGATCTTCAACGGAAAAAAGGGCAATGGAGACAAGCCGTCTGCCGTCACTGTCATCGTAGCCCAGGGCAATGAGGCGGTTATTGTGGAAACGGATGTATTCCGACCATCCAGGCACCTCCAGCTCTCCCAGTATTTTCGGGGATTCATGATCTGAGATATCCACAACCCAAAGTGGATCGGTTTTCTCATAGGTGACAATGTACGCCCGCTCATCCATGAAGGTTGCAGCATAAAGCTCTTCCCCCGGGGCAATGCCTTCAACAATGCCTTTTTCAACCACTTCACCAGATGATGCCAGATCATATATTCCGAGGGCACTTCCCCTTTTAATATTCTCATGCCTGTAAATAACGAAAAGAGTGTTATCCGATATTTTGACATGATACTCCGAGGGTACACGGCCGGGAATTTTCAACTCAACACTGGAACCCAGAATATCGGTTTCACCACCCAGATTGAAAACATGGAGTACGGTTGTCTGCCAGCTCTCCCTTGCAATCTGAACAAGGTAATCGCCATCAAGATATATATCGGAATCATATCCGGAAAAGGTCTGTCGAGCAATTAGAGCGGGTGTTTCAGGATTTGCCATATCCACAGCCATGACAACGGCCCTCTGTTCCATAACAGGGCTTAATGTCATGGGCTCCAGGAGTGCACCACTGTCAGGGAGATCATCTCCCACGGTGCCCGGCACATCATCTCCCACGGCAAGATCACCATCCGGGAAAACATCAGGTTCGGCAAGGATGTCTGTCCCGCCGGTCACGCCGGAATGGGTTGCTGTGATAAATATACGATCTCCGGATTTCCTTGAATTGAGGTAATTGAGATTGGAATAATTCTCCCTTGCAACTTCCTGGATATTGTCACCGTTATCCTGAAAAACCTTTAGAACAATGGCAACAGTATCCCTGTCTGCTGCCTGCTCAAGGAGTATCACATTCTCCTCGTTCAGATAGATATCAAGGGGAGTGTTCTCCAGTCTCCGGGAATATATCATCCTTGGATTGTCCGGCAGGGAGATATCCACCACCTGAAAGCGGTCGGCACTTCCATTGGCATAGTAGATGCGATTGCCGGCAATTTTATAGATATCCGGCTTTTCCACACTGGCATTGTCGATATTCTGGTCGTCTTCCTTTTCACCGTCTCCTCCGGCATCGGCAGTGGGTGCATCCAGATAGACAGGATATTCACGATCCATGTCACCATCCGAGAAAAAAAGTGTCTGCCCCGGCATCCGTTTACGGGGATCAGTTACAAGGGTGACAAAAACCACATCCATCCAGTGGATCCACTCAAGGGGATCTTCTCCCTTATTTACCAGCAGAGTCAGGACAATCGTCTTGGAAAGAGACTCCCTGAATGGAGAAAAATCCACATCCGTAAGGGTAATCCATTTTCCAGCCTTTATACAGTCATGGCTGCCCACAAGGGAAACTCCCCGTCGCCATCCCCAACCATTTTCGACACTTTCAAGGGAAAAGATATCCTTGTCAATGGAAAGGTTCTCTGATGCTGCATAGGCAATGACATATAGATCCACGTCATCATAATCCCCATTAAAACGTGCGGAAAGGGTTCCGACCAAAGTTTTTGTGTCTGTCAACTGGGCACCCATCTGTAATCTGTCCATGGGATTTGCTCCTGCCTGTGGGGTCAAAAACAGAATCATGACAAAAATAGCGGTAAAAACATGCAAAAAGAAAAGATGTCCTTGGCACGATCCAATATTATAGATGTCATGTCTTCTTTTCATGGGCACAATCGCTTCAATTTCCATTTTTATCATATCCCTGGTCTTGATTCTCATTTCCATGCTCAATCCTCCTTTAAGCCCGATTTAGGGCAGTCTCAAACGCACTGATGTCTTCACATTTCAAAATGACACGAAACAGGGACTGAGCAACTTCAATAATATCAAGCATCTTTATCTCCTCCCAAAGCTCTTTGATACGTTCTTTGCCGAGCAGCTTGTCAGCCATGATAATACCGATTCCCTGAAAGCCGTTATTTGGTTATAACCTTATCCTCTTTCTGTATTTCAGATTCATCGCCGCCGGCACCGCTG
>JADGBO010000354.1:0-739 GCA_015231465.1 Desulfamplus sp.
CGTATAAAACAACAATTTTGACCCTTCACCACTACAGTTCGCATGACGAAAACAGACGATTAACAAAAATTAATTTCTGGCGGAAGGCGGGTCACATCATCTGCCGATCACCTGTCGGAGGGTGGGTCAGATCAAATGCCGGAGGTGGGTCACTTGTTGTGACGGATGACACTCGCATCGAGTGTCCGAATAGCTGGCAAAAAATATCCTCGGCAAGAGCGGAAATACCTTGGGATTTTGCAACCGGATGGAGAGTCCGTAAAGCTATCCAAGGCTTATGTCGGTGGAAGTGCTGTATGTGTTAAACTAGAAGAACTTCGCGCTCAGGCCGATAGCGAAGAAAAACTTTTGAAGTGGTTGCAGGGTGCAATCAATTCTTCACAAAGTATTTCCAGGCGAGAAGGAAATCCTATAGATATAGACCGGCCCAAGGCTATAGAGAATGTAGGGCAAGCGCATGTGCTGGGGACTATAGCAGAAGATGTGGGTCTGAGCGCCTGCTTAAAAAATGCCTTTGGAGAAAAAGATGGTATGGCGTTGCTTATGTTGGCAGAGCATCAGGTCTCCGAGGGGCGGCCGTTGTATCTGGCGCAGAACTGGATGGAAGAAACGAGAATCCCTGATTGCTTGAGTAATTTTGATTTTACTTCTGTTGGCCTGTCAAATTTCATGAATACCACAGGTCGTGAGACCGGGAAGACCGAAGAGTTTTTTAAGCTATGGGTAGAGAGGTGCGGCC
>JADGBO010000354.1:748-2763 GCA_015231465.1 Desulfamplus sp.
GAGAATCCCTGATTGCTTGAGTAATTTTGATTTTACTTCTGTTGGCCTGTCAAATTTCATGAATACCACAGGTCGTGAGACCGGGAAGACCGAAGAGTTTTTTAAGCTATGGGTAGAGAGGTGCGGCAAGCCATCGTCCTTGATATTCGACACAACATCTATTTCAACTTACGGCAATCTACTACAGGCGGAATGGGGTTATAACCGGGATGGAGACAGTCTGCCTCAGGTTAACTTCACGCTTGTATCAGGCCGGGAGCAAGGACTACCATTATTCTACAGGTTGGTGCCAGGAAGTGTTCCCGATGTAAAGCTGGTGCAGCATACCGTAATGCGCCTGGAGGATTTCGGAATGAAGAATTTCAAGTGTGCATTGGACCGAGGTTTCTATAGCGCGGGGAATGTCCGAACCCTGCTTGAAGACAAGACTGGCTTTGTCTTGGGGACACCGATGTCATGCAATCAGACCAGAGATCTAATCAAAAAACACAAGGCTGCAATGAGCTCCCCCAAGGCGTCGATCATGTTTCAGGGAAATGTGGTCCGACACGCCAAAGACAAATGGGTAGTGGACATGGGAAAGGGAGAGAAGATGGAGATCGCCGCCCATGTGTATATGGATCCGAAACGGCGGGCCGATGCGGTGGCCAGTATCGAGCGGACAGTCTTCGAGCTTGAAAATAAATTATCGGAAGAAATAGCCGACGGCAGAGTATCCAACATTTTTGAGGGGAAGGAATGGATCAATCAGAAAGCGGGACTTTTGAAAGGTTGTTTATCTGTCGAACAAGACGCCGATGGGTCCATCAAAGTTTCTCGCTGCGTACACACTATAGCGACGATTACGGGCAAGAAGGGGCATTTTGTGGTTATTACGGATGATGATAACTGTAGCGGTGAAGTCGTATTGGCGGACTATCGCTCGCGCGACAGCATCGAAAAGCTTTTTGACATCCTGAAAAATGAAACTGAACAGCATCGCGTTCGGTCTGGAAAAGAACATGTGGGAGCAGGTCGGTTATTTCTGGCCTTTATCAGCATGATTCTTCATCGGGAAATGGAGAATAGACTCCGGCTGGCAAAACAGTTAAAGAACTATACGGTTTCCGAAGTGCTTTCCGAAATGCGAAAACTCAAGGCGGTCAAAACTCCGGCCGGTAGAGTGCTCTTGATGGAGATCACCAAGCGGCAAAGGAAGCTGTTCGCGGCGATGAAAATGGCGGAACCGGTGTAGCTATAATCCGTGGCAGATTTCAGGTTCTAACCATGCGCTTCAGCCGACCCGCACCACGCTGGCGCGTGGTGTTCCCTCGCTTCGCTCGGCGGGCAGCTGAACTTTCCCGTTAGATTCAGACTATTGACTTTTCACATGCCCATATAATAATATGGTAATGAAGCCATCATTTTCTTGGGATCCCAACAAAAATAATGAAAACATTCTGAAACATGGCGTCTCATTCAATGCCGCTCAATATGCATTTTTTGATTCTCTGCGTGTAATCGCCTACGACTTTGCGCACAGCAAACAAGAGGAGCGATATTATTGCATTGGGAAAATTGAAGATGGAATTGTTACGGTGCGGTTTACCTACAGGAATAGCACTATAAGAATAATCGGGGCCGGCTTTTGGAGAAAAGGAAGAAAGGTTTATGAAAAAGAAAATAACGTATAAAGATGAACCCATGGAAATAGAAGTCATCAAGGACTTCTTGCCTCCACCTTCTCGGCTTGTGCCCAACGACGAAACAGTTAAGGTTACTATTTCTCTCAACAGAGCCAGCGTTGAATTTTTTAAGTCTAACGCAAGCAAGCATAAAACAAAATATCAAAAAATGATTCGCCGTGTACTTGATGAATATGCTAACATATACGCCAAAATCTAACCAAGCGCTTCAGCCGACCCGCACAGCGGCGCACTCTGAACTATCGCGTTGACACCAACTTTCTCAGCGCCGCTGTGTTCCCTCGCTTCGCTCGGCGGGCAGCTGAGCTTTCCCGTTAGAAAAAGTCGGAA
>JADGBO010000355.1 GCA_015231465.1 Desulfamplus sp.
ATGGCCATCATAGAACATGTCCCTTTCCACAACATCTCCGGTGAGGGTCAGACCCAGGGCTCTGGTGGTGGGAATTCTGAGAAAAAACATGGCCTCGCTGCATAAAAATTCCCGCAAAGAGGATCGCAGGACAGCCAGGCCGTCTGCATTGCGGGAGTACGGGGTGGGACCTGCACCCTTTAGCTGGAGTATCCATCGTTCCCCTTTTTTGTTTATGACTTCCCCAAGGTTTATGGCCCGACCGTCTCCAAGCTGACCTGCCCAGTGGCCGAACTGATGGCCTCCGTAACACATGGCAAAGGGCTCCATGCCGGAAAGAAGCTGGTTACCGGTGAAAACCTGTACAAACATATCCCATTGCCAGGCCATCTCTTCCATATCCAGAAGCTCTGCCGCTTCAGGGGAGACCGCCACCAGTTTGGGAGCAGAGACAGGAGTCGGTCTCACCCGTGAAAAACAGGCGTTAAGAACCTGCCGTCGAAAATTTGATGGTTCCGGGTCAGGCGGCAGTTCACGGACAAATCGATTGTCAAATTGAAAATCAAAGGGTATGGGTTGTTTTTTTGACATTTATGAAAATATCTCCTTATATTGGCGTAGGCCAGATAAATTTGCGTAGGCCAGATAAATTTGCGTAGGCCCGATTCTGCGTACAGATGGTCACGAAATACGCCCCCGTCTGGGAATAATAGCAACCGTATGGAACAACGATCGCACACACCAGAACTCAGCATTGCCATCTCCAAGGCACTTAAGTTCTTCAAATGTTTTGTGATGCCGTTTTCAAATGTTTTGTGATGCCGTTTTCAAATGTTTTTATCGTTCATTATATTATGGAGCAATGTTGTTTCTGCAAAGAAAATGCCAAGAGATGATGTGCTTGTCAACTCTAATTTACAAAAATACCATTTCTGGATTTTTGACACCATGTGCCGGAAAGGTGTTAAGAACCTGCCGGCGAAAAATTCATGATTCCGTCTCAGGAGGCAGTTTACGGACAAATCGGTTGTCAAATTGAAAATCAAAGGGTATAGGTTATTGTTTTGGGATTTATGAAAACCTTTCCTGGATTGGTTGCTTCAACCATCTGGATATTCAAGCATCAATGGGCTGGATGTTTGAAAACTTAACATTGATCTCTCCCTGCAGGAGTAATATTGAAACAGTTTGAGCTATTAAAACCCTATCTTGTGGAACGAAGGTTTCACATTGCCTTTGGATTTTTCTCCCTTCTAATTGTTGACGGACTACAGCTTTTCATCCCTCGAATCATCAAATGGGCCATCGACGGCATCACAATAATGGATGTTTCCGATTACGAGTTGATGAAATATTCATCCTGGATTCTCCTGTCAGCTCTTTTGACCTGTGTTTTCCGATTTTTCTGGCGGGTGATGCTCATGGGTTCTGCACGACGGGCAGAGGAGGGCATCCGCGAGTCTCTCTTCAACCACATCCATAAACTTCCCGCGTCCTTTTTCGACGGCCGTACCGCCGGTGATATCATGGCCCACGCCACCAACGACATAACCAATATCCGCATGGCCCTGGGCATGGGCATCGTGGCCCTCACCGATGCGGTGGTGCTTGGTACGGCCGCCATCTTTTTCATGGTTTACATAGATCCCTGGCTGACCATACTGGCCCTCATGCCCATGCCCTTTGTGGTTTTGACCACAAAAATACTCGGCAGAAAACTCTTCACCGCCTACATGGATGTCCAGGCATCCTTTTCCCATCTCATGGAGTCCACAAGGGAACGTTTTTTTGGCATTAAAATCATAAAAGCCTTTAACAGGGAGCCCGTGGAGGCCCATGCCCTGGAAAAGGAGTCCCTTGGGTATATCAAAAAAAATATGACCCTTGTGAAACTCCGGGGTCTCATATTTCCCATGGTTATTTTTCTCACCAACACAAGCCTTGCAATCCTTGTGTGGGCCGGGGGAAAAAAGGTGATCCTCGGGGAGATATCCCCGGGTGATTTTGTTGCCTTTATAAGCTACCTTGGGCTTCTGACATGGCCCGTCATGGCCATGGGATGGGTGACAAACCTGATTCAGAGGGGAAAGGCATCCATTGACCGAATCAATGGCATCCTGGAAACTCCCCCGGAGGGTACTGTCTATTTATCTGAGCCCTCTAATGGGCATACCGGTAGGCATATCGAGGGGCATACCGGCAGGCATACTGGGGGGCATACCCAGGGTGATACTGGGGGGCATACTTATGAATCCGGGGACCGGGAAGGTGGAATACTATACAAAAGGGGCACTTTCCTGGAAAGTTCCCGGGGTTATCTTGAGTTCAAAAATGTATTCTTTTCCTATCCTGTAAAAACTAAATCCGTAAAAACCGAACCTGTAAAAACTAAACCCGTAAAAACCGAACCTGGAAAAACTAAACCCGTAAAAACTAAACCCGTAAAAATTGAACCTGTAAAAACTGAACCTGTAAAAATTGAAGCCCTTGAAAAGAAAGCCTATGCCGGGATGGTACTCTCGGGCATGGATATCACCCTGGATCGGGGAAAATTCCTCGGCATTGCAGGCCCGCCCGGAAGCGGCAAAAGTACCCTGGCATCACTTATCCCCAGAATATATGATCCCGTTCATGGATGCATAACCATAAACGGCCGGGACATAGGTTCCATGGAACTCCAAAACTTGAGGGAACTTATCTCGTTCATGCCCCAGGAGCCTTTTCTCTTCTCCGGCACCATTCGTGCCAATCTGCTCTTTGGAAAACCGGACGCTTC
>JADGBO010000356.1 GCA_015231465.1 Desulfamplus sp.
GGTGAAAACCCTGGGACCCGCATCCCACAATGACGATTTTTTTCTCCTCCAGGGCATCTACGCCATTGAACTCGGACTGATCCATGAATCTGCACCGCCCCAGCTCTTCCAGTTGAACTCTTAACGGTAATGTATTGAAATAGTTTTGGCTCATTTTTATCTCCTTATTTACGATCCCATCCCCCAATGAGGTGAAGGTGAAGATGGAATATAACCTGTCCACCGCCCTTTTCCACGTTGAACAGAACCTTGTACCCGGATTTGTTGATATTTTCCGCTTCCGCCATCTTCTTTGCAACAAGAAACATCCTGCCCACAAGGGAAGCATCTCCATGTTCCAGATCATTAATGCTTCTTATATGTCTTTTGGGAACAATAAGAAGGTGTACCGGGGCATGGGGATTTATATCCCGGAAGACAACACACTCTTCATCTTCATAAAGAAATTCAGAAGGGATTTCACCATGTACAATTTTGCAAAATAGACAATCTTCGACCATTTTCTGCTCCTTGATCTTTGATTCAGACAAATTAAAAAAAGTGTAAAGTACTTAAGTAATAGGGTTTAATTAACTTACCCAAACTCCCCCTCTCCAGTCATGGAGAGGGGTTTGGGGGGTGAGGTGAATGGGCAAGTTATTAAAAATCAATTCCTAAACGACAGCCATGACGGTTTTTTTAACCGCAAAAAAATCGGCATCAATAAATCGGCATCAATCCAGTGCAGCCATAATGCCTTCCATCATCTCGGTGGCTTTTCCCTGGAGAAAAATATCCGTCACACTGTCCGTGTATGAGGATTTGGATATATTTATCTCGATTATCCTGGCCCCATACCCTTTGGCCATCCTCGGGATCATGTTGGCAGGAGCAACCTCCCCTATTGTTCCTATGAGGATAAACAGTTCCGAACTTTCAGCCTCCCCGAGGGCGTTGGAGTAGGCATGTTCGGGTATGCCCTCCCCGAAAAAAACTGCATTGGGTTTAAGTACCCCGTCACATTTTAGGCATCGGGGGGGAAGGGTTTCAAGAATCTCTCTACGGAAGGGTATCAGTTCACTGCATTCAAGACATACAAGTTTTTTCAGTGATCCGTGGAACTCATATACTGTTTTACTGCCTGCATCTGTGTGGAGGTTATCCACGTTCTGGGTTATGACGGAGTTGAGTAATCCCCGGTTTTCCAGTTCAGCCAGGGCATAATGGGCTGCATTGGGCCCTGCCTGGCCGAAAAGATCATAAAAAATATCACGCATCACTTCCCAGGAGTGCCTGGTATTTTTTAAAAAATAGCTGATATCAAAGGTTGCAGGATCGTACTTGTTCCAAAGGCCGTTCTCTCCCCGAAAGGGAGGAATGCCGCTCTCGACTGAAATTCCGGCACCTGTGAATGCAGTGGTTTTTCCGGAGTTTCGTATCCACTGTGCTGCTTCCTGAAACCTGGCCTTTTCCATTGTTCCCAAATTCCTTTACGCTATAGACTTCCATAATAATATTTCAGCAAATCAATTCTTAACTCGTCAGTGATAAGTTCTCCAAATGAGTGTCATAACTGTTATTTTTAACAAGACAATACCACAATATATAGTGGCAAGAATGCGAACTTACCACTCTTGAGTTCTTGACTAAGTTTTCTCCTATCCTATAGCTAATTTCTAAACAGGCTCTCAAAAACATTTCTAAGGGGGTATCTCAGATTTTTCGAACCAGTGCAATCCCATAATTAAAAGGAGTAGTTGGAATCTCTATCATTTCAAATTTATCACTATTTTTTATGTAATTATCCAATACATGGCGTGGTCCATCCCAGGTACAACACTCAGGATAAATATCGTGAAACATTATATAGCCTCCATTAGATACACTTTCCTGAAAGAGATTAAAATCATGACTGCACCCGTCCCGTGAATGATCTCCGTCAATAAATAAAAAATCAATCTTACCGCCAGGGATAAATTGCATTATCTTTTTGATAAAGCAGGCAGAATTATCCTTATGCAACCGAACTCTGTGAGAAAGGTAGGCTTTCTCCAAATTATTTTGTACAAATTGCATAGGATTACTCAGTTCCGCGTAAGAATAAGGAGGATTTTTCTGAATACAATTAAACAGATCAATTGAATGGAGTATGGCATTACTGCCTATCTGCTCCAGAGCGGCAGCGATCCATAATGTTGAAACACCCACAAAGCATCCGATTTCAACAATAGTATCCGGAGCAATATTAGCAACAATAGACTTTATAAATTCCCCCTGGCTAGGAGAAAGTGACGCTGGAAATGTAACAGGATTGTTATATAAATCCGTAAGTGTTGATGCCCATGGTAAAGCTATGTTGCTAAGATAGTTTGGAATATTATACTGGGGGACACCTTCATGAGAAATAAAAAAACCGGCAGACTCTTGGTGATCCATGAATAACTCCTTCAATGAAGCAATTTAAAAATTTCAATTGCATTGTTTTTGTCTAATATATAGTTTTCCAGATAATGAAATTGGCAACCTTACTGTAGGGGCAGTCCCTTGCGGCTGCCCTTAAGAATTGATTTGCTGAAATATTATTCTGGAAGTCTATATATACTGCTCAAAATAGGCAGATTGCTTGCCCTTCCAGAGCATAATAATATTGGTCTGAATCAGGATTTACAGGATAATCAGGATTTGCGATTCTGTAAAATCCTGGTCATCCTGTAAATCGTGATGCAGGCAATATT
>JADGBO010000357.1:0-1244 GCA_015231465.1 Desulfamplus sp.
TAGGCAAAGTCGATGTATGAAGCCGAATATCATCCATAAATCGATCCCACCCTCCTGGTAGACCTGAATCTGAAAACAAAAAAAAGTGCCATCTACTCTTTAAAATTCTCTTTTTGCCCCTAAAAAGTGTGGTTTAAGAGAGAAAACAGCTTGTTTCTGAATTGATTATCTATTAATAACAAATACTTAAGTGGGTCAGACCCCGCTTTTACTTAACAAAAAGCCGGTAAAACAGCCCCTTCCATAACATCCTTTACAAAAAAGGAGTATGAAGCGTTTTTTAAGGATTTTTTCCTCCTGGCCCATGAAAACACCAACCCCGGCGCTTCCCTGGCTTTTTTAAATGCCGACTGGCGCAACTTTGAATCCACTCCGGCAGCACAAGAAACCCCGGACCATGCAGTGACCCTGTTCGACTATCACGATCTCTTGTCCCAAACCGGGTGGCAGACCACCCACCGCATTGAATGCCCCCTGTCCAGCCAGCGCCTGACCAGCACCCAGGTGCAGTGCATGCAGACCAAACGCATCCTGGGCACCATCGGCAGAACCCTGCTGATCGCCCGACGAACGTAAAGGAGAAGAGGAAAAGGGGCCTGCGTTATTTTAGAAAAGACATCTCGAAATAGGAGGAGAATATGCAAACACAGACAAAATATGAAGTGATGGTTCTACAGGAATTGAGGAATTTCCCCGAAGAAGTCATCCCCGATGTGATTGATATTCTGAGGTCGCTAAGAAAAGGAATGTCCGTTACTCGAAGACGAGGAGGTAAAGATGTCAATTCAAGCGGCCTCTCCGGGATTTGGAAGGATGACAGAAGTGCGGTGGAGATTATTGAAGATATCCGTTCTCGGAGAACGGGATTCGGGAAGCGACAGGTAGAGTTGTGAAGTATATTTTAGATACGGATATCTGTGTGTATTGGTTAAAGAAAGATGATCGCATTGAACAGAATGCAGTATCCGTCGGCCTTGAAAACATTGCAATTTCTTTCATGACACTGAGTGAACTCTACTATGGCGCACAGAAGTCTCAACGTGTTGATGAGAATCTGTCGGCTATCAGTCTCCTGACGGCAAAAATATCAGTCGTCGAGTCCAATGACCAAATATGCGCCAGTTTCGGAAAACTCAAAGCTACTTTGGAAAAATATGGAATGATTATTGATGATGCTGATTTGTTTATAGCGGCTTGTGCATTGTCAACCGAGGCAACTTTGGTCACAAACAATACAAAGCATT
>JADGBO010000357.1:1254-2697 GCA_015231465.1 Desulfamplus sp.
GCCAGTTTCGGAAAACTCAAAGCTACTTTGGAAAAATATGGAATGATTATTGATGATGCTGATTTGTTTATAGCGGCTTGTGCATTGTCAACCGAGGCAACTTTGGTCACAAACAATACAAAGCATTTTAAGAGAATAGAAGAATTGCAATTGCAGAACTGGTCAAGCTATGCCTTTGAAGACTGATTGCGATTCCATGGGCGTGGCCGTCAGCCGATATGGCAAAGCCTTGAGAACGATTCAGCCTGATATACTGGTCATTCTCGGCGACCGGTTTGAATCTTTCTGCTGTGCTGCGGCCGCAACAGTCTGCCGAATACCCATAGCCCATATTTATGGGGGTGAAAGCACCGTGGGGGCCATGGATGAAGCGTTCCGGCATTCCATAACAAAGATGGCGCATTTGCATTTTCCCTGTTGTGACACATATCGGCAGAGAATTATTCAATTAGGGGAAGCCCCGGACCGGGTATTTGATGTGGGAGCCCTGGGTGTGGAAAATATAAAAAAAATCCAGTTAATGACAAAACATGAACTGGAAACATCCATAGATTTTAAATTGGATCGTCCTTTTTTTCTGGTTACGTTTCATCCGGTTACCCTGGAAAATGCAACCGCCGGGGAGCAGTTCGGCCAATTGTTGGCAGTGCTGGACCAATTCCAGGATCATAAATGTATTTTCACCCATGCCAATGCAGATACAGATGGCCGGATCATCAACCAAATGATATATGCATATGTGGATAAACATTCTGATCGCGGCATGGCGATTCCTTCTCTGGGGTCTTTGCGGTATCTTTCGGCCGCTGTGATTGGGAACAGCTCCAGCGGGATTATTGAAGTGCCTTGCTTCAAAATGGGGCTTTTAAGCCCGAAAAACAGGCTGTTCTTAGAAGTTTATCCTGATATTTTAGTATGATAGTTAGGTCTGACACGCCCTTTAATGGGCGACCCCACAGCGACATCCACAGCGACACACAGCGCACAGCGACGCAAGGATTTTGTAGAGAAGGTCAAGGTAATGCTTGGCGGAAGAGCTTGCGGCCGAAGGGTTCATGAAGTAGGATACATCAAAATCTGATTATGACTCACCCTGGAAAAATATTCTGGAACGCTTTTTCAAGCAGTTTTTGAGCTTTTTCTTTCCCGCGGTCCATGCTGGAATCGACTGGACAAAAGAGTACACTTTTTTGGACAAAGAGTTCCAGAAACTCTTCAAAGACTCCCAAACCGGCAGACGCTATGCCGACAAGCTGGTCAAAGTCCATACATGTGACGGCACTCCCCTGCTGGTCATGATTCATGTCGAAGTACAATCCAGTTATGAACGTGATTTTGCCAGGCGGATGTACACCTACAACTACAGAATATTTGATCGCCTGGATGAGCAGGTCATCAGCCTCGCCGTTCTGGCAGATGAAAGCAAAATCTGGTACCCATCCA
>JADGBO010000358.1:0-2143 GCA_015231465.1 Desulfamplus sp.
CAACCTTTTAATAACTGATATCTGGAAATCCTGACAATCTTCTCCCAGTTGTTATTCTGGGATTCCAACATAATGTAATACAGAAAAAGCATATCAACCTTTGAAGGCACTCCTCTTGATGCTTCAAAGCAATACCCGTCTCTATCTTCCCAAGTAATCACCTTCCCCTCGGCTGCTTGTGCAGATTGCATCCACAAAGGATATTCCAGAAAATTGATGTCCTGCTTGATAGCATCATTCATCTAATGACCCCTAAGCATAGGTATGTTTTATAAAAAAAAATAATAACATTATTATTAACTGATTAAAGGCATGTCAAGCGTTTTTTATAAGTTAGATTTACTAACGTGTTTTAAGAACAGTATTAGCGTGTTTTGAAAGCAGAAATAGCGTGTTTTCAGAACAGTATTGGCGTGTTTTGAAAACAGTTTGACCATTTTTAAAACGCTGAAAGCCCCGACTGGCCTATCTCTCAGCGTTTGTAACATCTATGGAAAGCTTTTAGAAAACTTTTAGAATGTCGTTACTGCCATAGCTTGACATGACACCTTCAGGTGGCATTGAGTCTGTTTTTGGGGAGTAAAAGACTAATTATTAATCTTACAGATTAAGGAGCCTTTTAATATGAATAAAAAAACTATAATTGGGTTAGTGGTAATCTTTATTTTAGCTATCAGCATCTGGTTTTCATGGATTTTTTTGATTCCGAGCCAAGACATTAAAAAAGGAATTAAAAACATGAAAGCTGATGCGGTTGGTCTCAACCGAGTGATCACCCATACGCTGTATGATGGGACTGTTCATCGCTGGGAAGGTACGATAAAATTTTTCCATTTCTGATGGGAGCAGTTATGGATGGGCCAAGAAGAGCTGCTTGGACATGACTGTGGCCATTGCCGTCATGCCAGGCTTTTTCATAAATACCTGCTCAAGGAAACCCCTAAGTCACGAAGTGCCGTAGGGGTAGTTGACAACCTTCGATATCCAAATATTTTTATAAAACCCTATTGACAAGAGTTTGATCAGCCTTACTTTATTTCACAAGGCTAAGAACCAAGTCAAAAATTAACACATTAGTGAGATTATATATGGAGGTGTATTATGACGGAGAATAGAATTGATAACCATGTTGAGACCGAGCAGGAAAGAGAAGAGGGTCATACAGACACCAGATATCACAATTTTGAATGTAAAAATCCAGATAAAAATTTGGGTTGTGACCCTGGCATTGACGTAGCTGGATAACTTCCATAGAATAAGGATAGATCGTGTTAGGCATAAGTCGAACACGATCTTATCTGTTTGTATGCCCAATGGAGAGGATTCACTGAAAAAAGCTTTGCAACATGCCCGTTTCCAATGCAATCATCAAACGGAAGAGTGTCCGTAATTACACGTCTGCATCTTTGACACTGGATGGCCTGTCAGTACTTCTCTGGGCGACCCAGGGTGTTCGGGCTGTTTTAAGTTCCTCCACCGCTCTGCGGACAGTACCGTCTGCGGGGTCACACCATGCCTTTGAAACATATCTGGCTGTAAATCGTGTGGATGGATTGGCTTCCGGCTTATACAGATATCTGCCATTTGATGCTCAACTGGCACAACTGAGGATTGATTCAGATATAGGTAAGAAGTCTGCATCTGCCTGCCTTGGACAACGATTTGTTGCTTCTGTCGCTCTTACTTTTTTCTGGACTGTGATTCCCTATAGAACAGAATGGCGATATGATCTGGCTGCTCATAAGGTAATTGCCATTGATGCGGGCATCTATGTCAGAACCTTTACATCTTATTCAAGAAAACCCCTAAGTCACGAAGTGCTTAGGGGATGAATTGAGAGTTTTTGTAATAGCTACTATCAGTTCTATAATCCATCTGGCTCCTGTGGGCATGATTTAACCTGAAAATAACATTGTCTCTCTACATCTCATTTTGCAGCATGTTCTGCCCAAAGGGTTTCGGAGAGTCAGGGATTGTGGCTTTCTACATGGCAACTCCAAAAAGCTCCTGACTCTACTACACTATTCGTGTGTCCAAAAAAAACTTCATCCACCTAAAATCAATTCAGACACCCCGCACTCTTAATAAAGATATTTCGGCATCCTTCATTTGCCAGTTTACACATTTTTGAGCCACATTCCCA
>JADGBO010000358.1:2161-2688 GCA_015231465.1 Desulfamplus sp.
GTTTGGCTGTCGCCTCACACGATCTATCCTTATTTGTTGGGCCTTTTCTGTCATGCTTTCAAATAGTTGTTTTCGCTCATTCGTCCTTTTGGTACCTCTGCAACACTACGTATCCACTCAGAATTGACCCGAGCCAATATTTCATCAACTGAGATAGGGCTTCTCATTCCGGCTGTAATGGCTGGATAAAATGCATTTCCGCACTCTATGCTGTTCATGATTTTACTATTTTCTTCATCCTCAATGTAAACCATTTCAAGCTTATTTGCCTTTACCAGCAGATAAGCATCATCACCTCTTAGTGAGAAAAGTTCTCTAAGCGTGATTCTGCCAAGAAGATACAACTTGAGAGCTGAATCTGTAACTTTGGTGTAAATTTTCGTGTTGTTATTGAGGCACAACCCCTGAATATAGAGTTGCCCGTCACTTTCTGATTCTTCAACCAACGCGAGAATTGCTCCCTCTGAATTGATGAGTTCATACACTTTTTCGAATTTGATATTCTGGTTCATTTCTTTCTCCTATGC
>JADGBO010000359.1 GCA_015231465.1 Desulfamplus sp.
AGAATGCCGTGGAAGCATCCTCCCAGGGCAGTAAGGTGGTTGTGGCCCTGGATGAGATAAAGAACGAAAATCGGATTCTGATCCATAACCGGGGAATAGTACCGGATGAGATAAAAGATAGTTTTTTCGAGAACCATACAACTTTCGGCAAAGGAGAACGGGAGGGTGTTGGAACATATATCAGCAAATTGATCGTAATGATCATGGGGGGAAATATAAGTTTTACTTCCGATGACTCCAGCGGCACTACACTCACCATAACTTTTCCAAAGGAGTACAACAGAGCCGAACAGTTACAGGAGTTAGGCATTAATGAAAAAAATCAAAATGACTCCTTCCGTATTCTCGTTGTTGACGATTACGCAATGATGAGAAGACTTATAGCAGGATTTTTAAAGGATGTTGGCTACAGAAATGTGGTAAAGCTCGAAAGTGCCGACGAGGCCGTAAAATATCTTCAGACCGAGACAGTGAACCTTATTGTATCAGATTATGACATGCCGGGTATGAACGGTCTTGAGTTTCTTAAATATGTGAGAAATCATAGTAAGTTATCTAAAACACCCTTTGTGATGATCACGGGAAGATCGGATCAGCATATTGTAACCAGTGCCCTGGGCCTGGGGGTAAATCAGTATATAGTCAAGCCGTTTACCGCCGAGATACTTGAGAAAAAGCTCCGGCGTGTATTTGAGTGTTCCCTGGTGGATTAGCTTTGCTGACTACTTTTGAGTTTTTTATATGAAAGTCGTCTGTAGGGGCGATTCATGAATCGCCCCTACGGGACTTTCATGCTTCGATTGTGGCGGTAGTGCCGCCATGGCTGTTATATGAAGGATGTCGATAAATCCTGTTCAATTTTTCTATACCCCTTGGCATCCAACTTTTCAGACCAGGTTGTTTCTGAAAACGACAGTTTCCCGTCATAGTCCAGAAGCACAATGGATGTAGAGCGTGTACCGTACCCGGGCATTGATACGAAGAGAGGTGAGAGCAGTCTTTCCAGCTCAACTCCTACTCCGGTACAGGGAAGTTTTTCATCCGGGGCAATCTCCCTGTTCCGCATCATCTCATAGAGATCGGATTCAAGCTTGACTCCATCCGGAACAGTACTATCCGGATCAGTAATATTTGGATCAGTACTATTTTTTCCAAGGCATGCCCTGAGTCCCTGTTTAGCCATTTCAACTTTTACCCAGGGTGTGTCCAATGTATGGTTGCTGACAGCATGAATTCCCTCTTTTATCCTGACAATTCTTTCATCCGTGGTTGATAGAAAAAAGAGATATTTCAAATTCCCTGCCAGAAGATTGAAGCCATTGTAATCACCTATATGTTTTTTAATCGTTTTCAGGCAGTGTAAAGGGTCCCTTCCGGATAGAAGAAAATCGGTTGCCAAATCCCCCCGGGAGGGGACATTGTACTTCATGGCCCCAGGGTTTCTTACATTGGTCAAAGCCGCAAAACGCCCCTTTTTGCTGAATGCCAGCCAGGTGCCTTTTTGTTTCAGGTCACGACCCCCTATGATTTCAGGATGGTCTTCCCACACATCAAGGGGTGCTGTGGGTCTGTCGAAAAATTCATCACGATTTGCCGCCAGAACAAGTCTGTATTTTTCATGGACACCATATCCAAAAACAATTAAGCACATGATTTATCTATTCCCAAAAAAAGCCATGGACACATAGGCACAAACAACGTCAACGGAACCCCTACGGCACTCCGTGACCGTAGGGGCTTGTGAGGTGACTCGCAAGGGTAACTGGTTGATTAGCCTCTGCTTCAGTTTTTTGACGTGTTGAGACTTTGTTTTCAATACGGTTTTTACTGAAGCTACGTTGGATTGGTCATGACACCCTGGGATACTCCTCAAGTCCCTTGCTCTGTCGTTGTTCGTTAAAAGACCGGAAACGGTCGGTGCGTTCAGCTTAAAAAGCTTTTCCAACATTGGCGATGAGGATCCACTGGTTTTGAGAGTTCCAGAATAGAACTAACAGTATCTATTACAAAAACTCTCTCTTAACTGTGGCAATTCATCCACGCAATCACGATAATGTTGCGTGGATGAATTGCCACAGTCGTGAATAAGCGTAGCGAATGAACAACCATTCACCCTTGGGACTCAATATATTTTCTGATTGTTTCAATAGAAGCATTCCCAATAGAACAGCAAAACAAGCCGTAACTCCAGGCTGAATGGAATATCTTTGTTTCCTGATTGAGTATCTACCTTTGGAAATCTTCTGTCCTCGATAGTTCCTTAGATTTTCTCCGTTAAGGTTCTTATTTCGTGTTCTTCTACCACAGTTTAACTCACTTCCAGAGACCTTCTCACCTGTTCTAATATCAATAATTTTGGCATCGTAGAACTTTTCCAGGGAACGGTTGTTTTTTCTCTTCTCTTTAAAAAATATGGGTTCCACTCTATCCATCTCTTGTTTTCCACCAGCGATAGCGAAAGCGTCATTGAAGTGAGTTTTCTCTAATCCTAACTCGATCCTGTTTATGCAATATGGATCATGGCTCGTCGGTGCAGTTACAGGTGATCTTGGCCACTCATTTAGAACCGGCCAGCCCGTCGCCCGGGAGATGGGCCTGCGCCTTGGCCCCACATTTACACTGAGCCTTGGGGCCAGGGTAATCTCCCTTTTGATGACCATGG
>JADGBO010000035.1 GCA_015231465.1 Desulfamplus sp.
GTTCAAAAAAGGTATTGGTGAGCTTGACTTGACCGACGAGATCGTTGCCGGCTCCCTTGTCACCCATGAATCCAAGATTCATTATAAAGGTGCCCTCAAGGCAATGGGAGGGACTCAGTGAATTACCTCTACCCTAAAGGGTAGAGGCTTCTTCGGAAGCCTAAGTTCACAAAGATCATGTAGTACCCTCTGACACATACACATACGCATACATTAACATTAACATTAACATTAACATTAATGTCAGTAAAATATTGAAAGAACAATGATCTTCACATTATAATGACCTTCAGATTATAATGATCTTCAGATTATAATGATCTTCAGATTATAATGATCTTCAGATTATAATGATCTTCAGATTATAATGACCTTCACATTCATAATGACAGGAATTGGCCGGGAACAACTTTCCCTGGAAAAATGCCCGCCATTTTAGACGGGCAGATTGTTTCAGGCCAATTCCAAAACCTTAAGGAAGAGAAATGACAAATCTACTTTTGATGCTGGGCTTTTTCATTGTATCCTTTCTCATCGGTTATCTTCTGATATCCAGAATCCCTTCCCTTCTGCATACCCCTTTAATGTCCATGACAAATGCAGTATCAGGTGTTACCATTCTGGGGGCACTTCTCCTTTTTACCGTGCCTGGAAACGGCACTGAGAAGTTGCTGGGCTCCATGGCCATAATAGCTGCTGCATTTAATGTGGTCGGTGGTTTTACCATTACGGACAGAATGCTGGGAATGTTCAAAGGAAAAAGTAAGAAGAGTTCAGCAATAACAACCCAAGAGTCGTAAGTTCTCACTGGTGTCACTATATGTTGTGGTGTTTTTCGCAAAAATACCATATATGGCAACCGTTCGGAGAACTTATCATTGATGAGAATATCAACCACAAAATAACAAAAGAGATTATTTATGAATCTGATTATTGATTTTCTGGTTATCTCCGGTTTGATCCTGGGCATTTGGCTTTTCAATGCACCGAGGAAAGCAAAATTTGGAAACCTCACTGCGGCATTTGCACTTTTTTGTGCCTTTGCACTGATTCTTTATCGCCATGACATCATAGGAGCGGGCACTGTGGGCATATCACTGCTGCTCGGTGCCCTTGCAGGATATGTTGTGGCAAGAACCGTCAACATGAACCAGATACCATCCATGGTGGCCATACAAAATGGTTCCGGAGGTGCTGCGGCATTTCTTGTCTCCCTTGTGGAGCTGATAAGGCAGGGCGGTTCCTTTGGGGCCATTGCAGTGATATCAGGCATCACCGGACTTGCCGTTGGGGCTTTCACTTTCAGCGGCAGCATGATAGCCGCTGCAAAACTTTCCAATAAAATGAGGCAGGCCCCCCAGGTACTGCCGGGCCACAACTACTTTGTCATGATAACGGTATGGGGAATGCTTGCAGCCTGTGTAATATCATTTCATGTGCCCCCGGATGCCGCAGTTTATCTCTATATTCTCCAGATCGTTCTGGCATCCCTTCTGGGCATACTCTTCTCCATTCGCATCGGCGGGGCAGACATGCCGGTTCTCATATCATTTCTGAACTCCATGACGGGCATGGCCGCGGCCCTTTGCGGCATGGTAATAGGCAACAGGCTTCTCATAGCCTTTGGTGCCGTGGTGGCGGCTTCGGGATACATCCTCACATACTTGATGTGCAAGGCCATGAACCGCAATCTTCTCAAGGTTTTTCTGCCTGATCCCCCCAAAATGAGAAGTGGGGTAAGCATTAGAAGCGGCTCCGCCGGAACCCGGGCATCGGGAAGTGCTTCAACCGGAACCCGGGCATCGGGAAGTGCTTCCGCCGGAACCCGGGCACAGGGAAAGGATATGACAGAGACTCCCGCATCGCCGGGGTTGTCCGGTGTGCCAGGGCAGCACCCTTCCAGTGCCATGACATCCCAGGCCCCGAAATCCCTCGGCCGGATTGAAAAAGACAAGACCCCAGGAGATCCCTTTGCAAGGGCGGCTCAGATACTTGCAGAGGCACAAAAGGTTATTGTTATTCCTGGTTACGGAATGGCCATTGCCCAGGCCCAGAGGGAAGTTACATCCCTGGCCGGAGAACTCGAAGGTATGGGAAAAGATGTAAAATATGCCATCCATCCTGTGGCCGGAAGAATGCCGGGACACATGAATGTGCTTCTCGCCGAGGCAGATGTCGATTACGATATGCTTGTGGAAATGGATGAGATCAATCCTGAATTTTCATCCACCGGTGCCGTCCTGGTTGTGGGGGCCTGTGATGTTGTCAATCCATCGGCCATTGAGGTTGAAGGCACACCGATATCAGGTATGCCCATTCTCATGGCCCATGAGGCCAAAAATGTTATATGCTGTAACTTTGATGAAAAACCAGGATATTCCGGTGTTGAAAATCCGCTGTACAAAAAGAGCCGTACCCTGATGCTCCCGGGCAATGCCAAGGAGACCGTCCGGAAACTGACCGAGGCCCTTCTCCATGCAGGCAAAGGGGATGAAGATTTCATAAGCCCTGCAGATAATGGTGATAGCTGGGTTGACAACACCCCGGCCCATGGAGATGAAGCCATCATGGCAGGCCCTGGGAATAACCGGCTTGACGGCACCCCGGCCCATGGGGATGAAGCCATGGTAACCCCTGCCGGTGATGGGGATCAAGGCATGGCAGGCACCGGAGCAGATATGGTAGGCACCGTAGCCAATGAAGATGGAGAGATTGATAACCTTGGCCGGGCGGTCCAGGCCCTGGCAAAGGCAAAGACCGTAACGGTAATACCAGGATACGGCATGGCCCTGGCAAAGGCCCAGTTTAAACTCCTGGAACTTGCATCAATGCTTTCGGAAGGCGGAGCATCTGTAAAATATGCCATCCATCCTGTGGCCGGAAGAATGCCGGGACACATGAACGTCATTCTGGCTGAGGCAGAAGTCGATTATGATGATCTGCTTGAAATGGATGACGCAAATCCCCTTTTTGCAGATACCGATGTTGCCATGATTATCGGGGCCTGTGATGTGGTGAATCCGGCAGCCATTGAGATAGAAGGGACTCCCATATCAGGAATGCCCATACTCATGGCCCATGAGGCAAAACAGATCATAGTCTGCAACTTTGATGAAAACCCCGGGTATTCCGGCGTGCCCAATCCCATCTACAACAACAGCAGAACCATAATGCTTCCAGGAGATGCCAAGGCAACCCTCGAAGAGATTCTGGCTGCCATCAAGGGAAATTAAATTTAAAAAAAAATTCCGGCATCCCCCCCTGGGCGGGGTGTATGCCGGAAATCATTTATCTATAGGTTTCCAGATGATGAAACTGGCAACCGTGTAGAGACGCAATGCATTGCGTCTCTACATAATCACGATTTGTGCATCAAATTGATTTTTAGACACCCCAGGACACACCCTTGCGGCTGCCCCCAGGAATGGATTTGCTGAAATATTAAGCATCCATCATCTATCACTTTACACTTTCTGTGACACATGCCCATTTGTCGGGATTATCTATCAAAAATTTGCCTCCCCTTATCCAGGATTAAAATATATTGAAATCATCACATGATCAAGTGCCTTCCCTTGCAGAACTGGCATTCAGGTATGGAACAATAACCCGGGAGCAGCTAAGGGATGTCCAGGGGTTTATCAAGAGGTGCGGGGCAGAAAATAAAAGTTGTGATATTGTCCGATTTATGGTGGACAACAAGATGGCCACCCGTTACCAGATGAACCTGCTTGGCCTGATACAGGAATTTCTGGTAATAAAAAAAAAGAGCGAACAGTTTGGCCGGATTGCTGTAAAAAAAGGATATGCCACAGTTGAAGAGGTTGAGCTTGCACTTACCCGTCAGAAGCAGCTCTTCCGTGAAGCCAGAATTCAAAAGAAACTGGGGGAACTGCTTGTGGATTTCGGCGTTATCAGCGAGGAGCAGCGTGATCTGATAACCAGGGAACAGGAGGAATTATATCATCCCATTGACTTTGCTTCCGGGGATGGGGCTTTTTCAAAGGTTCCGGTTGATTCTAACAATGGGACTTCTGCCCGGGAACCAGTTGATTCAAAGAATGGGACTTCTTCCCGGAATCCAGTTCCTTCCAGGGATGGAACTTCTTCCCGGAATCCAGTTCCTTCCAGGGATGGGACTTCTTCCCTGAATCCAGTTCCTTCCAGGGATGGGACTTCCTCCCAGGATGCCGTTGCTTCAAAGGCTGTTTCCTATTCCCAGGAAACATCTTCTTTACAGGATTCAGTTGCTTCAAAGGGTGCTTCCTCTTCGCTGGAGGCTGAAGAGAGGGAGTATCTCCAGCTTCGGGCCCTGGATACAGATTTTGCTTTGAGGGTACTTGAAAAGGGTTTTGCAACGGTTGAAGAGCTTGAATCGGCCATGGAGAAGCAGAACCGGCTATTTGAAAAATTCAGAAAGCTCAATCTCCTCGGGGATATCATGGTTTCCGAAGGAATATTGACCCGGGAGCAGAAAAATGCCATCCTGAAGGAACAGAACAGGCTTCATAACTCCCGGGCAGAACATGATCATAAAGAGGCTTCTTCTTCCTATGAAGAGGCTTCTTCTTCCCATGAAGAGACTTCTTCTTCCCATGAAGAGACTTCTTCTTCCCATGAAGAGACTTTCTCCTCTCCCATGGATGGCATTGAAATAATCCCTTCCGAATCGGCCATGGAGGCCTGGATCAGCCTTCCCGACACTTTTTTCGACCTCTCCCCTGACGAAATACCCTCATCCGAAGAGATCATGGATATGCTTGAAAATATCGGTATTCAAGGTATCTGCAGCCCGGGATTCATTCAAGGTCACCTTGACCGGAAAGTACATCTCTTTCCCGTAGCCCTGGGGGAGCATCTTGAAACTGTTCCTGTCCGGTATCAATTTGATATCCATGGAAAGGGCCGGGGCGAACCCTTTAAAAAGAACGGCACCCTTGCGTTCATTGAAACGGACAATCCAGGCTTCAGGATGAAGAGCGTATATGGAAAAATGGTCGGGTTTTCCAACCGGAATGCCCTGGAACTCATTTTGAGGTGCGGCCGGGGAGCAACACTCTCTATGGAAGGTGCCAGGGTTGTTTCCGACATGGGGGGGTATCCCGCCCTCACCGCCGAAGGCCGGTTTTACATTTTTCCGGTTGTCCATATCCTTGGAGATGCCGACTTCCGATACGGTCCCATTGAACCCTGGAGCAGCATCAGAATTAAAGGGATACTTACCAGTGCCTATCCTGTCAGGGCAGGTGACCTAACTACCCAGGAGATAAGGGGAGCTTCCGTAATTTCCCTTGGGGATGTGACCGCCGGGGCAGGCATCATAGACTCCACCATCAAGGCCCAGGGCACTGTTCGTGCCAAATATATCTATAACAGCCGGATAGAGGCCTTTGGTGATGTTATGGTTGAGAATGATCTCCTGGATTCCGACATTGTCATCAGCGGCTCATACAATGGGCCTGCAAGCCGTATAATCGCTTCGTCCGTCCATGCCAGGGGGAGCGTCACAGCCCGGGGTATAGGAAGCGATGTCACCGAGAGTTGCAGCATAAGGGCCGGATGCGATCAACATATGGTGCTTCAGTCCCTGAATATAGACAGGAGAATCCGGGAAACTGAAAAAATTTTAACGGATGTCGTTGAAAAAAGGGCACGAGTCAGGGAAAAAAATGAAGGGATTTTTAAAAAAATGGTGGAGCTGAAACTTCTCCATGACCGGTCTAAAAAAAAATATTCCAAATTTAAAAGACTCATTGAGTCCGGTCGCCTTGGGGAGGGCACCCCCGGGTACGAAAAGACCCTGACCCTTGTAAATGTTCTTGATGAGAGGATGAAATCGGCAATTTCTGCTCTCAAGCGTTACAATCATCAGAAAAAAGGTATGGATGAACAGCTCAAACAGTTGGACGACCAGGTGGATGCAGCCAAAATCCGGGTGAAAAAAAAGATATTTTCCCTTGAGATGGATCGCAACCGCCTGTTTCAGTGGATAGGGTCCAGGCCGGTGCTGCCTATGGTGCGGGTTTCCGGACGCATTGTCCAGGAAACCCGGATAGGAGGGGGATTTACTTGGATAGTGCTTGACGATGAATTTCAAAATGTCAAATTTTCTGAAAAGGAGAAAAAAGAGGGTGACGGGCATAGAATTCATCTGGAAATTATAAAAATCACTTAGGCTGGGGTGTCTAAAAACCAATTTGATGCACAAATCGTGATTATGTAGAGACGCAATGCATTGCGTCTCTACCGTTCGTTTATTTTTGCCATTGGCAAGATGGTCAAAAAATGAACAATCAAAAACGGCAGATTTAGACACCCCACACTTAGGCCAATGTAAGAAAATTATTTCGTACCCATTCCTAAAAATGTGCCAGGGGAGTCTTTATGTGATCCACCCAGATATCCACATATTCATCATATTCAGCAGTTCCTTTAAGCACCACCTCACACTCTATGCCTGCATTCGTCAATATAGATTTCCAGGAGTCATCATCATCGCCTGCCATATCATTTTTTGCGTGATCTCCAGCCACGGACATAAAGGGCATGAGCCATGCCTTTTTAATTTTTTTCTCCATAAGCCACTCTTTTATTTCAGGTATCTCCGGATACCCTTCAACATTACCCACATAGATATTGGGGTCCCTTAACTGCAGTTGGAACATGAGGGCAGTATAAAATACGTTGGAAGGGTGATGGGTTCCGTGCCCCATGAGTAAAACAGCCTCATCTTTTTTTCTGTTTTTGGGAATGGTCTTTAAAACAGCCTCAACAACCCTTTCCATATCTTCCTGGGTTGCAAGAAGAGGATAACCCTGGATAATCTTTTTAAAAGCACCCATATTTTTAAAAGATGTAACCACCCGGCTCAGATCGTGGAATTCGAAACCAGGTATGGTATGGAGACTCTGTACTGCCACATGGGTAAATCCTTCACCAGAGAGCTTTGCAAGGGCAACTTCTGGAGAATCCAGCAGCAATCCCTGTTTTGCCAGCTTGTTTCTTATAATGTGTGAGGTGTAAGCCCAGAATACAGGCACATCTGGATAGGCTGTCCTGGTTCTTTTTTCGATGTTCTCAAAGGATATGCGGGCACTCTCTTCACTGGACCCGAATGCCACAAGGAGAATGGCTTTTTTCATGGGCTTTTCACCCCCGTGGTGACCCGCAAAAAGATTGGAAGAAAAAAGCACTGCAAAAGCAACAGCCAAAATGTAAAAATTCTTTTTTTTCATCGGAATACTCCTTTAACTTTTTGAGACCTTTTTTGAGACCTTTAATGGATCAGTTTGCACTTTTCTATCTTATTCCAGGTTAGAAATTTGGTCCGGGGAGGATATATAACCTCCCCGGACCGTCTTCAATCATTCAGAGAAGCCATCGTCCTGACTGAAGGAGAAAACAACGGCAGACTCCAGGAATTTTATGGAAGGTATGGCAGAATCTTCCTTTGAACGCATTGAAAGTTCATTAACATCTTCCTTTGAACTCATCGCAAGGTCAGTAACATCTTCCTTTTAACTCCTTGAAATATCCGTAACCGGCCGGTATTTCCGATTACAAATGCCGTATATCCATGTGAAACGGTTTTTGCCAGGCAGTACTCGCCCAGAACCGCCTGAAAAACCATATCACCTGCATATCATAAACAGTGGGGCGGCAAGATGGTCCATGAAAGTAAAAATCCACGAACCAACACAAAATCGACCCGTGGATTTACAAAAACAAAAATCCACAAACCGATACAAAATCGATCCGTGGATTTACAAAAACAAAAATCCACGAACCGATACAAAATCGACCCGTGGATTTCCCTTTTTTATCCAAGGTGAAGAAGGTCTGCCGCACCCCTGCAATCAACCTCCTGGGACAACTGAAACTTTATAACGGGAAACTCATCCCGCACATCCTTAATCCGCCTGATTTTAAATCCGTCCTGCATTTTAAGGCAGCTTGCCTTTGCAACAGACCTACTTTAAAATATTACCGGCAAAAAGTTTGGTATGGAGTGTTCAGCCATCACTCATTCATCAGGCAGGTCTTCTGACTTCCGGATCATCCTACTCACCGCGTCTTCCCGGATCAAGCTTAAAAAAAACCTAAGCTCTTAAACTCCAGTGACTCTATTGCGGCTTTTGTCCCCGTTTACAGCGGTGGGCCCGTTCCTGAATCTCACAGGATTCCCTATTAAGCCTTAAACACCTGACAAATATTTGTATCTGGTACATGATGCCGAAGAGAAAGTCAAGGGGAAAAAATTGTAATGAAAAAAAGCCGTCAGTAATCACCTACGCGGCTTTCATGCTTGGATTGTGTGGTAGTTCATCACTTCGATTGTGGCGGTTAGCCGCCATGTTGGTTATTCAAAAAGCACAAACAGGGTAATGATTGCCCCGGCTACCGCACATACTGCACTGCCAAGGAACAGATAGCCCTGGAAATCATCGTAGAAAACACCGGAAATCATGAATCCGGCCATCATGCCGGCTCCGTAGGTCACGGCATTGTTGACCGCCTGGCCAAGGGTGGCACTGTTTTTATTCGATAGCTGGTTCACGGCAAGGATGGAGGCAATGTGAAAGGTTCCATAGGTGAATGCATGGATGAGCTGGGACAGGATTATTACCGGAGCCGATTGGGTGAAAAAAAGGATAAACCATCTAAGGGCGGCGGCAAAAAAGGAGAGAAGAAGTAGATTTTTAAGGGTGAATTTTGAAAAAATGGAGCCGGAGAAGACCATGATCACAATTTCAGATGCCGAGGCAACTCCCCAGGCAAAACCAATGAATCCTGTGGAAAACCCCAGGGATTCCATATGTATGGAGAAGAATCCATAGTATGCCCCGTGGCTTGCGAGCATAAGAAAGGCAGCCGTAAGAAAAAGCGTTGTATTTAAAGATAAAAAGCTCCTGAAATATGATGATTTTTCAGATTCTCCCCTGGAGTTTACGGGAGCAGAAGTTTTTTCAGGTTCCCCCGAAGATTTGTCCAATGCATGGGAAAAAATTGGAGAATCATTCCGGGAAATTCCGGGAAGAGGCAGGCAGAGAAGCATCTGCACCAGCATCCCTGCGAGCATAATGGGAATGATCATATCAATGGGATGGATTGCAAGAAGTTTTCCAAGACCCATGGAGGTGACAATAAAGGCAATGGAGCCCCACACCCTTGACTGTCCGTATTTTTTTTTCTCTTTGCCGAGAATATCCATGGCAAAGGCTTCGATAAAAGAGATTATGGGGGCGTGAAATATTGACTGGAGGGCAACTGCTGTAAACAGTGGAAGAAATGTCCGGGTTGAAAAGAGGGGAAGCCAGAGCAGGCAGCTCATGGCAGTGCAGAAGATGAGGATGGATTTTCTTGCGTTGAATCGATCCGCGGCCATGGCCCACAGCACTGGAAATATAACCACGGCAGCGGTCTTCACTGATGAAATGAGCCCTATTTCAAACCCTGAAAATCCAAGGTGACGGCAAAAAAGATTGAAATAGGGCAGAAAGATGCCCAGGGTCCCGAAATAGACAAAATAGTGGGACCCCAGGAGTAACTTTTGGGGGTTGATGGGGACAGTCTTTGTCATGGATTCATTAGGATTCCATTCCTTAATATCTTGTGTACTGGGTTCCAAGCTCCATGCCCAGGTCAAGGGCATCCTGGTTCATCTGAATGAAATCCGCCGGAATCCGCTCTTTGAGAGTCTCAATAATGGAGTTAGGTTTTATCAGCTCGGTAATACCGAGAAGTGCCCCCAGCATACAGATATTGAAAACAATGGGTTTGCCAATCTGGGCCATGACACTCTCATACATGGGAACCTCAATCTGTTTGGCATCCACTTTTTTTGCAATCTGTACATATTTAGAGTCTGTAATGACAAAGGCACCTGGCCGAATCAATGAGGAGTACTCATTGTATGACTGCTGGGTCAGGCAGACAAGAATATTTGCCTGATTCACCTCGGGAAAGAGTATGGTCTCTTCGGATATTATGACATCGCTGCGGGTGGCTCCCCCCCGGGCGGCAGCTCCGTAGCTCTGGGATTGGGTTGCCTCCATGCCCTCATGGATAACAGCCGCTTCTGCAAGGATGATGGCAGCCGTTATCACTCCCTGGCCTCCGGAACCTGAAAAAATAAGTCTGGTTCGTTTCATGGTTATCTCCCCTTCATGGCTGTTTCAATGATTTTGTCATAGGCACTGCAGTACTCGGAAGCATCCTTGTCATCCACAAATATGCCCCTGGGAATAAGGGTGGGATCCTTTTCAAGGGCCTTGGAACCGAGTTTTCCCGTCTTGCTTTTCTGAAACTCCATCATGCTGGAAGCATCACCTTCCTTGTTCTTTCTTCCATAGTGGGTGGGACACTGGGAGAGAATCTCCACAACGGAAAACCCCTTGTGGGAGATAGCCTTCTGGAGAAGATCCACTGCTTCGAGAACATGATAGGCCGTGGTCCTTGCCACAAAGGTTGCACCCGACGCAACAGCCATCTTGACCACGTCAAAATTGCTGTCAATGGTGGTATATGGTGCTGTGGTGGCTTTTTTACCGATACCTGACAAGGGAGAGAACTGGCCTCCGGTCATGCCGTAGATACGGTTGTTCATTACAATGGCGGTTATGTCGATGTTTCTTCTTGCGGCATGGATAAAATGATTTCCTCCAATGGCAAGGGCATCTCCATCGCCCATGGGAACCAGAAGTGTCAGCTCCGGCTTACTGAGCTTGACACCGGTGGCAAAGGCCAGGGCACGCCCGTGGAGGGTGTGCAGGGTATGGAAATCCACATATCCGGATATCCTGGCGGAACAGCCTATGCCGGAGGTCATTACAATGTCGTTTTTGTCAAGCCCCATTCCTTGAACAGCACGTATCAGTGCATTCAGCACAATGCCGTGTCCGCATCCCGGGCACCACATATGGGGAAAGTATCTTTGTCTCAAATAGTCTTTTATGGCCATGATTATACCCCCCTTCCCTGGATGACCCGGAGGAGTGTCTTGATATTGGTTGGTGTGATGAGTTTTCCATCTATGCGGTTGGCGAGAAAAACCCTTTCCGGTTCATCCACTGCGGCTTTTACGTGGCGCATCACCTGTCCCATGTTCATCTCCACAACTATAACGGCTCGTTTACCGGCACACTTTTCCCGAATAATATCCTCGGGAAAGGGCCATATGGATTGCAGCTCCAGAACCCCGAGCTTCTCTCCCCTGGCCCGCCTGCTCCTTGCAAGGTGAACTGCGGAACGGGCTGATGAACCATAGGAGATCATTATGTATTGGGCATCTTCAAGGTAATGTTCCTTGTAACGGGTGATGGAGTGGACGTTGTTCTCTATCTTGTCAACTATATGACGCAGAAGTTCCCTTACAACCTTGGGATTATTGGAGGGAAAGCCCCACATGTCGTGGAAAAGTCCGGTGACGTTGTAACGATGCTCTGCACCAAAGTCGGACATGGGCAGGCGACCGTCCTCCCTGGGAAGATACGGATGATAATCCACACCTTTGCGCACCGAGGTGCGAAGGCGTTCCACCAGGGGAATATCCCCCTTTTCAGGAACAACAAGCTTCTCCCTCATGTGACCCACCACTTCATCAAACAGCAGTATGACAGGTGTACGATAGGTCTCGGCAAGGTTGAAGGCATCCACTGTCATGGCAAAGACATCCTGGTGGTTGGAAGCTGTAAGAGCTATGATTGCATGGTCTCCGTGGGTTCCCCATCGGGCCTGGTTGATGTCTCCCTGGCTCACATGGGTGGGGTTACCCGTGGAGGGTCCTCCCCGCTGAACATCCACGATTACGCACGGTATTTCAGCCATGCAGGCATAGCCCAGGGCCTCCTGTTTCAATGAAAAACCCGGGCCGCTGGTGGCCGTCATCACCTTGTGGCCGGTCAGTGACGCACCTATTATTGCACACATGGAGGCGATCTCGTCCTCCATCTGGATAAATTTTCCCCCCTTTTCCGGCAGCCTTCCTGAAAGAAGCTCCGCAATTTCAGTGGAAGGAGTAATGGGGTATCCTGCAAAAAAATCAATGCCTGCATACAGGGCACCCTCGACACATGCCTCATTTCCCTGGACAAACTTTATATTATTGTTCATTTGAATCATCCTGTGAGTCATCATCGGAAGCCGGGGCAGCCGGCACATCATCGGTTGAAAGCACCTCTATCGCAAGATCCGGGCATCGCAGTTCACACAGCTTGCAGCAGATGCAGTCCTCCGGCCTCACCACGACAACCTTTTCATCGGAATCAAGCTCAAGAACCTTTTTGGGGCAGAAATGGACGCATATTCCACACCCTTTGCACCACTCTCGATTGATCACATGTTCCTTCAATTTAAGCCTTGCCATAAGTCCTCTTAATATTTTAACATGGTTTGGTTTTCCAGCCTTGCCAAAAGGGCATTGAATTTTGAGATGTTCGATCTTTTTTTGTTCATTATTTGATTTACCCGATCAAGTCAAGTAAATAGGTGGATTAAATGGCATCTTTCATTGATCACTCCTTTACCGTGGAAATGGATACGTTATTTCCATGATCCGGGGTGGCCAGACTCCGACCATGAATGTTTACCGTGTACAGTAAGGACAGGACTGGGGTGTCTAAAAACCAATTTGATGCCCAAATCGTGATAATGTAGAGACGCAATGCATTGCGTCTCTACCGTTGATGGTCAAAAAATGAGCAACCGAAAATGTCAGATTTTGACACCCCAGGACTATCATTCAACCATGATAAACAAGGCAAACGTACCAACAGTAAGCATCATCATTCCAACCTTCAACCGTGCCTGGTGTATTGCCGGGGCAGTGGAATCGGTTCTGGGCCAGGAGTACCCGGGTGAGATGGAAATTATCGTGGTGGATGACGGTTCCTCGGATACCACCCGGGAGGTGCTTGGACCCTACAAGGATAAAATATCTCTTCTTGTACAGGAGAACATGGGTGTCAGTGCCGCCAGGAACAGAGGGATAGAGTTCAGTTCAGGTGAGTTTATCGCATTCCTGGACTCGGATGATCTGTGGATGCCTGAAAAACTCTCGTGCCAGATGGACTTCTTTATGGAGAATCCAGATGCTATGATCTGTCAGACCGAGGAGATATGGATCAGAAACGGCAGACGGGTCAATCCCAAAAAGAGGCACAAAAAACCCTCCGGAATGATCTTTGAACCCTCTTTGCGGCTCTGTCTCGTAAGCCCTTCGGCAGTTATGATGAGACGGGATTTTTTCCATGTCAAGGGGTTCTTCGACGAGACCCTTCCTGCCTGTGAAGATTATGATCTGTGGTTGCGCACGGCCGTGGATATGCCCATCCATCTCATAGACAAACCGTGCATTATAAAAAAGGGAGGGCATGGAGATCAGCTCTCATCTATGCACTCCTTAGACAGATACAGAATTGAATCACTTGCAAAACTTCTTGAACACCATAATCTTACACGGGCCCAAAGGGAGTCTGCAATGGGGGTTCTCAGGGAAAAATGCACCATTTACCTCAAGGGATGCCTTAAACGGGATAAACAAGATGATGTGCAGTATTGTGAAGCAATGCTGAAAAAAACACTTGAAAACAGGCATCTTTAAGATATGCACCCAAATCACTTTGGAATTGATTTTTAATAACTTGCCCATTCATCTCATCCCCAGCCACCTATTACAGGCTTGCCATGGGAGCTTGGCTAAGTTAATTAAACCCAATTACTTTACGCTTTTTCATTCCCGTGTGAAATCCCGAACAAGGAATACCATGATGACTAAAAGTATAGAGATCGTAAAAGCCACGGCGTTGTTGAAAAAACTGAAGGAGATGAAAACCCTGCCTGTGGTGGCGGCACGTCTCACGAAAATGATTGCAGACGACAACAGTACGCTCCGGGATTTTGAAGCGGTCATCAAAGTGGACCCAACTCTCGTTATGAGACTGCTCAGGCTTGTGAACAGCCCCTTTTATGGCCTTCGCACCAAAGTCAAAAGCATCCCTGAAGCAGTTGCTTACATAGGTATGGACAATCTCAGAAATCTCATTGTGGTGGATGCCCTGAAGAATCTCTTCTCCAGCAGGCAGGACAGCGATATTTTCTCCCGGACCCGTCTCTGGATGCACTGCGTATCCGTGGCCATATGCAGCCAGATGATAGCCGAACGTATTTTCGGTTTTAAAGGGGAAGATGCTTTTTTATGCGGAATTGTTCATGATATAGGTATTATAATAGAAGATCAGATAGTGCCGGAGGAGTTTGCAAAGGTCTGCAAGGCGTATAATCCAAAGGAAAACAGGAGCATTGTCGAGTATGAAAAAGAGGTGCTCGGTACAGACCATACAATTATCGGGGCACTTCTGGTAAATGACTGGGGACTGCCCAGGGAGGTTCATAAAGGGGTTAACAAGCATCACGATACCTTCAAAAGTGTGGATCCCAAAAGTCTGCCTGCAATAATACAGACCTCGGAATATCTGGTGTCAAGACTCAATTACAACGCCCTTGACGGCATGAAGAGTGTTCTCTCCCCGCCTCTTATGATTCAGATCCGTGACAATATTAAAGAGTATAAAACCCTTGCCGAGGATCTTCCGGACGAGATCACCAAGGCCGAGGACATCTATAAACTGGAAAGGGGGTAGTGCTGCCATGTTTGAACTTGATACTCTTTTCGAAGAATTTGAAGACCCTGAAAAAAGAAGCGGCCAGCTTATGGAACTTCTGAAAAAATATCTTCCCGTAAGGGATTTCAACATCATAACCGACAAATCTCCATCCACACAATCTTCAGATCAAGCTGTAGAAAAATCCAAGTATGAATTTCCCCTTAAAAAGATCAAGGGCAGACTCCTTTACAGTCTCACCCCCAGGGCGATAAAGGCACTGAATCCCCGACCCCTTGCCGAGACCATTATATCCCTTTGTGAACAGTTATTCCTGAAAGAAGAGAAAATCAATGATCTCAACGGGATGCTTCAGACCCAGAAGGAGCAGCTTGACCGTAAAGTAGATGTCTTTAGAAAAAAATATGAAGATATATTGGTGGAGAACCATCGCCAGAGCATGGAATACTCAACCATGCTCAACTCGGAAATCGAAAAGAGAACCGCTGAATTGATACAGGCCAATAAAGACCTTGTCGAGGCACGTAAACGTGCTGAGGAAGCCAGTATTGCAAAAAGCCAGTTCCTTGCAAATATGAGTCATGAGATACGCACCCCCATGAACGGCATAATAGGCATGGTGGAGCTGCTTATGCGGACAACTCTCAATCCGGATCAGAAGGAGTATGCCGACGCGATCCATTACAGTGCAGATGCCCTTCTTGATATTGTCAACGACATTCTTGATTACTCCAAGATTGAAGCCGGTAAAATGGAGATTGAGTCCATTCCCTTTGATCTTAGAACTATTTTGCAAAACGCATCCAACATGATGAAGGTAAATGCCGATAAAAAGGGCATCCATTTCGCGTACCGGCTTCCCTGGAATATTCCTTTGAGACTCAAAGGAGATCCTGGTAAACTTAGGCAGATACTTTTAAACCTGTGCGGCAACGGAATAAAATTCACATCAAAAGGAGAGGTGATACTGAAGGTCTCACCGGTGAAAGAAGATGCCCGCAATATAACTGTAAGGTTTGAGGTGGTGGATACGGGCATAGGTATTCCCGAGGACAGAAAGGAGCGTCTTTTCCAGCTCTTTTCCCAGGTGGATGCCTCCATGACCAGAAACTACGGAGGAACCGGTTTGGGACTTGCCATATCCAAACAGTTGACCGAGCTTATGGGCGGGCAGATCGGATTTATATCCCAGGAGAATGAAGGTTCGACATTCTGGTTTGTTTTGACATTTGAAAAGGAGACGAGCCAGGGGGATAATTTACAAAAAAGTGCTTCAATGGCTGGATATGCAGCCATTGAAAAGAGCAGCCTGGAAGATGAGTGGCAGCGTCATATTGATAAAATAAAGGATATTGAGATTCTCGTGGCCGAAGACAATGAGGTGAACCAAAAAGTCCTGGTGAGTATTTTGCACACACTGGGTATAAACCGGATCACCGTTGTCCGTAACGGCCTGGAAGCCTTTGATAAATATAGGGATGAAAAATTTGATCTTATTTTTATGGATGGACAGATGCCTGTAATGACAGGGCTTGAGGCCACCCGCAAAATCCGGGAGATGGAAAAGAGCATGAAGGCCGGTAACACGAAGACCGATAACACCAAGGCCGATAACACCAAGGACGGCAACACCAAGGCCGATAACACCAAGGACGGCAACACCAAGGCCGATAACACCAAGGACGGCAACACCAAGGCCGGCAACACCAAGGCTGGCAACACCAAGGCCGGCAACACCAAGGCTGGCAACACCAAGGTCGATAACACGAAGACCGATAACACGAAAACCGGCAACACGAAGACCGGTAAAGGAGTCCATGTTCCCATCATCGCCATTACCGCCCACGCCATGAAGGATGACCGGGATATTTTTATGGAGAGCGGCATGGATGATTTCATTACAAAACCGGTTCACAGAGTGGCTTTGATGAAATCAATCATGGGCTGCCTGATACATGAAACATCAGAACCCTGATAAAGTGTCATCCTTGGAGCTTTTCCCAAAATCCTATAGTTTTCCAGATAATGAAATTGTCAAACATACTGTAGGGGCAGCCCCTTGCGGCTGCCCATTGCGGCTGCCCATTGCAGCTGCCCATTGCGACTGCCCCTAAGAATTGATTTGCTGAAGTATTATTCTGGAAGTCAATATTGCAGGAGAATAACCCATGAATCATGAAAAGATATTGCTTCCAATCACTGGAATGCACTGTTCAAACTGTGCCGCAAACATTGAAAAGAACCTGGGAGCCCTTGAAGGAGTCCAGGCAGCTTCTGTGAACTTTGCGGCTGAAAGGGTGAGCTTGGAGTTTCAACCCGAAATCATAAGCATCGGAGAGATGATCCAAAAAATAAAGTCTCTGGGTTTTGGAGTCCCGGCCGTGAGTACCAATGGGGGTGTACCGGATTTATCCGATGCAGGGGATATTGAAGCCGTTGCAAGGGAGGCTGAAATAGCAGACCAGACCCGTAAATTCATTGTGGGGCTAATATTTGCACTTCCTCTTTTCATCATCAGCATGGGCCGGGATTTCGGCCTTACAGGTGAATGGAGCCATGCCCCCTGGGTCAACTGGCTATTTTTTGTCATGGCAACCCCTGTGCAGTTCTACACAGGATGGGATTACTATACAGGTGCCTGGAAAAGCCTTCAGAACCGAAGTGCCAACATGGATGTACTTGTGGCATGCGGTTCCTCGGTGGCCTATTTTTACTCCCTTGCCATAACAATTTTTCCCTCTCCTGATCTCCATGTCTATTTTGAGACATCTGCCGTCATAATAACCCTTATAAAGCTCGGCAAACTTCTGGAGGCCCGCACCAAAGGCAAAACCGGTGCAGCAATAAAAAAACTCATGGGACTCCAGCCCAAAACAGCAACCATAGAACAAGACGGCATTGAGAAAGAGGTGCGGGTAAGCTTCATTGAAATTGGCGACATCGTTGTGATACGCCCCGGAGAGCGCATCCCTGTGGATGGAGTGGTCATGGAGGGGTACTCCACCGTGGACGAATCCATGCTCACCGGGGAGTCCCTTCCCAGAGATAAAACAAAGGGCGACAGGGTCACCGGGGGCACTGTGAACGGTCAGGGATTTTTAAAATTCAGGGCAACCCATGTGGGAAGGGATACTGCCCTTGCAGGAATAATAAGAATGGTCCAGGAGGCCCAGGGAAGCAAGGCCCCCATACAGGCCGTTGCAGACAGGGTGGCCTCGGTGTTTGTACCCGTGGTCATGGTTATAGCTCTCTTTACCTTTGGAGTATGGTGGTTTGTCCAGGGCGACTTTGTAACAGCCATGATACGCATGGTGGCGGTATTGGTGATTGCCTGCCCCTGTGCCCTGGGACTTGCCACCCCCACGGCCATCATGGCCGGAACAGGAAGGGGGGCTGAAAGCGGCATCCTCTTCAAACGCAGCCGGGCCATTGAAAATGCTGCAAAATTAAGCACCATCGTACTTGACAAGACCGGAACCATGACCCTTGGAAAACCAACTGTTATGGATATTATACCGCTCAAACCAAATTCCGGAAAGAATTTCCGGGACACCCCTGGTGATGGCTCATCCCTAAATCAGGGTAATGATCCCTTCCTGCATAACAGAGATGACTCTTACCTAAATCACGATGGTGGCTCCTCCGGAAATGAACTCCTTACCTTTGCCGCATCCATTGAAAAGGGTTCTGAACATCCCATAGCCCGGGCCATCGTGAAACTTGCACAGGAGAAGGGGCTTACCCTCCATGACATCAAGGATTTCCAGGCCCATGGCGGCATGGGCGTCGAGGCTGTAATTGATGAAAAAAAATTCCGTTTTGGGAAACCAGGATGGTTCACTACCCTCCATGGTGATGGACAAAAAGAGCTGGGGAACAAAATAGCAGAGCTGCAGGCCAGGGGAAGAACAGTAATGCTCCTTGTAGAGTATCCATCGGATGAAAGCGGCATGATCAAGAGTCCGGAGATATTTAAGGGAATTATTTCAGTTTCAGATATGTTGAAACCTGATACAGCCCAGGCAGTGGAGGCATTGAAGAGAAAAAATATCCATGTGGTGATGATCACAGGTGACAATATTGAAACTGCCCGGGCAATGGCAAGGGATGCCGGAATTGATCTGTCGGCCATAGAAGCCGAAGTCAAGCCTGGTGAAAAGGCCCGGAAGATAAAGGCCCTGCAATCCCGTGGAGGGAAACCGATTCTTGTGGGCATGGTGGGGGATGGAATAAACGATGCTCCAGCACTTGCCGCAGCAGATGTGGGTTTTGCCATTGGAACCGGCACTGATGTTGCGATGGAAACGGGTGACGTGATCCTGTCAAGCGGTGCATTGAACGGCATCCCCAGGGCCATCGACATCAGCAGGGAGACCATGTCCACCATACGCCAGAATCTTTTTTTTGCATTTTTCTACAACACTCTTCTGATTCCTGTGGCAGCAGGAGTTCTTGCACCCTTTGAGATATTTCCAGATTTTCTCAGGCAGCTCCATCCTATCCTTGCGGCACTGGCCATGGCAGCTTCAAGTATCTCAGTGGTTGGCAACAGTCTTAGATTGTACAAACAAAAAAAATAATTTTATATAACCACCATGACGGCACTACCGCCACAATCGAAGCATGAAAGTCCCGAGAGCCTTAAAATATGGGGACTTTCATATAAAACCAACATGGCGGCCCACAGCCACAATCGAAGTGATGAAAGTCCTGAAACGACGGGGACTTTCATATAAAAGGAGACTGTTTTATGTTAAAATCATTCATTTTAAGACTTAAATCTCTCTTTGAAAAAGAAGAGGAAGGTGTTGTTATTGTAGATCGTGAAGAATTTGCCAGAGAAATGAAAGAGGAGTTCAAAGGAAATACAGCTTTATTGAAGGTCATTGAGGAAGGTATGAACAGGTATGCCAAAAAAAATGAATATGTTTCATTGACGGACTGACAACGATGAAACAAATTCAAACTTATAACTTTGTAAAAACATTTAAAGA
>JADGBO010000360.1 GCA_015231465.1 Desulfamplus sp.
CATGAACAATGCCACCATCAATGCCGTTGCCTCTGCAAATCCCAAAAATACCGAAGAACTCATGCAGATAAAGGGTACACGCAAGTGGCAAATAGAGCTGATGGGACAAAGGATCATAGAATCCCTTCGGATATAGTTTTCCAGATAATTAAATTGGCAACCACGCTGTAGGGGCAGCCCTGTGTGGCTGCCCTTGGGAATGGATTTGCTTAAATATTTCCTGAATCCGTGGCACGAATTTTGTCAAGCAATGAAAGAATTTCGGATCCAAAATTATTGTTAATCGCCACGAAAAATTGAACCGGTGGTTGCGGTTGGCGGAACGGCAGTTCTGGGCGTTGTTGTTCCAGCTCCCGCCCCGCAGAACCCGGTTCGAGCCTTTGAAGCAGAACCCCAAAAAAAATCAATGTCAGCCAATGCCGTGTCCCAGGAGAAATGTTGATGCACATAGGCCCTGGCCATTTCAGAGATAGCCTGGAGCGTTTCCGGAGACTCTGCCTTCATCTCTATCAGGGTGTGAATACGGGAAACCCACATATCCATTTTATCCCATGGAAGAACGAAACCGGTCTCTATTAAGGTTTTCACAACTTCAGCAGACACATAAACAAGGTTCAAAGTGTTACTCAATGGAACATTCTGGGCCATGAAAGCCATTAAAAGGGTTATGAATCCGCCGGAGTAGGGAAGGAGAAGTGTGGTGGTCATGGTCCCTGTAACAGAGAAGGGTCTCTGCCAGGGGCATTACTGCTCCATGTATGTGCAGCTTTTCGGTGAAGTAGATTGCCATGATACCGCTTGTGGCAACACCGAGACAGGCACCGGCCAGGGCAGTGAATCCCTTTTTAGTAAACCCGGCCACAAGAAGGGTGATTGCGGCACAAAGCCCGGTGGTGACCAGCATGGTTATAATAACCGGATCGAAACCCTTCAGCAGACAGGGTACAAGAATTTTCCAAAGGACAGCTCCTGTGAAAAGAAAGGAGATCAAAGCCTTGAAACCCACCCACCCACCGAAGAGGAGCAGCAGCAGGGCAAAAAGGGCCATGAGGAGAAACTCCGTATCTATCCGGTAGTGATCCATGGGGTTCACAAAGATAACCTTTCCATCTTCATTCAGGGTCAGAACAACAAATGCTGTATCTCCTTCCCGGAAGAGTTTGTCCTTCTCCATATGACCCATGAGGGGGTTGGAGGCAGCATAACGATTGCCCTGGAAAGGGCCGCTCACAATCTCTATCCCGAGGCTTTGATCCCCGGTTTTTATGATTCCAAGCTGCTGAACATTTGTGTTGTCAACACTAACAACCCGGGCCTTGCAGCGAACCCCGCCGGCACGGCTTCCCTCTTTTTCAAATCCTGTGGGCATAAACAAAATTCCCAAAAGAAGCACAATGAAAAAAAGTACCAGCAGGATGTCCGATTTTTTGATATTGACTCCATTAAAAATCATCCCGGCATATCTCCAGGTTCAATATATTTATGATAAATAGAAAAACATTGAATACATAAAACAATGGTGTAGCATTATCCATTATCCATTATCCATTATCCATTATCCATTATCCATTATCCTCTAACAAATATAAAAGGACGGCACAGCATTATCTGCCGGCCGTCCCAGGTTTGGAGCCTTTTACATTTTTTTACAGATGGGATGATGCCGTTATGGCAGGGCCTATTTCTGTCCATTCATCTGTCCCGGGCCATAGCAGCATCAAGTATCTGAAAATCCAAAGGGCCCCTGTCGTGATACGGAGGAACGTATCAGGAAAAAAGTTTTTTTATCATGAAAATGGATACGTTATTTTCATGATTGGGGGTGGTCGGAGTCAGACCATGAGGGTTTACCGTGGAAATGGATACATTATTTCCATGATCGGGGATGGCTGGCCTCCAACCATGAGGGTTTAATCAATGCAAAGCGTAAACCGGAACCGGCTTCATTCCCATTATGTCCATCATTTTCAGGGCAAGGTCACTGTTTTCATAGGCACCCTGATAGTTCTCGGCACCAACGCCTATGGCAGATGTTCCCACCGGTACACCTGTATGCTGGTAGGATGTCCATGATATGCCTGCTTTCTGATTCAAGATGTTGGTAATGGTTATTGTAAGGGGTTCATATCCACCGTAAAGCAGATAATCCTTTTCATCATCTTTGTCCTTCTCTGTTGCCAGGGTCTTTTGGAAGGCAGTTTCAAGCTGTTTGATCTCCCTTGCTGTCAAAGCCAGGGCATTGCCGGTCTCACCGGAAAAAACAAGGCCGAAATTTTCAGTTATGTCAGCTTTTATATCTTCAAAAGAGGGGTTATTGCCGCTCTCCTTCAGGGCCTTTACAACGGTTTGATCAAATTTTGTAAAGGAGACCTTCTGGTGTTTGAGGAGATGGAAATAGGTCTCATATTTTGTGCCGGCAAAGCCGATGGACATGCCTCCGCACTCGTGATCCCCGGTTACCACTATGAGGGTGTCGTCGGGGTGGTTTTTATAAAAAGCGTAGGCCTTCTCCACGGCCCTGTCAAAGGCCAGGGTATCCTTGATGGCTGCTGCTGCATCATTGGCATGGCATGCCCAGTCAATCTTTCCCGCCTCCACCATCATGAAAAAACCTTTGTCATTGTACAAAAGCTCTATTCCCTTTTGGGT
>JADGBO010000361.1 GCA_015231465.1 Desulfamplus sp.
CAGACTGCCCACCCACATAACGGCCAGGTAGATAACAACGGTAATGGCATGCTCCATCAGGAATTTTTTATCAAAGGCCATATTGAAGCTTTCCCGGGAAGCATCCATAACCCCCATTCCCTTGTCGGTCATCAGGGGCAGGAGGAAAACCATGCTGTAAGCCACAAAAACGGCAAACAAAATGCCGGGAACAACAATGAGGAGAAGGCCGATCATTGTTATAATCAGGATGCATACGGCAAGACCCAGGAGGGGCAGAAACAGATTGAAGTGTCCGAACAGGTCCTGCACCTGGGGCTCCCGTCCGGTTCTCACCAACTGAAGTATGGAGTGCATATATCCCGCGGTAAGAACAGGGGCAAGTATTCCAAAAGATATTGCACTGACGAAAAAATAGACCAGTGTCATGATGATCATGGGAAAAATCGTTTGAATGGTCAGTTTCCAGGCCGATTCTGCGTGTTGTTTAAAATCCATGCTGCTCCTCCAGATTAAAAGGTGTAAGTTATAGCTTTCCAGATAATTAAGTAATTGGGTTTAATTAACTTACCCAGGCTCCCATGGAAAGCCTGTAATAGGTGGCTGGGGAGGAGATGAATGGGCAAGTTATTAAAAATCAATTCCTAAATTGGTTATCATACTGTAGGGGCAGTCCCTTGTGGCTGCCCCCTACAGTATGGATTTGCTGAAATATTTTTCTGGAAGTCTATAAAAGGTTTAAGTTATTTCGGCATCCTCATGACCCTGTAAAAGTAGTCATGAGAACCTTGAGCCAATTTTTGGTCTCCCGGGCAAAAAGCTCCTGATCCCGGGGATTGGACATCTGGTGATCTCCTCCCCGGGCAATGATCAATTTTTTGGGATTCCGAACATTGGCGTGAATGGCATATGCATTTTCCACCGGCACTACGGCATCCCCATCTCCATGGAAAATAAGAACGTGATGGAGGAGATGGAGTTTGTCTGACAGGTCAAAAAGAAGATTTTTTTCAAAGAAGCTCATGGGAAGAGCCGGTCTCAGGTCATTGCCTCCAAGGGGGATGGCTTTGATGGTAAGGCTGTTGACCGGAGCTGCACAAATAATTGCCCCTGCCGGTTCCATATTTTTTTTCCCAAGCATTGACCATGCCGAGATAGATGCCGCACCGCCGAGACTGCTGCCGAAAAGTATAATTCGCCGTTGTGTAATGCCCATACTCTGTATATGCTTAACCCCGCAAAGAATGTCCTGTACCCTTTTTGAAAGGGATGTGTCCCTGGTGAAATCTCCTCCGCTGGTTCCGCAACCCCGGTGATCGAATCTAAAAAAAGCTCCTCCGGCTTCAGGAACAATCCTGGCAAGCACCTGTTGTTTTGCCGATTCCATTGAGCCTTCAAGTCCGTGGGAACCGATTACCAGGGGTGGCAGGGCATCGGGAGAGCCGTTCCTGGAACGGCAGGGCAGATGAAGGATGCCCCGGAGGGTAATGCCGTCACAGGTGAATTCAATGGGTTTTATATTTGAATGTGTGCGGTTCATGCTTGTGTTTATGGCATAACTATTATAAAAATTTCAAGCTTTATTCCTGCTTTGTTTGCGGCAATGTTAATTTTTAAAGGAAAGTTTCATAAAATGAGTTTTAAAAAAAGAAAAAACCTTGAGCTGGACATTATTGATCTGGCAATCGGAGGCAGAGGACTTGCCAAACCCGAAGGATTTCCGGTGTTTGTTGATAGAACCCTTCCCGGGGATCGAGTCCTTGCCGCCATTGTGAAAAAGAAAAAAAATTATGCCGAGGCAAGGGTACTGGAAATCCTCTCCCCTTCTCCATTAAGAGTGCCTCCCCCCTGCCGCCATGCCCTCCATTGCGGAGGGTGCCGATGGCAGTCCCTTCCCTATGGGATCCAGCTTGAATACAAACAAAGACATGTGACCGAGTCCCTTGAACACATTGGGGCCATGTCAGGGGTCAATGTAAAGCCGGTTATTCCGTCGGAAAATATCTTTGGATTTCGGAACAAAATGGAGTTTTCGTGCAGTGACAGACGATGGCTTACACCGGATGAACTGGCCAACCCTGATATTAAAAAGGGGTTCGGCCTGGGTCTTCATGTGCCTGGAACCTTTGATAAGGTTATTGATATTGAAAATTGTCTGATTCAACCCGGGATGGGCAACGGGATTCTCGATCTGGTTCGGGAGTATATAAAAGCATCCAAAGTGCCTGCCTGGGACTTGAAGACCCATAAGGGCTTCTGGCGTTTTGTGATGCTTAGACACTCGGCAGCCTTTGATACATGGATGGTGAATGTTGTGACCGCCCAGGAGAATCGTGATCTTCTCGTTCCCCTGGCCAGGGAACTTGTCTCCCGATTTCCCCGGGTGGCATCGGTCGTCAACAACGTTACATCAAGGAGGGCATCCGTTGCCGCCGGGGAGTATGAAGATTGCCTGGCCGGAGAACCCTTTATAAAGGAGAAGCTGGGGCCCTTCACCTTTGAGATATCTGCCAACTCTTTTTTCCAGACCAATACCCGGGGAGCCGAGACCCTCTATGGGATTGTTTCCGGTTATGCCGGGCTTACCGGGGAGGAGGTTGTCGTGGATCTATACTCGGGTACAGGAACCATTCCCCTATGGCTTTCAAAGGATGCAAAAGAGGTT
>JADGBO010000362.1 GCA_015231465.1 Desulfamplus sp.
CTGGATTGACTTCCTCCTCCATCTTGAGAATTACAAACAACGCACTGCTGGAAAATTGACAAAGGAGTCATTAACGATTCCTTCAATAGTCCGTCAAGCTCAATACAGTAATCTGGAAGCGCTATTGGATCGATTGGAGAAAGACGAAACGTTTGTACAAAAATGGTTGAAAGTTGAAAAAGCGTGTATAGAAAAAAAGCGAAAGGAGCATAAACAACTGATTGAGATTGATAATCCAGATGAAATGGCATTGAGTTTTGCAGCTTAAGCAAAAAATATGCCAAAATATTGTTTTGTAAAAGAACTATTTTTCGAAAACTCAAGGATATCAATCCATAGATTGCCTATTCTAAGGAATATCAAATTTTTTGAAGTCAGGTGTCTTAGGAGATTACTTTTTACCAGGGTTGGATGAATCATTGTGGTCAGGGTCGTTTCCATGGCCATTTTGAAAATGAGTTTCAGCACAAATTCAGGTACTCGCCTGTTATTTTTTTGATTATAAAATAAATAAAAATATAGAGTGATTAATGTGTAATTATACCCGTTTATTATCATATATAACAGGTAGGATGGTTAATCTGAAATGGGTAGTGAGGTGTTTGTTGTCAGAACAACCCCATAATATATCAACATTATCACCACAAACAGCATGAAATGAATTCGCAATATCAGTGATCTCGTGAAGAGTAAAATCCTTTGTCGTGTAAGAAAGGATAAGTAAATAGCCATCGGCTCTTTTGATATTAGGTGTGTTTATTTGTATCAGTCTTTGGGATGCATCAACACTCTTTTGTAATGAAGTTTCTGTAGATAAAGCAACTCCATAACTATTTTGTAGGACATATTTAATATCAGCATAATCAATACCAACAACTATCGGGAACAAGATGATGCTGCTAATCAATTCCTGTTATAATGATGAAAGGCATAAAATTCAAGGTATCTTTCAAGCATGTTTGCCTTTTTGGGGAGCCTGTTTAAAAATTATCTGGCTATGAAAGCATCCACTCATTTTCATAGTTTACAATTTAAGAATTGGAGGAATAGTTATGAATTTAGATATTAAAAATGGTATTAATATTGAATCTAAAAATTTTATAGATAAAATACTTTCGGATCGTATTTGTAATGTTCCTTTTTCCTCCTCATATAATCCACCCCCACTCTTTAACAATGTAGGCCAAATTCCGGTTCCATCATGTCTGATCTGACTTTAAAACCTTTTCATATCCATCAGGCAGCTTTGAAGCCTCCATATTTCCCCGGGACACTTCTTGTTTAAGTACAATGGCAGTTTTCTGGTACTCCCGGGTCAAAGAATAAACATCAAAAATCGCCATGATATAGTTATCAATAGAGTTTGATAGTTCTTTTAAAGAATTTGCAAGGATTTCTTCTTGGTTTGTTCTTTCCGAAGTGAGCTTGAATTTGGTTGAGATCATGTTTTGATATGCTTCCAGATCAACAAACCATTTTTCCTTATCTGCACTGTCAACAACTGCGGCCATTTCCTGGCTTTCCTGTTCAAAACTCTTTTTTTGCAGCTCATTGTTTTCAAATTTCTTTTCATCAATACCTGCAAATCCATAAAGCGTTTTTAAAATTTGTTCCTGTTCATGGGGAATTTCCCTTTTTACCTGCTGCAGAAAAGGATCTTTCAATGAACTGTATTTTTGTATAGCTTTATCAAATCCAAGTTGTTTTTCACTATATTCACCAATCACCTCTTCATACTTTTTATATTTTTCTTCCAGGCTCTCTTTTAATTTCAAAAAATTAGAAACAAGCTCTTCAGGAGCCATTTTGTTTAACTGTTTTTCCCAGTCACTGATCTTGACAAATAACGGTTGGAATTTTCGGCATCCTTCATTGATCAGTTTACACTTTTCAGGAGGGTATGCTTATTTTTCAAGGTTTATGCTCCAAAAAGTGTAAAGTAGCTTCGGGTGCATATGAAGGATGCCGAATTTTCCAAGGAAATTTATTTTTTTTTCCACCTCATTTTGACTCAACTGCAGCATTCTTAAGTGCTCTGTAATTTGAACAATTTCATTTTTGGAAAATTCTTTTGTTGAGAAGATGTCAGACTGTTTTTTACTGACATCCTGCTCCAAACTTTTTAAAACATCGGTGCTATAATTAATGGTGAGTTCGTCACTGGAAATACCCCCTTCATCAACATAACTTTTAACCACTTTTGTCATCAATCTAAGTTTAAAAAGAGCTTCTTTAAAAGAAATTAGGCATCCTTCATTTGCCGGTTTACACTTTCTGGAGCCACATTCCCATTTTTCGGGAATTATCTCAAAAAAAGTGTCAACTACTTTTGATGGATTATGAAGGATGCCAGAAATTAACTCTTTTTCAAGGGCTAATATATCTGTCAAAAGTTGCTTTACAGAGGGTTGAAGTCTGGATAAAAGATCAATTTGTTTATTTTGGTATTGTTCAATATTTTTAAGACCCTCAATTACAGGCTCCACTTCTTGAATTTGTGAAATCTTATCCACAGAAGAAAACTCATTGGAATCAGGTGCAGATAAACGGTCAAGTGAATTCTGGATTGAAAGTCTTTTGCTTTTACTCTCAAGGGGAGTGACCTCATATATTTTCTGAATCAAACGTGCCCAATTCTG
>JADGBO010000363.1 GCA_015231465.1 Desulfamplus sp.
GGAGATAAATTACAACTCAAGCTTCTCTGTGAACGGATAGTAAAAACAGCACATCATGCTTTAAGTTTCATAACCGATACAGGGGGCTTGTTTTCAAGGCAAGTCCCCTCTTTTTATTGCTCTACTTAAGGGCAGCCGCAAGGGACTGGGCAGCCGCAAGGGACTGGGCAGCCCCAAGGGACTGGGCAGCCGCAAGGGACTGGGCAGCCGCAAGGGACTGCCCCTACAGTATGGTTGCAAATTTCATTATCTGGAAAACCATATTTATCCAATCTCCAAAACAATTAGGATTCCAATATGAAGATATATGTCTGCGTAAAGCATGTACCCGACTCTGCTGCAAACATTGTCCTGCATGATGAGAGAAACATAGAGGAAAATATAACCTTTCTCATGAACCCCTACGACGAATATGCCGTTACAGAAGCTGTCTCCTTAAAAAAAAGCCTGAAACAGGGAGAGGTGATCGCTGTCTGCCTTGGGAAAAAGGATGCTGAAAAGACCCTGCGTTCCGCCATGGCCATGGGTGCTGACCGGGGGATTCTCATAGAGACAGACCAGCTTTGGGACAGCATTACAACGGCCCGGGCCCTCAAGTCTGCCATTGAGGATGACGGCACCCCGGGTATCATTTTCACCGGCCGGGAATCCATCGACATGGCAGGCATGCAGACCATGTTCCGCCTGGGTGCCCTCTTTGATTTTCCGGCTGCCAACAACGTGGTTAAATTCACACCGGATTTCACCCAGGCATCCTCCAATGTTGCACATGCCTCCACAGATACCCGGCATCTCCCATCCAATGCCGCACAGGCATCCACGGATACCCGGCATCTCCCATCCAATGCCGCACATGCCTCCACAGATACCCGGCATCTCCCATCCGATGCCGTACATGCCTATCCTTTCTCCCGGGTCATTGTGGAGACCCTCACCGAAGCATCGGGAAGGGATATATATCAATTGAGTATCCCCTGTGTACTGGGAGCTGGCAGGGGTCTCAACACCCCCTCCTACCCCACCTTTCCCGACGTGGTCAAATCCAAGAAAAAGCCGTTGAAAATCCTTGACATGGAATCCCTGAATTTTGAAAGGCCCCAATGCTCAACCAGGATACTCGGGCTGGAGCTTTTTGCACAAAAGCGTGAACCCAGGGAGATAAAAGGAGACCTTTCCACTAAAGTGGATACCCTTGTTAAAATATTGAAGGATGAGGCAAAAATACTATAAGAACCTGATAATAACAAACCAGGGACCCCAGGGACGAGGTAATATTAAATCATGAAAAGAGTCGGTATATTCATAGAGACCAAAGACGGCATTGTAAAAGAGGCAAACCAGGGAGCCGCGGCCTGGGCCTTACAGGAACAGGGAACAGAACTCTACGGGTTTCTCATCAACGAAGACCTAAAGTCGGACATGACAACCTTTGAAAAAAACAACACTCACCTTGAACAATACAAATCAACCCTTGAAAAAAACAGAACATCCCTTGAAAAATATGGTATCAATCACATTGTAAACATATCCCTGTCCTCCAGCCCCAATGTTTCAACCCATGGGACAACCATGGAACCCGGCACTTCCCATGGAAACAACCATTCATCCTCCACGAAAATCACTTCTAATTCCTGGAATCCCATCACCTGGTCCAGGGCCATTGTACAGGCCATGGAGACCCACGGAATCTCCACCCTTTTTGGTCTCACCACGCCCATTGGCAGGGATATTCTTCCGAGAATAGCAGCCCTTCTCGATGCCCCCCTTGTCATGGACTGCATCAATGTGGACTTAAAAAACGGCACGGCCCAGAGCTATCTCTACTCCGGCAAAACCCTTGCCACTGTGAAGGTGACCGGCGATACCCAGATATACGGCATCCGTCCCAATGTAATTACTCCTATTACTCCTTCCAATACCCCATGGGTATCGGCAAAAATATCGGCCATGGAGTTTAAATGGGATGAAGATGAAACTGTGAGGGGAGGAATAAAACTGATTGAGAGCTCCAGGGGTGAAAATACCGGAGCATCCCTTCTTGATGCCGATGTCATCATTTCCGGCGGAAGGGGCATGAAAAACGGTGACAACTTCAGACTCCTCCAGGAGCTGGCAGACGCACTGGGACCCGGAGCCGAGATCGGTGCATCCAGGGTGGCTGTGGATCTTGGATGGGCACCCTACAGCATGCAGGTGGGACAGACCGGCGAGAAGGTCAGCCCCAGACTATACATTGCCTGTGGAATATCCGGCTCGGTCCAACATTTTGCCGGCATGAAGATGTCCAAGATGATAATTGCCATCAACGACAATCCCAATGCGGCCATTATGTCCAACTGCGATTACTTCATTGAAGGGGATCTTTTTGAAATTATCCCGGCATTGACCCGGGCACTGAAAAAAGAGATACAGAAAGCATAGGATTCACTCTGAAAAAATCCGGTCCGCTGAAAAGGATACAGGGATGTTGATTTGATGCTTTTTCATCTTGCGCCAAAGGGTTGACTTGTCGATACCAAGGTATTCTGCGGTCAATGCCCTGTGCCCGTCATGGAGTTCCAGGGCATTGACGATGGTCCTTTTTTCAGCATTTTCAAGGGGAGGGGGGCAGGCTTTGCCGTTC
>JADGBO010000364.1:0-996 GCA_015231465.1 Desulfamplus sp.
GAGGTCAGCCAGAGCGGAGCGTGCTTTGTGACGAAAACGTATATTTTCGTTAAGCGATACAACAAAGGACGTGCAGACTGTTGAAATGGTAATACAAAAGGAAAGAGAAATGAGACAGATGGATCTGTTCGTTGACGAGAGGAGTCTCTTCGAGAAATTGTGCTCAATAGATTATCTTGAGGAAGGATTCAAGGCAGTGAAGAGAAACAAGGGAGCACCTGGAATAGATGGTGTGACCATTGCGGAATTCGGAACCCGTCTTGGAGAAGAGCTGAAACAACTCATGGAGGAGTTGGAAAGCTGGACTTATAAACCACAACCAGTAAAACGGGTAGAAATACCAAAACCCGGTAAAGGAGCGGGAGTCAGGCTGCTGGGCATTCCCTGTATAAAAGACAGGGTAGTTCATGCAACACTGAAAATACTCTTGGAACCCATTCTTGATCCAATGTTTTCGGATAATAGTTATGGATTCAGGCCAGGGTGCAACCAGCGTCAAGCCGTAGAAACCGCACAGGCAATTATCCGATCGGGCAAGGAACATGTGGTGGATATAGATCTGTCGAAATTTTTCGACAGAGTACACCATGACAGATTAATTTTTCGGCTATCGCTCTTCATTCAGGATAAGCGGATATTACGTATTATCGGAATGATTTTGAGAAGCGGGATAATGAAAGATGGATTAGTCACGCCAAGTACGGAAGGGACAGTGCAAGGCAGTCCACTAAGTCCTTTGTTAAGGAATGGGTCTTAATTAACTTGCCCATTTACCTCACCCCCCAACCCCCTCTCCATGAATGGAGAGGGGGAGAATGGGTAAGTTATTTCGTGTTCATTCCTAAGCAATGTTGTACTGGATGAACTTGACAAGGAATTGGAGCGTCGTGGACTCGAATTTTGTCGTTTTGCAGATGACTGTAACATATTTGCCAAATCGCTGAAAGCGGCGACAAGAATCATGAGCAGTGTGAGACAGTTTATCGAGAACAAATT
>JADGBO010000364.1:1004-2612 GCA_015231465.1 Desulfamplus sp.
TTAAAGCTCGTGGTTAACGAGCAGAAAAGTAAGGTAGCTCTTTCAAGGGATGTCAAGTTCCTCGGCATGACGGTTATCGAAGGTGATTTGGTAATATCAAAGCAGTCGATAAAACGTGCTATGACGAAAGTCAAGGAGCTCACCCCACGAGGAACCCACCTTAAGCTGGAAGAAACCATCGAACAATTCAACAAATGGTACGTGGGCTGGGCGAGTTATTACAAAATGACCCAATACCCGACCCAATTACGAAATATTGAAGCGCATTTCAGGCGCAGGATTCGATCACGCCTTGTAGACCAGCAAAAGAAAAGACGTAATTTGTTCAAGAAATTAGTAAAACGAAATATTCCACGAGGTATGGCAGCCAAGGCAGTCTTTTCCAACAAACGCAGATGGGCGTTGTCAATAACGATGGCGGTCGGCTGGGCATATCCTAACCGATGGTTTATTAAGCAGATGGGACAAGTGCTAAAATCAAGAGAAACACACCCGCATTGGTTTAGTCTCGAAAAGTGGATTCAATTAACATGAGGAGCCGTATACGGACCCGTACGTACGGTTCTGTGGGCAGTCGGAGGTCTTTTGACCTCCTCTGACCCGATATGGAGTGTAGTGGAGATCGGATTCCTGTAGGTTCCAAATAAAGGCGTGAAGTAATTCCGGGGGGTCAAGGGGGGCTTGCCCCCCTTGTCGCTGCAATTTTGCATTTTGTAAAATTTGGTACTTTAAGGTTTGTCTGTGGGTTTCCGGATAACTATAGACTTCCAGAAAAATATTTTAGCAAATCAATTCTTAAGGGCAGCCGCAAGGGCCTGCCCCTACAGTATGGTTGCCAATTTCATTATCTGGAAAACTATATCCTGTGCATCCTGTAAATCCTTGCCATCCTGATTCAGACAATCCCCGAAAATGTGGCGGATAAGCATCATCCTCAGCTTTTTTATCAATATCAACAATCAAAAGGTTAATATAGGTGAATATGTCATTACAATATAAATTTTTTTCAATACCCCTTGGCCGGGAATCCGATGATGAGGATGAACTCAATGCCTTTTTAAAAGGGGTTCAGATTGTTACTGTCCACAGGGAACTGATCTGCCAGGAGAGCCGTTATTACTGGGCAATTGCAGTGGAGTATCAGGCCGGAGGGAGTCGTCCCAAGGATGTTCGAAAAAGTGAACTTGCGAAAAAAAAGATTGATTACAGGGAGGTACTCTCCCCCGAAGATTTTGCCATTTATGTAAAGCTCAGGGATTGGCGCAAAGAGACCGCCGCCCGTGAAGCATTGCAGCTCTTCAATGTTTTTATGAATGAGCAGTTGGCCGCCATGATTCAGAAACGGGTTACCACCAAATCGGCTTTAAAAGAGATAGAGGGAGTTGGAGAAGCACGGGTGGCAAAGTATGGTGATGCCGTGCTTGCCATTCTAAAGGATTCATTTAAAAACCTTGGGGCCGGCACAGGTAATGTGAATGGGGCAGGCCCCGACAAGGGTCAGGGTCAGCAGGACAAGGGTCAGGTAAAGGGATCAGTACCCAACAAGGTTCAATTCCCGGAACCGGATAATGAGAAAAGTGGCAGTCAATCTTTGGAGCCTAACCGTGT
>JADGBO010000365.1:0-964 GCA_015231465.1 Desulfamplus sp.
GCCCCTCAAGCGTGCTTGTCTACCTATTCCACCACTTCGGCTTAAATTTTTATATTTCGATAGAGTTCCAGAATAATATTTCAGTAAATCCATTCTCTCAAGGGCAGCCACAGGGGGCTGCCCCCTACTGTTGCCAATTTCATTATCTGGAAAACTATATTTGCACCTTTAGAGGGAGGAGTTTACTTGTTTTGGTCACTATCAGAGGTATCCCCAACCTGGCCGCTTGTATCTCCCACCTGGCCGCTGCCTGGCACATCCATGACATCTTCAATTGGTGCCATGGTATTGGGCATAATTGATTTTGTCGATTTATTGCCTGATGTATAGGCAAGTGTCAGGGATGTCAGCATAAAGATCACCGCTACTCCAGTGGTTATTTTTCCGAGTACCGTTGCAGGACCTGTGGAGCCAAAAAAAGCCTGACCTCCGGATGCGGAACCAAAAGAAGCTCCCATATCGGAACCCTTCCCTGTCTGCAACAGAACAATTAATATAAGAAGGATACATGCAATTACATGTATGGAAAGAACTATGCCTGTCATATACAACCTTATTATATGAAAATCCCAGTCATTTCAGGACTTTCATGCTTCGATTATGGCGGTAATGCCGCCATGTTGGTTATATCATGAGTGGATCAATCCGAATCAGATCAATATGTCATGATTTTAAAAAAAGATTCGGGTTCAAGGCTTGCACCGCCCACAAGAACTCCATCAATGTTATCATGGCACATTAAATGTCCAATGTTGTCTGGCTTGACTGAACCACCGTAAAGTATTCTAAGGCCATTGATAAAATCATTTCCGAGCATATTTTCAACTACGGAACGAATGTACTTATGGCACTCTTCAGCCTGATCAGGAGTGGCTGTCCTGCCTGTTCCAATTGCCCAGACAGGCTCATATGCAATTATGAGAGAAGAGAGTTCATCGGAACGAAAGCCTTTTAACCCATTTCG
>JADGBO010000365.1:974-2592 GCA_015231465.1 Desulfamplus sp.
ATCTGTTTGTCAAGCCCATAAAATGTTTTGTCTTGATTTTTTTCAGCTTCGGTCTCACCAATGCACATTATAGGGATAAGGCCCATCCCGGTGGCAGCCCTTATTTTCAGGCATATATCCCCGTCACTCTCCATAAAGTACTGTCTGCGCTCGGAATGGCCTATAATGACGTGTGTGGCTCCGGCATCCTTTATCATGGAAGCTGAAATCTCGCCTGTAAATGCCCCCTCCTTTTCATGATGTATATTCTGGGCGGCAACCCTTATTGGTATTGGAGAGATGTTCTCCTTAAGTTTCGATACCAAAAGGGGAATGGACAAAAAGGATGGAGCTATTACAATTTCCCGATCTTCCAGGGAGGTATGCTTTGTCAGGTCAACAATTTTTTGTAATGCCGACAGTGCCTGGGACCCTGTCTTGAACATTTTCCAGTTAGCTGCTATCAATGGAGTTCTATTCATAAAAATGCGGCAAGGAAACCCCGAAGTCTTCAGCTTCGGGGAGGAATTGCCGTCCTCCTTTTTTGTTAAGTAATAGGGTTTAATTTGGGGTGTCTAAAAACCAATTTGATACCCAAATCTTGATTCTGCTTGATCATCTGATCCCCCATGATGATTTAAAGGCGTTTGTCTCCCTTGAGAATGGCCGTTGCAAGGGAGATGCTTCTTTTGCCGGTGGCTACTATCTGTTCAACAGCTTTGGATATCTCCATTTGGGTTCTGATATTAACTGCCTTCAGCAAAGTAGGGAGGTTAACCCCTGAGATCACCTCGACAACACCCTCCTCAAGCAGTGAGTAGCTTAAACTTGATGGGGTACCCCCGAACATGTCGGTGAATATGATAACTCCGTCATCATCCTTCACCTTTTTAATACCTTTTTTGATTTTATTTCTAAGGGTTTCCGGACTTTCACGAATATCTATAGATACCGCAAGAATCTTTTCCACCTTTTCGTTTAATATAAATTCAAGGGTTTCAATGAGTGCCTTTCCAAGATCTGCATGGGTAACAACCAAGATGCCTGTCATTGTTCCTTTATATCCCTGTCAATATCTCTGTGAATAATACCCGCTCCTATCCCCTTTGCATTGAGGTGTTCAAATATTTTTCTTGCAATGGCAACACTTCGGTGGCGACCTCCGGTACAGCCTGCGGCAATTGTGAGATAAGCTTTGCCCTCCTTTTGATACAGCGGGTGCAGATAATCAATAAGTGCAAGAAATTTGTTTAAAAACTCTTCTGTTTCAGGCTGGGAGAGTACAAATTGTTTGACAGCCCCGGATTCACCATCCATATTTTTAAGCTCGGGAATAAAGTAAGGATTTGTGATAAACCTCATATCGACTATAATGTCTGCATCCCGGGGGATACCATATTTAAAACCAAATGAGAGAATATTGGTTTTCATTAAAATGGATAAAGATTCGGGATTTTTCCCCGAAGCAATGGAGATGATTTCGGCCTTGAGCTGGTGGGGGGTGTAGTTTGATGTATTTAACAACTCAAGGACAGAGCGGATGAATGTTCTCTACAGGCGGCACGACGGTGCCCTCGGCCTTATTCAGCCACAGTAGCTGAACAAAAAGCATATTAAATTTGCCCAGGGCAAAGGGACA
>JADGBO010000366.1 GCA_015231465.1 Desulfamplus sp.
GTGAGTGATATTCCCATGTTCCTCAATCCGGTGCCGGCATCCACAATCACGGTCTCGCCGCTATGGGCACTTATCTGAATAGATGTGGTCTCACCGCCGTATTTTACATAGTCCCTGCCGGAAACAGCAATGGAACCTCTTGATCCCCAGCATTTGATATACATGCCATATCCTTGTAAATTAGATATCGTGAATATTCTTCTTTATCTGGCTACCACATCATCCGTTGATAGTCTATAAAAAAATGAATCAACCATATGTTGACATTCCTCTTTTCTTGACTTAGGAAAGTGTTGTTCAATACTTCCGTGGCAGGACAATAGGCCTCAACATGTAATTAAAACCCTTGAAATTCAAGAGAAGAGGGACTTTCATAACCGGATTGCACAGGCAATCGTATTTATATGGTGAACCATATACGGTTTAATATTGTAATACTTAAAATTTAACAAGGAGAGAGCAGAACCTATGGCACAGTTAATTTCAGACAGAAGGGATGTCGATTTTGTCCTTCATGAGCAGTTTGGATTGGTGGAACATGAAAAATTTGCCGAATTTAACAAAAAGACCGTTGATCTTATAGTTTCCGAGGCAAGAAACCTTGCCTTAAAAGAGATACTGCCCACCCAGAAGCCAGGAGATGAGGAGGGGTGCATTTTTGAAAACGGCAAGGTAACGGTTCCCCAATGTTTCAAAAGAGCATGGGAACTTTACAGGGAGGGGGAGTGGCTTGCCATGACCGACGATCCCGGAGTCGGGGGCCAGGGTATGCCCAAGATGGTGGGTATTGCGGCCAGTGAGTATCTTGTGGGGGCAAACCCCTCCCTGCTCCTTTACAGTGCCATGACCCATGGAGCGGCAAGGCTTGTGGAGGCCTTCGGCACCGAAGAGCAGAAATCCCTCTACATGAAAAAGATGTTTTCCGGCGAGTGGGGCGGCACCATGCTCCTTACCGAGCCCGAGGCAGGCTCGGATGTGGGTGCCCTTAAAACCTGTGCAAAATTAAACGAAGACGGCACCTACTCCATTACAGGCAGCAAGATTTTCATCTCCGCCGGAGAGCATGATCTTTGTGAAAACATAATTCATCCGGTTCTTGCAAGAATAGAGGGGGCACCTGAAGGCACAAAGGGGATATCCCTGTTTCTGGTTCCCAAATATTTTGTCAATGATGACGGCACCCTGGGAGATTTCAACAATGTTGTCTGTACCGGCATTGAGGAGAAGATGGGTATCCACGGCAATGCCACCTGCACCTTGTCACTGGGGGAGAAGGGGCCGTCCATAGGTACCCTGCTGGGCCAGGTCAACAAAGGCATGCCCGAGATGTTCCAGATGATGAACGAAGCCCGTGCCTTTGTGGGACTCCAGGGATTCGGAGTGGCAACGGCATCCTATATGTATGCCCTGGAATATGCAAGGACAAGGATCCAGGGCAGGCACATGGTGAAGGGAAGGGAGCCGGGAGCCAAAAACGTCCCCATTATCCAGCATCCCGACGTCCGGCGCCAGCTTTTGAACATGAAGGCCCTGGTGGACGGCATGAGGAGCCTTCTCTATTTCAATGCCCGTTGCTCCGATCTTATGGAGACCGCGGACAACGATGCTGACCGTGAAAGATACAGCGATCTTGTGGAGGTATTCACCCCCATTGTAAAGGGATATGTCACGGACAGATCCCTGGAGGTGTGCAGCCATGGAGTGCAGATATACGGCGGTTATGGCTATATAAAGGAGTTCCCTGTGGAGCAGCTCATGCGGGATTCCAGGATTTTTATGATATACGAGGGAACCAACGGGATCCAGGCCATGGACCTTCTTGGCCGGAAACTCGGCATGAAAGGGGGGAAATCCTTTGGCTGCTTCATTGAACTTATGGAGAAGACCCTTGAAGATGCAAAGTCCGTGGAGGGGGTTGAAGCCATGGCCGAATCCTTTGGAAAAGCCCTGGCAAAATTCGTTGACACGGCAAAGATCATTGGTGACCGTGCAAGATCAAAGGATGTTATGAATGCCTTCTCCTTTGCCCATCCATTCCTTGGGGTTGCAGGGGATGTCACCATGGCCTGGATGCTTCTCTGGAGGGCATGTGTAGCTGCTCCCAAGCTCTTGAAGAAAGCAGGTACCCTGGATGCTTCGGTGGTGGCTGAAAAGGCTGAAAAAAACAGAGATGTGGCTTTTTATGCGGGTCAGGTGGGAACGGCATCATTTTTTATCAACACACTTCTGCCATCGGCCCTGGCAACCATGGATGCCATTGCTGACGGCGACAGAACCGTGGAAGAGATGCCCGAGGCATCTTTCGGCTCCAGATGATCTGCACGTAATTCTTATTTGTGCATCCTTCATTTGCCGGTTTACACTTTTCCAATGGCAAAATAACCCAGCGGTAGAGACGCAATGCATTGCGTCTCTACTCCAGACAAGAAAGGAGAGCCTGTTGTGTCAATCCTCTTTTCGATCATAATTAATCTGATATGAAGGATGCCGAATTTATACATTTAAATTGCAATGAAGGGTGAAACGGATCTTCAAACCATAAGCGGTATTTCTTTCTTGCCC
>JADGBO010000367.1:0-458 GCA_015231465.1 Desulfamplus sp.
AGAACACCGCATTGTTTCACCGGACAACCTGGAGAAAATTGACATGGCCTTTTTTCACATCAACAGTCTTATATCCATTTTGCTTTTTACAGGAGTGCTTCTGGAAGCAGTTATCCATTGGCAGGGGCAATGATCCATGGCCAGCACATCAAAAACATTTATTGTCGCAATTTCCGGTGCATCCGGCTCCATTTACGCTATCCGTTTAATTAAAGCACTGCTGGAGGGGCCTCACCACATAATTGCAATTATATCAGACGGAGGTTTTCGGGTACTTGAGCATGAAACTGTTTTTAACCGGAATGCCCCATTTGAGGATTTTATTGCACAAAAAGGCTTCCCACTCCATGCAGGGGCATCCATAGATGTGTTGACCCAGCACAATTTTGATGCCGGACCCGCCAGCGGCTCATTTATCCATCAGGGCATGGTTATTGTACCATGCTCCATGAAGACAC
>JADGBO010000367.1:483-2547 GCA_015231465.1 Desulfamplus sp.
ACACTTGCAGCAGTGACATGGGGATTTGCCGACAATCTCATTACCAGGTCAGCCGACGTCTGCCTCAAGGAGAAACGTCCCCTCATAATGCTGCCAAGGGAGACCCCACTGAACCTTATACACATGGAAAACATGGCCAGGGCCTGCCGTGCCGGTGCCACCATCATGCCGCCATGCCCGTCCTTCTACTCCTCTCCCTGCTCCATTGATGATCTTGTGGATACAGTGGTGGCAAGGATCCTGGATCACCTTAAAATACCAAACAGACTGATGCAAAGATGGCACAATAAATAACTCCATGGATTATTCAAAAGAGATAGAAAATAAAAAAAATCATGAAAAGGGCAAGACTGATACCCATATACCCACGCAATCACAAAAAAATGGTAATACCCCCAATATACTCACGCAATCACAAAATTACGGCAATGCCCTCAATATACTTCAACGGCTTCAGAAAAAAGGATATAAGGCTTTTTTTGCCGGCGGCTGCGTAAGGGACATGTTGATGGGCATTGAATCCAGGGATTTTGACATTGTCACCAATGCCCCCATGGAGACCATCCCTGACCTGTTCCAGGCCACCGGACTGAAGCCTGTTGGTAAAACCTTCCCCGTATTTATTATCCATGGAGTTGAAGTGGCTTCATGCAGAACCACAAATCAGAGCATGCCGTTTCCAGAGTGCGATCTAAAGCAGAGGGATCTGACCATAAACAGCATGGCCATTGATCCCATCCAGGATGCCCTGATTGACCCTTTTGACGGCCAGAGGGATCTGGTGAGGAAGATCATTAGGTTTACAGATGATCCTGAACAAAGAATAACCGAAGATCCCATAAGAATGGTCAGGGCATGCCGTTTTGTATCTGCCTTTCAGGGCACATTGGACAGAGAGACTCTACAGATCATCCAGACACATGGTGCTTCCATCATGGAACCGGCCATTTTCAGCAGGATTGGCAGAGAGATAATGAAGGCAATGGCTCACAAAAAGCCATCCATCTTTTTCAGGGCACTGCATCAGACAGGGCTCCTTGCCATGATCTTTCCCAGTCTTGAAAGGTGTGCAGGGCTTGATGGAGGCCCCTACCACGGCGAGACAGTAATGGAGCACTGCCTTCTCACCGGAGATGCCCTGATGCCCCGGAGCCACATCCTCCGCCTGGCCGGCTATCTACACGATGCCGGTAAATACGATGCCGCAAAGATAAAGGATGGCAAACTCACATTTGCAGGCCACGAAAACATGACCCATGCAGTCATCCATGACCTGGAACAGCTTAAATTCAGCAAAAGGGATATACGCCACATTGATTCCCTTATAAAAACCCACATGCGTCCCCTAAAGGCAGGCACTACCCCACGAGCGGTGCGCCGCATCCTTGCATTCCTCAAGGCAAACCAGGTCACCTGGCAGGAGTTCATGCGCATGCGCATCGCAGACAAATCTGCAAATCTGGCCAAAGCCCCCTATACTTTAAATGATATAAAGATAAGGGTGTCAAAAATACACAGGGAGATATATAACTCACCCAAAAATGCCTTTACCCTTAAGGATCTTGCCATCACAGGCCATGATATAATGGAGATTCTCTCCATGCCACAGGGAAAGGGGGTGGGGAAAGTTATGAATCATCTTTTTGAGATGGTTCTGGAAAATCCCCGGCTCAACAGCCATGGAACACTGAAAGAGTATCTGCTGAAAAACTGGAACAACAATGAACACAGCAAAAGCATCAGGGACTCATTTGGCGACCATCAAATCAATGGAGATATTGGATAAATGAACGAACTTCTTTCAACGAGAGAAGTGGCAAAATTTTTAAATATCAATGAAAAAATGGTTTATACTCTGATCTCGGAAAAAGGCCTTCCTGCCACCAAGGTGACCGGTAAATGGCTGTTTCCACTGGAGCTCGTGAGGCAGTGGATTGAATCCGGAACCATAAACTATCCTGAACCAGTAACCAGACTTCCACCATACCACGGATTGATCCTCATTGCCGGAAGTAATGATCTTCTCCTGGATGCCCTTATTTCACACTTCAATAGCCAGTCCCA
>JADGBO010000368.1 GCA_015231465.1 Desulfamplus sp.
TCGTCCATGGCCTTAACGGCGGTCTCTCCCATCAGGTACGGTTGCTGCATCCCAGCACCCACCAAAATGCCCTGGGGGATCAGGTCGAGAAATTCCGGTTCCGCATCAAAGGTGATCAACAAGATTTCACCGGCCTTTCCGGTATTGGCAATGGCATCGAGGGCACCTTGATAGCGGTCAGACCCCTGAAGCCACAGTGCCCGTAAGTCGGCGTTTGCTTCGATCAGTTCCTTGGCGAAATCATAGGTTTCCTGGTAGGAAAACGTCATCTGCTGTCTAAGCCCAGCGCCCTTTATTCCGGCTTCGTCAAGGGCCTGCATGAAACCCGCCGTTCGTGCTTTCCCATTCGCACGTTTTTGGGGGATGGAAATGATTCCGACACGGCCATCCTGCCAATCGAGTTCGAGCATGCGCTCAGTCAGAATCCTGCCCAATTGGTAGGCGCCATGGCGGTTGTCGGATGAAATGTAGGACACATAGTCGCCATTATCCGTGCCGATGTCGGAAATGACGACCGGAATACCGGCAGCCTTCGCCAGCTTCAAAATCGTGACGCATGCCGACGAGTTTGTGGGAGAGACGATAATGCCGTCGACCTTGTCTCGAATAACTTGAGCCGTGAATTGCATCTCCGTTTTGGCGTCGTTTTCCGCGCTGTAAACGGCTATGTCATAGCCAAGTTCCTTGGCTTTTCCGCGAGCGCCACGCCACATGATTTCCCAGAAGGGAATGCGCAAGTCGGAAACCAAATATGCGAGCTTTTTGGGTTGGGCCTGATCCGCGTCTGCTTCCAAAGGCATCCCAAGGAAAAACGCGAAAACAACAATCAAGCCAATAAGAAATCGTGAGATTTTTTGCATCTTCAACCCTCCGCCCACAGTACCCGACTTAACGGGATAAACACCTGACGCGATTCATATTTTGAGACCCTCTGTCGAAGGAAAGTCTCTCGATATGCAACAATCCCTGATCAAGTGCTTATCCCTTTCGTTAGAAGATCATATTTCCCTGTGGCGGACCACAGCACCCGACTATTTTCATAACGCCAATCTGATCAATGCGTTCCGTGGTATATCCGGCTTGAAGAGGTTCGCTATGTGATGGCCGATTTCCGGCTTGGACATTTTGACCATGGCTTTTCGGAACGCATTGAGCCCCAGGGAGAACACCGACCGTTGTAATCGGTGATGGGACTTGCTAGCGTCTCCCCATATGATAAACCCCATCGCCCCATTCGGAGGTTCTAGCAAACAGATCAATCTGTTTAGCAAGAGCCCGCAGATCAAATGGTTTTGTCATAATGCCATCCGCTCCTGATGCATAAAAAGATGAGTGAGTAGTCGCGTCAACCTCTCCTGTCATGACAATAGATTGTATGTTTCTCGTTTCCCGACTGCTTTTCAACTGGTCAATCGCTGTCATGGCTGCATGATCATGCCTACACACATCCCAAAAGATGACGTCAGGCCGCTTCTCTTTAACCGTTTCTATTGCTGCTTGCACATGGCTGACTAAGATAACATCATGCCCATTGATTGAGAAAAATGTGCACATCAATTTGCTGATTTGTTCATCATCATTGACATACAATATTTGCATGGCATTACTCCTGATAGTGTCCCCGGACGTGGTGTATGAGACGGCTTGACGCCTGTCTCCGGCGGTTGGGATAGTGTCCCCGGACGTGGTGTATGAGACGGCTTGACGCCTGTCTCCGGCGGTTGGCGCCGCCGGTTTATTCCGCCGCGATTTGCAGCGTCTCGATGTCTTCAGGTTGACACAGCTCCTCGACGGTTTCCAGCGTCATGTACCGGCGGGTGACGGCCCACTCGTCATTTTGCTCCAGCATCAGCGCGCCGACCAACCGGATGACGGCGGCGTCATTGGGGAAGATGCCGACAACGTTGGTGCGCCGCTTGATCTCCTTATTGAGCCGTTCGAGCGGATTGGTGCTGTGCAACTTGGCGCGCAGGCCCTTGTGCCAAGCCATGTGGGCGAGCACGTCGTCTTCGGCCTCGTCCATCATGTCTGCGAGTTTGGGCAGCTTGGGCCGGAGCGCGTCGGCGACCTTGCGCCATTGGGCGCGGGCGGCGTCCTCGGTTTCCTGGGCGAAGGCGGTGCGGATGTAGCTGGCGACCATGGCCTTGTGGGTCTTGCCGACATGGGCCAGGGCGTTGCGCATGAAGTGCACGCGGCAGCGCTGCCACGTCGCGCCCAGAACCTTGGCGATGGCGGCCTTGAGCCCTTGGTGGGCGTCCGAGATCACCAACTTCACCCCGCGCAGCCCACGCCGGGTGAGCGAGCGCAGGAAGTCGGTCCAGAACGTCTCCGCCTCCGAGACGCCGACCGACAGGCCCAGAATCTCGCGCCGACCCTCCGTGTTGACGCCCACGGCCACTATCGCCGCCACCGAGACGATCCGTCCCGCCTGACGCGATTTGATGTAGGTGGCGTCCAGCCACACGAATGGCCAATCGCCTTCTATGGGACGGTTCAGAAAGGCCTGAACGCGGTCATCGATCTCGGCGCACAGGCGCG
>JADGBO010000369.1 GCA_015231465.1 Desulfamplus sp.
TCTTCTGGAGCAGTCCCACGCCATCGGAGACATCAACCACCCCCATGAATGCACATACAATGGGTTTCACCGCGGATCTGGCAATATTCACAATGGCTTCGGCGGTTCCCATGGCATCGGTCATGGACTGGGGTGTCAATATAATAAGGACGCAGTCCACACCCGGATCACTGATCACTGTGGCCAGGGTATTTTCATAACGATCCCTTGCAGCATCACCTATGACATCAACGGGATTGTGGAAATTGGCTGTGGGTGGCAGGTATTTATGGAGCTCTTTTATTGTCTCATCGGAAAATTTGGCAAGCTTGAGACCGGACTGCTCACTCATGTCCGTGGCAATGATACCCGGCCCTCCAGCATTTGTCACAATGGCAATCCTGTCTCCCCTGGGTACCTTTTTCGATGCCAGCACCTGGGCATACTCGAAAAGTTCGTTCACCGTATGGCACCGGATAATGCCGGACTGCTCAAAAATAGCATCATATATGGTATCGGATCCTGCAAGGGAGCCTGTATGGGATGCCGCGGCAGCGGCTCCTGCATCCGAGGTTCCCGATTTTATGACAATCACGGGCGTGGGGTCTATGCCGGATGTCATCTCGCTTATTTCCGATATGAACTCTTCGGCACTCCTTGAGAGTTCCTCCATATAGATCATTACAACATCGGTGTTCGGGTCCCGGTGGTAATATCTCAAAAGATCAAGTTCATCCACGTCCGCCTTGTTTCCAATGGAGATAAACTTGGAAAACCCAAAACCCTTGTCCGCAGCAAAATCAAGCACCGCTGTACACAGGGCACCACTTTGGGATATAAAGGATATGTTTCCGTGGGAAGGCATTCTCCTTGAGAAACTTGCATTGAGGGAAACCGATGGGTCAGGATTTATGACACCAAGGCAGTTGGGTCCCACAAGTCTTATTCCTGCCTTTTTGCAGGTATCCTGAATTTGACGCTCAATCTTGAGCCCTTCCCCCCCGACCTCCTTGAATCCGGCCGAGACGATCACAATGCCCTTGACACCCTTGGCAATACACTCATCCACAGCCATCAGGGCAAGTTTCGGAGGAAGAATTATCATGGCCAGATCCACAGGATCCGGGATATGGGTAATGCTTTTGTAACACTTGACGCTTAAAACAGAATTTGCCTTGGGATTCACCGGATAGAGAGTACCCTGGTATCCTCCATAGAGAATATTGGCAAAAATATCATGTCCCACCTTGCCCTTCTGGGTGGATGCCCCGAGAACGGCAATGGATTTCGGGGAAAATATCGCATCAAGTTTATCCATTTTATCCATAAAAACCTCCGGTAAGTTATCGGTAAAATTTCATGGCCGGATTCCAGTGGTTCCCGATCATGAAAATGATATGGGTATTCTCACGGTTAAAGATTTAAGGGCCTTGATCATTATTTCGGCCAGCAACGTAGGGGCGAACCTGTGTGTTCGCCCTTCACCAGGGCAGACACACAGGTCTGCCCCTACAAGATGGCGACACTGGCCGAAAAGATGATCAAGCCCGATTTAAGTTTCACTCGGTATTGTTTTAATTCACTTTGTGAATAGCCTATAGCATATATAAATTTCCATTAAAACATTTTACCATCTCTTTTTTTCAGAGCCTGTTTAAAAGTTTATATGAAAGTCCCCATATTTTAAGGCTCCCGGGACTTTCATGCTTCGATTGTGGCGGTGGTGCCGCCATGTTGGTTACTGGGATAGTAGGGCAGCCACGGGAAGTTAAGGCCGGAAACAGAAAAATGAAATCAGGGTGTTGCCGTACTGTCTCCTGTCAGATAGTTGCAGTCCCCCAAAATTGTCATGAAGGGACTCATTCAGGGAGTGTTCGGCAATGATGATACCGTCGTCTGCAAGGCATCTGACAAGGGAAGAATTTCCAAGGCATTTTGCCGCCAGGCCGCTGTTGTAGGGGGGATCCATGAAGATTAGATGGAAATAGCCATCACGCGTCTCCAGAAGCTGCCGGGGAAGGGATGGGCCTGACATATCCCAGGCCACTACATCGGCATGGTGGGAGAATCGGCACAGATCAATATTTTCCCTTATTATTTTACATGCACCCCGGGCAATATCCACAAAAAGGGAAGAGGAAGCTCCACGACTGAGGGATTCCAGGCCCAGGGCACCTGTTCCGGCAAAGAGGTCAAGCACGCATGCACCCTCTACACGGTTTCCGAGAATATTGAAAACAGACTCCCTTATCCTGTCCGAAGTGGGGCGTATCGACCTGTTTTCCGGAGATTTGAGCCTCCTTCCCCTGCAACTGCCTGCGATAATTCTCATGATAGTCCCTTAATCCTCTGATTCCTGACAATTTTTTGAAAATAGCATATCTTAAATATTTGTCAAATTGGTGAACACTAATGGGGGGGATGCTTGCCAAATTCCCCTCAAAAGTTCGCAAATGAAATGTCATGGTTGTGGCACTACTCAAATTTGAGTGATGATTTTCAGGGTTAAAACCCACCTTGACTTTAAAATCCAGAAGG
>JADGBO010000036.1:0-17894 GCA_015231465.1 Desulfamplus sp.
TATTGTCACATTAAAAACTCAAGTTGAGGAATTTTTTCTCTTCTGTTGAGTTAATTTTTAATACAAGGTCAATTATCAACTGATGTACAAATCGGCCATATTCAAGAAAATCAGTGAATACTAATTATATATTCTCCGGTAACGTAGTGCGCGAAGCACTTAAGCTAATCAACCGGGCCTGCAATTGAATTACAAGCCCCTACGGTCACGAAGTGCCGTAGGGGTAGTTGACTTTTAGAATTGCCGGGATCAAAGCGTCATCATCATGGTTGCGGGTTCTATAATATGGATCTCGCCGGCTCTGTCGCCATCCTTAAGGGTGACAACCTGAATCTTGTCCTCCCTGGGCTGGAGAAAGACGGCCTTGGCAAACCTCTCTTTGACTTTGTCCAACTGAATGGGCAAACCTTCCGGTGTAAATTCTTCCTCCCTGTGGCTCTGTATGGAGAACCATATTGCAAGGGAGAAATCCGATGCAAGCATGGATAGGTCATCAAGGACTGCTGTGCAGTCCGAATCAAAATCTATGCCATCGACAATGATCATTGCCGGCATCTCAAGATTGTCCTTTTTGAGGGCCGAGAGATAATCCCTGATGTTGTCGGATTTAAAGGTCTGTTTGTTGTACTGAATTCCGAATTTCAAGGTATCCACATCTTCCCAGAGGCGGTTTGCCTTCAGGGGATCAATGTATCCAACGTAGTCGATAAGGGAGTTGTAACCCTCTTTGTATCGCAGGTTTATCTTGTCAAGGGAGTCGTCTAAGCTTATGTGAATAACTCTCTTGCCGTCAAGGAGCCATGAGATGGCTATCTGGACAAGAAACTGTGTTTTTCCTACTCCTGCCCTGGAGACAACGGCACCGAACTCCCCCTGACCCAGGTAAGCCTCTCCCATGATCTGAACTGCCGGGCTTTTTTTTATTAAATCTTTTCTGAGCATTTTCCCTCTCTTTTTATTTTACCGTAGAAATGCACCACATTTGCGTAATATGGGGTTATTGTGATGCAATCATCTTAGATTTTCTAATAAAATTACTTTTTCTTTTTCTCTTCTTCCCGAGCTTTGATAACGTCATCTGCAATGGATTGGGGAACCTGCCTGTAAGATGAAAATTCCATTGTGAACTGGGCCTTGCCCTGGGTTGCAGAACGCAGAACAGTCGAAAAACCGAACATCTCCGAGAGGGGAACCAGCGATTCGATAACAGACATGACACCCTCTTCCTGGGAGCCCTGGATGATGCCCCGGCGCTGGTTGATGAGGCCCATGCATGAGCCCTGGAACTCGTTGGGGGTTTCAATGACAACTTTCATGATAGGTTCATGGATAACAGCATGGGCCTTGGCATAGGCTTCGAGGAAACCACCCCTGGCAGCGGCCTGGAAGGCCATTTCAGAGGAGTCAACAGCATGGAATGCACCATCCATGAGGGTCACCTTGATGCCGGTAACCGGAAATTCCACCTTGGGTCCCTTCTCCATGCAGCCTTTGAATCCCTTTTCACAGGCAGGTATGAACTGGGTGGGAATTCTGCCGCCGGTGACCTTGTTCGCAAATTCAAAATCCTCTTCGCAGGGCTCTATGAAACCCTGCACCCGTCCATACTGTCCCGAACCGCCGGTCTGTTTTTTATGGGTATAATTGAACTCGGCTTTTTTCGTGATGGTCTCCCGGTAGGCGACCCTGGGCTGGCCGGTTTCAACAACAGCCTTGTATTCACGCTTCATGCGCTCCACATAGACCTCAAGGTGAAGCTCACCCATGCCCTGGATTATGGTTTCGTTGGTCTCTTTGTCAACATAGGTTTTAAAGGTTGGATCTTCCTTGGTGAAACGGTTCAACGCCTTGGACATGTTTATCTGGGCTTTGTTGTCAACGGGCCTGATGGCAAGGGATATTACAGGCTCCATGATATGCATGGCAATGAGGGAGTAGTTGATGCCAGGGCTGACAAAGGTATCACCGGAGGCACAGTCTATGCCGAACATGGCTCCGATGTGACCGGCAGGTATCTCATTCACCTCTTCCATTTCAGATGAGTGCATGCGAATGAGCCTTCCCACCTTCACTTTTTTACCGTCCCGGCTGTTGACAATGGTGTCTCCCTTTTTCAGGGAACCCTGATAGACACGGATATATGTGAGCTGTCCGTATTGACCGTCTTCCAGTTTAAAGGCCAGGGAGACCGTGGGTCTGTCAAACTCACTGACCAGGGAGACCGTCTCTTCGTTGTTGTCAAGGTCTATGGCTTCGTTGTTTACATCAAGGGGTGAGGGTAGAAACTTTATAACCGCATCAAGAAGGGGCTGCACCGCGGTGTTCTTGTATGCTGAACCCATGAAAACCGGTGTCATTTCCCGGGAAATGGTGCCCCTTCTGACTGCATCCGCAATTACCTGATCTGGTATCTCCTTCTCTTCGAGAATCAGCTCGGTCAGCTCATCGGAATACATGGAGACCGCATCAACCATCTCCTCCCTTTTTTCAAGGGCCTCAACCATCAACTCCGGGGGTATCTCCTTTGTGACAACCTTTTCGCCGTTTTCTCCTTCAAAATAGTATGCCTTCATGGCAATGAGATCCACCACACCTTTGAGTTTATCCTCCAGCCCTATGGGGATCTGCATCAGTACCGGATTGTGTCCAAGTTTCTCCTTGAGCTGCTTTGCAACCCTGTATGGATTGGCACCGCTTCGGTCGCATTTGTTCACAAAGGCGATGCAGGGAACCTGATAACGCTTCATCTGCTGATCCACTGTTATTGACTGGGACTGAACCCCGGAGACCGAGCAGAGTACCAGGATAACTCCGTCTAGAACACGGAGGGATCTCTCCACCTCCACGGTGAAATCCACATGGCCCGGTGTATCAATGATATTGATGTCATTGTTTTGCCACTCACAGTGGGTGGCAGCCGATGCAATGGTGATGCCCCGCTCCCTCTCAAGTTCCATGGAGTCCATTAGGGCACCTGCACCGTCTTTTCCCCGCACTTCGTGTATCTGGTGAATTCTGTCGGTATAAAAAAGAATTCTCTCCGTCAGCGTGGTTTTGCCGGAATCAATATGAGCACTGATTCCAATATTCCTTACTCTCTTTAAATCCTTAAGCATGATCTGACTGTCCTTTGACTGCAATTCTGCACTGTGCCCTTTCATTATCCTGGAGGCAGATTTGATAGATGTTGATAACTGCAACATGATTTGTTAAAACCAATACGGCCATGGAAATGTTTGTATAAAGGTGGCGTAAGGCCCCTGGCCCTCGTAGGGTAGGGTAGGGGTAGCTCACTGTGCCGATATTCCCATGACCGCAAAAAAATCTGGTAACTATAATGTTATATAGTGTTTTTGTCAATTAAAAGTTTGGATATCGGTGGTGTTGAATTTGAGCCGGCCCGTTTTCCTGCTTATGGATAATGAAGGAAATTTCAATTTGCAAGATTTTTATCATATTAAGAGGGATAACAATCCCTTGAGAGAAGAGGCATTCACGCTTTCATGTCTGGGAAAGCTTTTTCCGGCATCATCCAGGGAGTTGACAAGGTGCGGCAGATGGCTCTCGGAACTCCTTGGGAGCATCAGCTCCGATATTGACGGTGGGATTACTAATCCTGACGATCCCTGTAAGGTGGGGGTGGAAAAAACCGGAGGTCAATGCCATGTCCTGATTGTGGGACTTACCGAATCAGGTATAATTCCGGCTTTTTTGATGTACATGGAAGCAAGCCGGAGGTGGGGGGATGGCAAGGGTCCCAATCCCCACCTGGTCTATTCCACACGCAGGGCGGTACCAGGAATACCCTTCAGCGAAACCCATTCCCATGGACCTGATCATACTCTTCCCCTGGAGGGGGGGCACTGTGATGAAATATGGGTCAAAGGGGGAAATTTTGATGAAGTATGGATTGTGGAAGATGAGATCACCAGTGGAAACACGGTACTCAATCTCATGCTTGGGCTGCAAAACCATATGACAATAAAACGTATCCGGGTATTTGCCTTTGCCGATTTCAGGGATGATGTGCAAAAATGTGAGTTTATAAGGACGGCCTCTGGAAAAAATATCCATTGCAGTGTCCATATTCCAGTGATCCGTTCCGGGCCTTGGGATTTATCCTCCCCTGGTGAAAACTCCCCTTACCATGGGGAAAATTTATCATTCTCTGGTGAAAACTCCCCTTACCATGGGAAAAATTTATCATCTCTTTCCAGTATCTTTGATTTATCTTTCAAGGATAATATTAAGGACAATACCGTTGATCCCTGTATTCCCATGGAACAATTATCTTTCAAGGATAATATTAAGGGCAATACCGTCGATCACTGTATTCCCATGGAACAATTATCTTTCAAGGATAATATTAAGGATAATATTGTCGTTCCCTCTGTTTCCATGGAACAATTGGGTCATATTTCCGGTAGCTGGCACATGCAGCAGAGGCGGCCTGCCCTTGGAGTCAAGACCGGCCCTTTTTTTGATCCTTCACGGTGGCGGGTACCCGGGGAATTTTCCCGGGGCACCCTTCTTGCCGTGGGTGAATCCGTTGACATGGCAGCCGCCATTGTCCTTGCAAATCCAGGACTCTCTTTCCAGCAGATATCCCTGAGTCCATGGAAAGTTGACGGCAAAAACATCTGCAGCAGAATGGAAATAGGTGATAAATATTATTTTTATAACTATGAATCCCTTAATGAGCCTGTTTTCATTCTATATGATCCCGTGGATTATGAAATCGGAATGGAGGTCATGGAGAAACTCGTCTCCCGGGGTATTGATGTCAAGCCTTTTTTACCGGTCATGGATTTATCGCCAAGGGATTGCGGTGTCCGGCCCGTCAACGGGCTGCCCTGGAACCAGTTATTTTACCTGAATCTTGAAAAGGAGGTGGAGCCCTTCCGGGATACACATCTATTCCGGCCCCTGGGGAGGGCCTACAACGGAGACAACACCTTTTGGTCAACCCCCTCTCCGGAACCTGATCTGGATGATGGATTCTGGCATCTTGTGAAAGCAGACATTGCCCGCAACGATGCTGTACGGAGGGCCGGGGCAGGACTGGCCCGGGCAATTCTCCAGGAGTACCCGGATCCCGGAAAGATTGTGTTTGTCTCCATACTAAGGGCAGGAGTTCCCATAACCGACTGGCTCTGCAGGCTTCTTCCGGGTTCCGTGGGTACAGCTCTCTCCCTTTTTGTGGGCCTTGGCATGGATATGGCGGCTCTCAGGCGGCTTCGGCTTGATTATCCCCATAGAACAGTTATATTTGTTGACGGCTGGACAGGACGGGGTGGTGTGGCAAGGGCCATTGCCAAGCTTGGGGCAGGCCCCCTTGCCGTGCTTGCGGATCCCTGGGGATGGGCCGATTTTTCCGGCATCCAGGCAGATATCTTCTGCCCGTCGGCCTGTTTTACCGGCCTTGCCACCCTTGGGTTTTCCCGTACTTTTTTTGTGGATCACGACAGCTTTTTCTCCGCATACAAATTTTCCCGGGACTACTCCAGACGTGATCTGGTCTCGGCCTGGCAGGCTGCCTGTCCGGATGCTCCTTTATCAAATATGGATAAAGTTAAAGTGATGAACAAATTTTATGCAGATACCCATCTCAGGATTCACAGCAATGAGGTTTGCCGGGCATTGATAAATGCTGCACCGGAGAAGCTCTTTTTTTCCTGTGATAAATTTGCGGCCCGGGAGCGGTTCGCCCTTCTTCTCAAGCTGGCTGGGATAAGAGGCATACCAATGGAGTTCAATGCCAATTTTTTAAATGATCTGAAGACGGAAGCGGCATGCACCCTGAAACAATGTTCCTGAAAGCTGAAGAAATACATGGTGTCAACTACCCCTACGGTCACGAAGTGCCGTAGGGGTTTCCTTGAAACGGTTTTATGAATCGGCTATGAATGAAGGCAATAATAAAAAAATAAATGCCAATGAAGGCAATACTAAAAAAATAAATGCCGTGGTATGCGACCTTGACGGAACCCTTCTCCACACCGAGAAGGAGGCCATTCCCGTGAAGGGAAGATCAGGGGTCAGTTTCATGGCCCGGGAAACAGCCTCTCTTCTTGCAAAAATCAGCAGGATTTTTCCCCTTGTCATTGCCACGGGCCGTAATGCGGTGAGTACAAGACGTCTTGTAATGGAGCTTCCGGATGTACGGTTTTTTGGATTTGTTTTCGAGAACGGCTTTGTGGCCAAAAAAAATATCCTCTCCTCCATAAGTTACAGCACTAAATGGGAGAGGATGGCATCTCTTTTTCCTGCATGGGAACGTCTTCCTTTTTATGAAAACTGCCTGGGGCTGATACCCCCCGGGCCCCCAGGGGAGTCCCCGGAGGATTTTGCCCTTGAAATTTCAAGGGAGACCTCAGAGGATTTTTCCCCCGGTACCCCAAGGGAGACCCCGGAGGATTTTGCCGGAAAAATTATCAGGGCAAACGGCTTTGACGATCATGTTTACAGGGAGAACCGAAAGATTTTTATATATCCCGGCAGGATCGACAAGATGAGGGGGCTTTCCATGCTTGGTGTGCATCCATATATTGCCATGGGAGACGAGATCAATGATCTCCAGATGCTTCAAGATAGCAGCTTCCCTGTAACTTCCCGGGAAAGCATTGAAATTTTAAAAGCTGTTGTCCACGAAAAAAACGGATTCTGTTCGCCCTTAAACTCCCATGAAGCAGCCTGTGACATGCTTGAATTCGCCTACAGGAAAATTATGGATAAAAGTGAAGACCCTCGGCCATGTTCCCCTTTGCATTGCGTTCCTTTTTCCGGGCTCTTTTCACCTTCCGAGGCCTTTCCCTCGGCTCCCCTTTACCACGGAGACCTGCCGGAGTCACTGTGGAAAAATCCCTTTTTTTTCAATAATGGGCAAAGCTTAAAAAAAAACTTTAAAGGGCCTGGTGTCTCTACTTCCAAAGAACATCCGGGGATGCTGTGGGAAAAATCTTTTTTAATGGCGGATAAAACCTGTTTCATGGCGGTTGAATCCCTTTTGGATATCCGGACCAGGCCCTTCCCGGAAAGGATCGCCGTAATGCTGGAAAAGGGCTTTGTCCCCTTTACCAGGAAGAGAGCCGATACTCTTTTTGAAATATGCGAAAAGTTTCTCCCCAAAAGTTCAGGATCTGATGCTTCATTCCGCCATGCCTCCATGTATGAAAAGGGGAGTCTATGGTCACCTTTTTACTCCCTGGATTTTGATCAGGGCTGCATCAAGGTTCCAGAGCATCATGCCCGAGGTATCCTTGATCACAACATTCCCAATCGGAGCTGGATTGAAAAATGCCTGTACAGCTTTTCAAGGGCCTATGGCTATCCCCTTTCCGGAGATATTATTAATGATGCCCGTTCTCTTCTGGATTTTTTATTTACAGGCATCTCGGCGTGGGAAGCGGACAGCTTTCCCATGGACTGCATGTTGTTTCTGGAAAATCGTTACGGATGGACCTTCTCATCCAAGGCATGGTCTCTGCGGGAACAGTTGAGGCAGGAGGCCCTTGTGATGGAAAAAGCCTGGAATATTTTACTTGGAACGGCAGAAGAATCCCCCATGTTGCTCATGTTGAACCAGATGGCTCCATGGGACTATTTTACGGCAAATCTGCCTGACGGGGCAGCACTTTTGTCAGGGGGACAAGGGTGCCTTCAAAAGCCTGTTCTCATCCATGACGGTATTAAAATATCCTCCTCGGAGTACCGCACTCCCTTAGACGGCACCCGGGAGGGCAGTGACTTTGCCCGGGCCATTGACCTGGCTTTATCCCTTGGAAGGATTCCTGTTTTATGCGATCTCTCCAGGCGGCGTTTTCCCAGATCGTTTATCAGGGCAGCGGATTTTGCACGGCAAAGGGGCATGGGAGTTGTTCCCGGGGGCAAGGTTTTTGATCCTGGTGCCGTCGGGATTCCCCGGCCCAAATCCCCCAGGGGTTTTCCCGTGATTTCCGGGGATGATGAAAAGGAGTTGAACCAGTTCGGGGAAGATTACGGATTTGCCGTGGTTCCCGGGGAAGATTACGGTTTTCCCGTGGTTCCCGGGGATGATTCCCTGTACCTCTTTGATCCCTGGCCCGTATCTGATCCTGAAATTATCCCGGGGCTTTCCAGTGAGGAAAAAAAGAGATTCTCACATCCCCCCTTTACCAAGCCCTGGCAGGATGACAGAATCGGTGCAAGATTTGAAAAGGAGATGAATGAAAGGGGCAGCTATGAGACCGTATCCGAACCGTGGATTGTTCCGGCCCTTGGGGGCTGGGTTCGGGTGGATGATATTTTTAGAAGCAGGCTTGGAAGGTTTCTGTAGCTAAAATTTTTAGCAGGGCGAACCTTGCACTGACGATAACATTAAAGAACTAAGGTGGAAAAACATTGAAAGAAAAAGAGAGCTGCCATCCACGGCCCCTTGACGACATTGCCTGGTTTGATGCCTTTTCCGGCATAAGCGGAGACATGACCCTCGGGGCCTGCATCGACCTTGGGGTTCCGGTTCCATGGCTCAATGAACAGATAGCGAAAATACCCCTGCCCCATGTCACGGTGCGGGCAGAGACCATCCATGTCAACGGTATCAGGGCCGTCAACGTCTTTGTGGAAGAGTCCGGCCCCAAAGAGCGTAAATGCTCAACCCCCACGGAAAGCTCCTGCCGGGGAGGGGCCGGGGGAGATAAAAATCTCCATGTGCATTCCAGAAATTATCAAGATATCAGGGAACTTATATCCAATGCCCCCTTTTCTCCATATGTCATAACGTCATCCCTGGAAGCCTTTGGGAGGATTGCCCGGGCAGAGTCCGCCATACACGGTGTGCCTCTGGAAAAGGTCCATTTCCATGAAGTGGGCGGCATTGATGCCATTGTTGACATTACAGGTACCTTTCTATCCATGGAATATCTCGGCATAAAAAGGGTCCATTCATCCGTTCTTTCCCCGGGCAGCGGAAGCGTTCGATGCAGCCACGGCACCCTTCCCGTTCCTGCACCGGCAACCCTTGAGATATTGAAGGGAGTGCCTGTTAAACCATGGAGCGGTTCCATGGAATTGGGGATTCAACGGGACCAGCCGCCGGATGAAGATGTGGCGGTTTTCCAGGGGATAGTTCCCAGCGGAGAGCTGGTTACACCCACAGGAGCGGCAATCATCACCACACTGGCTTCGGGTTTTGGGGAGATGCCCCCCATGGTGATCGGGAGCATTGGCTACGGTTCCGGTAAAAGAAAAAGCAGAGGCCCCCTTCCCAATCTTCTCAGGATTGTCACCGGCAGAGAACCGGGTCATGACGCATCCCAATCCATTCAACCATCCCAATCCATTCAACCATCCCAATCCATTCAACCATCCAGCTCCATTCAACCATCCAGCTCCATTCAAGCATCCAGCTCCATTCAACCATCCCAATCCATTCAAGGCAGTGGGCGAATCCCATGCGAAACAGTCCATATACTAACCACAACCATAGATGACATGAACCCCGAGTTTTATGGATACATAATGGAGCGACTTTTTGAAGCCGGTGCCCTGGATGTTTCCTTCATACCGGTTCATATGAAGAAGAACAGGCCCGGCATCCGCATGGAGATCATCTCTTTCAAAGGAAAGATGGAACAACTCATGGAAATTGTTTTAACCGAGACAACTTCCACAGGGGTAAGATTCCACATGGAGGAGCGGGGGGTTCTTGCCAGGAGATCCGTGGATATAAAGACTTCCCTGGGTATTCTCAAGGCCAAGGAGATAACGGCTCCGGACGGAAGGGTGCGTATTGTTCCGGAATATGATGCATGTCAAAGGGCCGCCCGGGATAAGGGAGTGCCCCTCCAGGATGTTTACAGGGCAGTGGAGCAGGCCGGCATGTCCATGATATAATTTCCCCTCCACTTTTCTCCACAAGCCTTGGATACCAAGGCTTCCAAAGCTGTTTTTTCAGGTTATATATAACTTTCCAGATAATTAAATTGGTGATCATACTTTAAGGGCAGCCCCTTGTGGCTGCCCTTAAAAATTGTGCTGCTAAAATATTGTTCCGGAGGTCTATAAAATAATTTTTCCATCCGGGCCAATAGGGGCTAACATATTGTATTTAATAATTAAAATTAATTGATATGCCCCATGGCTTAAGCAATGAAACATGGTGCTGAGACAGCATGGACAGCAGATGGAAATATTGAAAAACTAATAATATTTTTACTTGACATCACAACAATTTTAAGCAAGATTGTTCACCAAAGTGGAGTTTTGTGGAGGTAAAAAAAGCTATTTGGATACCCCAACCTGACACATTAAAATACCCAACAGCAGGATATATAGTTTTCCAGATAATCCAGATTAATGAACATACTGTAGGGGCAGCCCCCTGTGGCTGCCCTTGGTAATGGATATGCTCAAAGATTTTTCTGGAAGTCTATATCCTGAAAATCCCATGTTATTGAAATCCCATGTTCAGATCAAGTTCATTTCATACCATTGACCCCAAAGGGAGACTCATAGTTCCTGCCCGCTTCAAAGACTACATCAGGGCAGGGGGGGGCAACGGAGTGATGATCACCAACATGGACGGCTGTCTTTACGGATATACCTTCAATGACTGGAAAGATATAGAGAAAAAAATCATTTCAGCCAAAAACATGCACATGCGCCACTTTAAACGCTTTTTTCTTGGGAACGCATGTGAGTGCATGTGTGACAAGCAGGATAGGATACTCATCCCTCCTACCCTTCGAGAGTATGCTGATTTGGATAAGGACATTGTCCTTGTGGGAATTCTCGATCACTTTGAAATATGGTCCCGGGAGAGGTGGGATGCCGAGAACAAGAGAATAGAGAGTGAGCTTGACAAACAGGAAGTCAAGGAAGAGATAGCCTCCCTGGGATTGTGAACTACCTCTACCCTAGGAGGGATAGGGGTTTTACACAATATTTACCGTGGAGATGCATTATTTCCATAATCGGGGGTGGACGGCTTTGAACCATGAAGGTTTACCGTGGAACCCCATAACCTAGCTTGCCGGGTATAATTATGATTTTTACCCATGAATCTGTCATGAAACAGGAGGCATGTCTCCATCTGAACCTTAAACCCGGGGCTGTCTGTGTGGACGGAACCCTTGGCGGGTGTGGTCATGCCCGGGTAATCCTTGACATCCTGGGACCCGAGGGAAGACTCATAGGCATAGATCAGGATCCCGATGCCATTGCCCATGCACGGCAAGTGCTGCCTTCAAGTAAACAGATAAACCTTTTCCATGACAACTTTGCATCCCTGCCCCGGATTCTGAAAGAGCTGGAAATAGAGGGAGTAGATGGGATTCTTGTGGATCTTGGTCTCTCATTCCATCAGCTCATGGAGAGCAGACGGGGTTTCAGCTTCAAAAAGGACGAGCCCCTGGATATGCGCATGGATCCCCGGGGGGAGATCACGGCTTTCAGTATAGTCAACACCTATCCTGAGCAGAGGTTGAGCCAAATTTTTTTCAAATATGGAGAGGAGAGGTTCTCCAAAAAAATAGCAAAGTCCATTGTGGAAAGACGCCGGGAATCTCCCCTTGAAACGACAGGTCAGCTTGCCGCTCTCATAGTCGGGGCAGTGCCGGTGAAAGTGATAAAAACCCAAAAAATCCATCCTGCCACAAGGGTTTTCCAGGCTTTGAGAATTGAGGTGAACCGTGAAATGGACCAACTTGAGAAATTTATGGAAAAAGCCCCCGGGCTTCTAAATACCGGAGGCCGTCTCTGTGTAATTTCCTTTCACTCCCTGGAGGACAGGATCGTAAAACAGGCCATACGGGCCAGGGAGAATGCCCGGGGATGCACATGCCCCAGGGAGTTTCCCAAATGCATCTGCGGATTTATTCCATCCCTGAAATCCATATCAAGGGGGCCGATAACACCCCCGGAGGCTGAGATTGAAAAAAATCCCCTCTCAAGAAGTGCCAAACTGAGGGTTGCAGAAAAGATATAGTTTCCCAGGATAACACCCATGACCTGGCGGGTGCAACACAACATTATTGATGGAACAAATATATGGCAAAACCATCCGGTAAATCAGACAGCACCATGCAGGATGAAGCTCTCCGCCTGAAAAAGAAAATGCTCGGCAAGTGGATGGCGGTAATAGCCATACTCCTTGCAGAGCTTTTTCTCTATACCCTTTGCAGGGTAAACTACACTGAAACAGGATTTCGCATATCCCATGAAAAAAACGTACAAAAAAACCTTCGTGCATATCAGGACTCCCTGATAATTGAACATGAAAGGCTGCTCTCCCCGGAAAGGGTGGCAGGGATAGCAAGGACAAGGCTCAATCTGAAAATTCCCACACCGGATCAGGTCATCTACATGGATATGTGAAGGATAACCCATGGCGGAAAGAACTAGAAAAAAAAACTCAGAAACAAAGGTTCTCATAAAAAGTGCCCCCCCATCACCTTCCGTGACATTCAAAATAACGGTTGTCCAGTGGTTTTTTGTGCTGTTGATGATGCTGCTTGCCTTGAAAGCCGTGGATATTCAGGTTTTTAAATCAACGGTTCTGGAAGAGAGGGCCCGGAAAGAGTATGTCCGGTGGATCACCGTGGAGGGAAAACGGGGGGATATTGTGGATCGGAACATGAAAAGGCTCAGTACAACCATAGATACCCTGTCCCTTGCAGCCAACCCGAAAGAGATAAAAGATCCTGCAAAAACAGCGGCAATCCTGGGCCCTGTTCTGGGAATCAACACGAAAAAGCTCCAAAAACAGTTAGATGGGGAGAAGAGCTTTGTATGGATAAAACGCAAACTTTCACCCCCTGAAACCGAACAGGTAAAGGCACTGGCAATTGAGGGAATCTTTTTTAAAAAAGATGTTATCCGGTTCCATCCCCGAAAAGCCCTTGCGGCACAGGTCGTGGGCATAACCGGCTTGGACGGAACCGGTTTGGAGGGGGTGGAGTTTGGATACAACGACATCCTGAAAGGCACAAGTCAGAGGATCAGCATAGAAAAGGATGCTGTGGGCAGATATTACAATGAGGAGAAAAATCTCCAGGATCGCCTGAAGGGTGATACCATTGTACTGACCATCGACTCCAACATACAGTTCATAGCGGAAAAGGCTCTGAAAAAGGCTGTAACCGGGTACGGTGGAGTGTCGGGTATGGCCCTTGTAATGAGGCCCGCCACCGGCGAGATGCTTGCCATGGCCCATTTTCCCGAATTCAACCCCAACTCCTTTTCCCAATTTGAGACTGAAAGATGGCGTAACAGAAGCGTAACAGATCCCTTTGAACCTGGTTCCACAATGAAGGTATTTGTGGCGGCTGCGGTACTGGAGGAGAGACTTGCCACACCCCAGTCCATATTCTTCTGTGAAAACGGCAGATATCGAGTGGGCAGATCAACCGTCAAAGATACCCACGAGTATGACTGGCTGACATTGAAAGAGATAATAAAATACTCCAGTAACATAGGGGCCATAAAGCTTGCCGAGGTCATGGGAAAAAAAATGCTCTATGACACAATGAAATCCTTCGGCTTTGGAGAGCTGACAAACATTGACTGCCCGGGAGACTCTCCAGGTCTTTTGAGCCATTATGACAAATGGGCAAAGATCGACACCGCCGCCATATCCTTTGGCCAGGGAATATCCGTATCCGGGGTGCAGCTTCTTGCAGCGGTGAGTGCCCTTGCCAACGACGGGATGCTCATGAGACCCAGAATCGTTAAGGAGATTATATCCAACACCGGGGAGACAAGGCAGGGGTTTGTAACGGAAAAGGTGAGGCAGGTGGTGTCAAGGGAAACCGCTCTTAAGGTAAAGGATATGATGCGTTCCGTGGTTGAGGAGGGGGGCACTGCGACCCAGGCGGAAATTGCCGGTTATTCCGTATGCGGCAAAACCGGCACTGCCCAGAAGGCCTCGAAAACAGGAGGATATTCCAAAACAAGATACACTGCCCTGTTTGCCGCGTTTGCACCCATGACCTTACCAGAACTTTCGGTTCTTGTTGTGGTGGATGAACCTGAAAAATCCCATTACGGCGGGGTGGTGGCAGCACCAGCGGCAAGGGAGATACTGGCCGAGAGCTTTCATTACCTGAAAATCCCTCCGGGTATCGCCATGAACAATTCCCAACTCTCCGGCAATGGAGGATACAAACTTTGAGATTATCCTATCTTTTAAAAGAGTGTACACCTTTATGGCGGCGGATGATGGAGCCGGAATCCGATCCTGGTCAGGACCCGGATATTACCTCCATTCACTCCCGGGCCCAGGATGTGAGGCCCGGGGGTCTTTTTATCGCCATCAAGGGGTTCAAGGTTGACGGCCACGACTATATTGAGGAGGCCGTTGCAAGGGGAGCCTCGGCTGTCATCGCAGAGGCAGGCAAGGCTGTAATCGCAAGGGGTGGCGAGGCTGTCATGGCAGAGGCAGGCAAGGCTGTCATGGCAGGGGGAGGCGAGGCTGTAATCGCAGAGTCAGGCAAGGCTGTCATGGCAAGGGGAGGCGAGGCTGTAATCGCAGAGTCAGGCAAGGCTGTCATCGCAAGGGGTGGTGATGCTGTCATCCCGGGGGAAAGCCTGGAAAAGAAATTTCTCCATACAGTAATGGTGGAAGTAAAAGACACCCGAAAAGCAATGTCCTCCATCTCCCACCATTTTTATGGAACCCCTTCCGGAGAGATGGCTGTCGTGGGCATAACCGGCACCAACGGTAAGACCACCACAACATGGATATTGGAGAGCATCTTACGTACCGCCGGCCACAAAGTGGGTGTAATAGGCACCATAAACTACAGATATATGGGTAAAAGTTTTGAAAATCCGGTGACCACGCCGGAATCCATTGATCTTCACAGAATACTCTCGGATATGAGGGATGCCGGGATTACCCATGTGATAATGGAGGTGTCATCCCATGCCATGGATCTTCATCGGGTCAGGGACTGTCAGTTTAAAACAGCGGTCTTCACCAACCTGACCCGGGATCATCTGGACTACCATAAAACCATGGGGGCATACTTTGCCTGTAAAAAGAGGCTTTTCACAGGGCTTGGGGCAAGGGGCGGGGATAATTTCTCGGTAATCAATGTGGATGATGCCCATGGAAGGAAACTTGCCGGCATCCTGCCCCGGGAAACGGTAATAGAAACAACGAAAAACTGCCAGATAAGCTGTGAAGGGAGTACCCGGGGGCACGGCAATTCCCTGTCCGGGGGATCAATATCTGCCTCCAACACAGTACCCGCCTCCAACACAATACCCGCCTCCAGTATAATATCCGCTTCCAATATAGAGGACACCATAACCGGCATAAGTGGATTGCTCCACATAAATGGCAAAGCCCTTCCTTTCCTCTCCGGCCTCACCGGAGGGTTCAACCTGGACAATATCCTCTCTGCAGCAGGTGCGGCCCATGCCCTGGCTGTTGAGCCTGAAGCAATTGTAGAGGGCATTGGGGCCTGCGGGGGGGTTCCGGGAAGGTTGGAGCGGGTTGAAAACAGGAGCGGCCGTCATATTTTTGTGGATTATGCCCACACGCCGGATGCCCTGGAGTCAATTTTAAGGACATTGAGGATGCGGGCACCGGCCCGTCTGATAACCATTTTTGGATGCGGGGGGGATCGGGATACCACAAAACGGGCTCCCATGGGTGAAATTGCCGCTGCATACAGTGATCTCCTCATTGTAACATCGGACAATCCAAGATCGGAAGACCCCCATGATATAATCGAGGATATAATGGCTGGAGTCCGGAGAGTCTCATCAGATAAAACTGTATCCCAGACCGACAATACATCTTCCATTGATGATTTATCTTGGGAAAATTTACCTCCGGAAAAAAGGTTTCAGGAGATCATTGTCCAGGCGGACAGAAAAAAGGCCCTGGAGATAGGTGTGGCTCTGTCCCGGGAAGGAGATATCATTGTGGCTGCCGGCAAGGGCCACGAGACCTATCAAATTATCAAAACCGGCAAAATAGACTTTGATGACAGACTTGTTCTTGAAAATGCGGCCCGAAAATTTGATGATTCCAGACTTGTTCTTGAAAATGCGGCCCGAAAATTTGACGATTCCAGGGTAAGCCTTCCCATACCGTGGTCTGTCCGGGATGTAAAAAAAGCCCTGACAAACCAGGAACCGGAAGAGATGAAATCGGAAGAAATGGAATCGGAAGGGATGGAATTGGAAGGGACGAAATTGGAAGAGATGAAATCGGAAGGAATGAAATCGGAAGACTTTCCGCTCTTTTCCTCCATATCCACGGACTCCAGGACCATTGGTGAAAATGACCTTTTTGTGGCATTGAAGGGGGAAAAATTCGATGCACACTCCTTTATACCTGATCTCATAGAGGCTGGAGTACGGGGTTTTGTGGTGGAAAAGGGCTTCATTGATACCAAGGTTTCGGGCAAAGGGCATCCTTATAAATGCACTGCTGGTAAATGGACAGGCTTCATTAATACCAAGGTTGCGGGCAAAGATATACTTCTCTTTCCCGTCAACGATACCCTGGAAGCCCTGGGAATGCTTGCCCGTTATCATCGCATAAGAGCCGGGGTCAGGGTTGTGGGGGTAACCGGTTCCAACGGAAAAACCAGCACCAGGGAGATGATAACCAAAATCTTTGAGCAGAGTTTCTCCACTCTCTCCACCACCGGCAACCTCAATAACGAAATCGGCCTTCCCCTCACCCTTCTAAGGCTCTCAAAAAATCATAGTTGGGCTGTGGTGGAGATGGGCATGAACCACCCGGGAGAGATATCGAGACTCTCCAAGATCGCCATGCCGGATATTGCCGTTGTCACAAACACTGCAGCAGCTCACCTTGAGGGCATGGACAGTGTCATCAACGTGGCAAGGGCCAAAGGGGAGATCACCCACGGAATGACCCAGGGAAGCACCCTGATACTCAACTGCGATGATCCCAGGGCGGATATTATTCACGGCATTGCCCGGGAAAACCGGAACATAAAGGAGATAATCTGTTTCGGCACTGAAAATAATACAAAGGGTGTTCCGGCCGGAGAATCAGAACCCCGGGTACCTAAGCTTTCCCGGGAAACCGATCTCGTCACTCAAGGGATATATGGCTCCAAAAAACCTGATATTACTGCCATAGACATTGAATCTGGAGATTTTGATACATCCTTCACACTTATTCTGCCATCAAGGGAGAAGCAGACATTCCCTGGAGGAATCAATGCTGTCCCTGGAGGAACCAATGCGGCCATTGGTGGAGCCAATACTGCCCCTGGAGGAACCAATGCTGCCCCTGGAGGAACCAATGCTGTCCCTGGAGGAACCAATGCGGCCATTGGTGGAGCCAATGAAGCCACTACTGGAACCCTTGAAGCCCGAATTACACTCCATTCTCCTGCCCCGTTCATGATCCATAACGCACTTGCAGCATCGGCCTGTGCCTTGGCAGCCGGAATTCCAGCCCATAAAATTGAGTGCGGACTTGCCATGTTCAAACCTGTTACGGGCAGAATGAACATCATAACAAGGGGAAACCTCCACATCATTGACGATACATACAATGCCAATCCTGCCTCTGTAAAAGGAGCCCTAAGAACCCTGGAACGGATGGCGGCAAACATATCCGGCAGGATTTCAAAACCGGGTAATCAAAAAAACCTGGAACGGATGGCGGCAAACATATCCGGCCGGAGTTCAAATTCGGGTAATGACAAAAACCTGGAAAAGATGACACCCAATGGGAAAAGCCCGGCCATTGCAGTGCTGGGGGACATGCTGGAGCTGGGAGAAAACGCGCCTGAACTCCACCAAGAGGTTGGAAGGGAAGCCGCGGCTGCCGGAGTATCCCGTCTTTATCTCTTTGGAGATATGGGACGAGAAGTGAGGCATGGGGCCCTTGAAGGGGGACTCTCCCCGGGTGATATACT
>JADGBO010000036.1:17994-19386 GCA_015231465.1 Desulfamplus sp.
AACTCCACCAAGAGGTTGGAAGGGAAGCCGCGGCTGCCGGAGTATCCCGTCTTTATCTCTTTGGAGATATGGGACGAGAAGTGAGGCATGGGGCCCTTGAAGGGGGACTCTCCCCGGGTGATATACTCCACGGTACAAAGGATGAGATTTCCAGGGACATAAAGAGATACATGGAGAGCCTGGGCTGTTCCGGAACCGGTATATACATCCTGGTGAAAGGTTCCAGAGGTATGGCTATGGAGGAGATACTCAACTTTCTTCTGCACCTGACAGAAAACAAACCTGCTGCACAGGGTCAAAGAAACCAGGAGGATTGAAATTACGGGTCATGCTTTACGAACTTCATAATCTACATACAATATTCTCTTTTTTTAATATTTTCCGATATATCACCTTCAGGACCATATATGCAGGATTGACCGCGTTTCTCATATGCTTCATTCTCGGCCCCTATGTGATAAAGTATCTTTCCAGGATGCAGATAGGGCAGTTCATACAAAATGACGGCCCGCAAAGCCATCTTGAAAAGGAGGGTACTCCCACCATGGGGGGCATTCTCATTCTTTTTGCAATGACGGCATCCATACTGATGTGGGCACGCCTGGACAACTACTATGTGACAATAATACTTCTAACCATAATTTCCTTTGGTTTTATAGGATTTATAGACGATTACCTTATGCTGATCAAAAAGAGGAACAAGGGACTGACCGCAAAGGGCAAGTTTATTTTGCAAATCATGGCAGGAGCGGGCATAAGCTGGCTGATATATCACTGTCCTGATTTCAGTACGGAAATAACAATTCCATTCATGAAAAACATCTCCCCGGACCTCGGCATATGGTATATTCCCTTTGCAACCTTCATTATTGTGGGCACATCCAATGCCGTCAACCTCACCGACGGGCTGGACGGCCTGGCCATCGGCCCCATAATCATCGCTGCCGTGACATATATGCTGTTTGCCTATGTGGCAAGCCATATCAACATTGCCGGATATTTACAGGTGCAGCACATAGCATCCTGCGGAGAGATAACCATCATCTGCGGAGTTCTCGCAGGGGCGGGCCTGGGTTTTCTATGGTTCAACGCACATCCTGCCCAGGTATTCATGGGAGATACCGGCTCCATACCCCTTGGGGCCATACTTGGAACCATTGCCGTCATCACAAAGCAGGAGATAATTCTAATTGTGGTGGGAGGACTTTTTGTCATGGAGGCAATGTCGGTAATCATTCAGGTGGGATATTTCAAAATAAGTCATGGCAAGAGGATTTTCCGAATGGCTCCCCTGCATCACCACTTTGAACTCAAAGGCTGGCCTGAATGCAAGGTTATTGTAAGATTCTGGATCATTGCCATAACCCTGGCACTGATCTCCCTGAGCAGTCT
>JADGBO010000370.1 GCA_015231465.1 Desulfamplus sp.
ATGCACCTGTGGTGCCATTTGGCAAACCTGTCCACGATAGATTGCGCCTTGAACTGGCCCGGGGATGTTCCCGGGGTTGCCGATTCTGCCAGGCTGGAATGATCTACAGACCGGTGCGGGAAAGATCGGCACTGAGCCACTGCACCGACAAGTTTCTGTGCCGTCAGTCCCTGGCGCCATATAGGTCTTGGCCCCAAACCTGCTTGATATACTTTATGGGCGTGATAATACTGATCCAGAATGTGGGGTACTATAATCTGGGGAACCCCACTGACAGCGCAGGTGGCTGTGGTACCAGCCCCTCCGTGATGAATCACGGCAGCCATGCGGGGAAACAGTTTTAAATGGGGATAGTTCCGAATAAATAAAATGTCGTCTGCATCCTCAAATCCGGTCGTACCATCCCAAAATTTTCCAATCACCCCCCGCAGCCCTGCGGATCGGATGGCCTTCACCATCATTGGAACATTTCGGGCCTGATCTTTTAAAGGCATACTGCCAAATCCAATATAAACCGGAGGTGCTCCTCTGTTGAGAAAGTGTTCGATCTGTGTCTGTACGGCAGAGTCATCAGTTTCCGAATCAACATGTTGAAGATGAAAATATCCTGTCTGAAGACAGTCAAGTTCCACGTCAGGTGGAATTGCGGCAATCTCTCTGTCACTGGCCACAATAACATGATCACCAAGAACATTTTCCCATATATTTTGAACCGGCTTCAGACCGATCTTGCCTCTTTCCCGATTGAGCAGAGCAGTCATGTTAAAACGGTCAAGCCATCGCACCATCTTCCAACTTGATTGATTCATCCACAGGGGGAAATGCTGGGTTTTGAAGAGGAAACAGGGATGATGCTGTGAGACCAGCAGTTGTGGCGTAAAGGCAATGTATCGATATTGAATTTTCATTGCCTCAGCCACAGAGGCAAGGCCAAAGACAAGGGATGCTCCGATCACAAGATCGGCTCCTGCAATAATCCGAGGCAGCACCTTGAACTGCTCCAGCATTTCACTTCGAATCATGCTTACAAATTTGACTGCACAACGAAGAGAGAGAACCTCTTCCATACTGTCAATAAAATCGGTCAGATTTGCGCCCAAGGAATGAAAAGGGCATCCAAGGGAGCTGGCCCACTCTCTTTTTTCAGGCGGACCCACCAGAAGAATCTCGTGTCCCGCGTATTGAAGTGCCAGGCTGAGTGCCAGCATGGGCTGAACATCTCCCCGTGAGCCGTAGGTTGCAAGGATAATTTTCACAAAACCTCCTCAAGGAAACCCCTACGGTCACGAGCTTGTCCTCTTGCGATTTCAAGCCCCTAAGTCACGAAGTGCCGTAGGGGTAGTTGACTTGCCCTTCTTATAATCTACCCGCTTCTTAAGCTCCTTCCCGCACCTGAAAACAGGAAGCCTCTTGCCTGTAATCTGAACTTTTTCGCTGGTTTTGGGATTCCTGCCAATATAGCCCGGATACTCTTTCACGTAGAAGGAACAAAGACCCCTGATCTCCACCCTATCACCCTTTGATAGGGCATTGGCCATCCCATCAAAGAATATCCTGACCACTTCCACAGCCTGATATCTCTGGAGTTTGGATTTCTTTTGAAGGGCTTTAATCAATTCAAGTTTGTTCAATGGAGGCTCTCCTGGTTATGGATTCACAAATATACTTGGCAAAGATTTCTATTTCTGCACTTCTGGTTTCACTCATCAGGCACATACGGGATAAGCCCTTTTTCATAAGCCACTTCTTGAATCTCCCGGGGAGCATGACGAGCATCAACCATAAATCCATCAACGGTAATCAGCCATGCTCTAAGATTGTCGTCCATTTTACTCGGAAGGCACCAATTCGGATCAAGTTGATAGGTCTTCAATATGTCTCTGACTTCCTTTGACTTTGAGCTTCCAGTGGCCTTGCTGACACCAAATGCTACACAGAGATCGGTTGCACTCATTGAAGGTTCCTGACTCCGATCAAACAGAAAATTAACAGACCCTATGGCATAGGTGATTCCACAGGCCCAACTTTTATCCCTGCCTTTACTGAGAGGAGAGGGACGCTTTCGACACAATGCCGCTGTTGCATACCGGATGAGCTGCCCGTACTCTTCATTGAGATATTTTTGTGCAACGCTATCCGTGATTGCCACGATCTTATCATAAGTGACTTGCATTGCTTTTGGCACTGTCTCTGATTTTTTTACTTTTGCCATGATGCTCCCCCTTAATTTTTTAACGTGTCTGACACTTATCTCTCAATATCCCAGCACATTTAAACGTCACCACTCTCCTTGGTGGAAGAGTCATTGTTTGATCAGTGGCCGGATTCCTGCCCTTTCTTGCCGCTTTTTCTTTAACACAAAATTTTCCAAAGCCAGAGACCAGGACATCATCACCTGATTCCAGAGACGACTTTAATGATTTCCAGGAGGTCTTCGACAGCATTATGGGCTTCGTTGTTGGAAAGGTATTTGCTTTCAGCAATCTTTTCC
>JADGBO010000371.1 GCA_015231465.1 Desulfamplus sp.
GTGATAATACCGTCCACACCTGCATTGATAAGCTCCACCATGCGATCCTCTTCATTTACCGTAAAAATATTGACCTTTTTCTCCATGGACTTGAGATGAGTAATCTCTCCAATGGTAATGTTGTCATTATTTATATTAAAGATATTAAATGAATTTATCACACTATTTTTTCCATAATAATCCATCTCATTTTTACAGGTATTTTTAAACATATCTTTTACCGTATTATGGTGTCCCAGGGGAGACTCTTCAACCAGGGCCTGGATTTTAAAACCCGGAAGCATCAGGGATATATCCATCAGCCACTGGTGATTGAATGAAGATATAATAACAAGATCCGGATCCATCTCCATCTTTATAATCATGGATGCGGTTTCTTGTGGAAGGGGAAAATCACATTTCAAACCAGGCCCCTGCATTTTCAACTCAAGATTCACCGGCCAGTTTACGGATTTTGTGTATTCAAGGGCCTCCTGGAGGGTAGGAATCCTCTCTCCCCTGTAATCCCCCAAACCATTGGAATATGATTGAGACTGTACGGCATCAAGCATCTTGATACTGTCAAGATCGTAATCCTTTAAGAAATAGGTGCCGGGATCATGGGGAAAAATATCCCGGACATTGGTTGTTCTTTTGAGATGGTCATCATGAAAAAGAATCAGGGAGCCGTCACGGGTGACATTTACATCTGTTTCCCACAAGTCAGCCCCGATGGTTCGTGCAATATCCGCTGCTGCCAAGGTGTTCTCCGGCGCAATGCTTCTCGCCCCTCTATGTGCAATATTTAATGTCATACTCTGTTTCCCATACATATCAATTATGGCCGCTATAGACTTCCAGAATAATATTTCAGCAAATCCATTCTTAAGGGCAGCCGCAAGGGTCTGCCCCTACAGTACGGCCGCAAGGGTCTGCCCCTACAGTACGGTTGCCAATTTCATTATCTGGAAACCTATATATTGATCTATTCACTCATCTCAATCAAAACAACCGGAATATCTTCCTTTGCCGATTTAACAGTCTGTTTTTTTAGTCTGACACTGTAATGCTTTTCCATCACACGGACAAAGTCAAGGGATGTTTTTCTCATCCCCTCGGCAAGGGTAATGGTTCCACCGGGTAGCAGGTACAATTTAAAAACAGAGAGAAGGGTTGTTATGTCCGCCTCCCTGAAAACAACTTCGGAACCTATTATGCGGTCAAATTTCCCCATGGGATGGGGTACTCTCCAGTCAAGGGAAAGGATATCCACATCATGGATGCCATTCTCCAGGGCATTGGCCCGGGCAAAGTTAAGGGCATCCCTGTTGTATTCGGTTATGGTCACCCGATGTCCCAGGGATGCCGCATATATTCCGGCAACACCCATGCCGGCACCTATCTCCATAATTCGCCTGTCAGGATCCGGAGGGATACTGGATAGATGGAGAGCAAGCACTGCTGTTGCTTCCCAAATCTTGGCCCACAAAGGAAAGCCCTCAAAGGGTTTGTCTTTATTTATGAATCTGTCAATTGTTTTAGGTACATACAGATTTAATGTCCGGTCAGCAAGAGCAAAAGTCGTCAACTCAATATCATACTCTTTTTTAAAAGCATCAAGGGAAAACATGGAACTCCTTTTAAGCCCCTGAAATGAAAACCGGCAGCCATAAATGATTCATGGCTGCCGGTTCTATGGATTAGATATCTATTCTATAGACTTCCAGAAAAATCTTTGAGCATATCCATTCCCAGGGGCAGCCACAGGGGGCTGCCCCTACAGTATGATTACCAATTTCATTATCTGGAACACTATATGGATGCAGTTAGCAAGCCGATGCAATAATATTTAATGATTACTGTACCGGGGTCAGCTCAACTCTTCTGTTTAATGATCTGCCAAAATCGGTGGTGTTGGAGGCGGCCGGTTTGGTCTCTCCATAGGCCTGACATTTGATCCTGCCTTCGCCAATTCCTTTCTTCACAAGATAAGCTTTAACAGATTCAGCTCTTTTCCCGGAGAGTTTCATGTTATAAGAGGCATCTCCGATGCTGCATGTATGACCTTCAAGAATTATCTTCATGTTGGGGTTTTTCTTCAAAACAGCAACCACGTCTTCGAGGTCCGCATAACCGGCCGGCTTTATCACCGCACTGTCAAAATCAAAGAGCAGCTCCCCAAGAACCCAGCATCCCATGGAGTTGACCTTGGCTCCCACAGGGGTTCCAGGACACTTGTCAAGGTAGTCGGGCACACCATCACCGTCTGTATCCAAAGGACATCCATCGGCATCGACTTTTACGCCTGGCGGGGTATCGGGGCATTTGTCAAACTCGTCATAAACTCCGTCTCCGTCACTGTCATATTTGGTTTTTACAGCCACAGGAGCAGGAGGAAGCTCTTCCAGAAGTACATCTTTTACAAAGTTAGCCATGGCCGCGGATGTGAGAATGTTTGAAGCTTCGGAAAGAAATCCGCACTCGCCA
>JADGBO010000372.1 GCA_015231465.1 Desulfamplus sp.
TTTCGATGTGATCCGATGAGTAGTTTGAAAAACAACCATTCGGATCTGAAAGAATACCAAGCAATTCCTGTGATTTCTGCAATATTGAAGCTTTTTTCTCTTTATCAGGTTCTTTACGAGCTGCTTCGGGATATATAACCATTCTTTGATACTTCAACATCATAACGTCCTGCTTCAAGCTCAATTCCATTGTAAAATCGGGGGACAATATTCATGATCCGCACAAGGCTGTCCAAGGGCATGGTGTTCACATAAAGCTTAGATTTTGTCACAACAGGATCAAGATAAAAGGTCACAAGGGCTGTACGATCTGCATTTACCTGGATCTTCTTCTCATGGGGCTCATAATCTTGCAAAACAGCTTTTACTGTGTAACGGCCGGGGGCCAGATGGGATATGCTTAACGGCGATCTCCCCATGGCTTTTAATTCATCCGTGGAGGGTGCCATCAGGCCTATCTCGGCACCGGGGGGATTTGTTTGAATCTTCAGGCTGCCTGTACCCTTAACGGAGTGGGAATCACCCGATGACGACGGCTCCGGGGACGGGGTGTCAACCACCGTGGTTCCCTTTGCAAAATAGAAATCGCCTGTAAGGGATGAGGAGTCCCAGGGAACCTGTTTTCCGTTGGTCTTGTCTATTACATTTTTGCGGGTCTCCTTAAGTACCCTCTCTATACCCCATCCAGGTTGCAGCATATGCTCCATGAAGCTGCCCGTGAATACGCCGTTGCGTTCATCACCATCGGCAGCCATGGCTCCAGGGGCTGTGGCATAAGCTATTATGGCACCCCGGGGTGCATCCATGCGGGCAAGTCCGCTGCTGCCAGTACGGAATGAGCGTTCAAAGGGGTTGTCACGACAGGCATCAAGAATCACTATGTTCAGGGGATTACCGGCATCGTTCATTTTACCCAGCACCCTGCGGGCATCAAGGGACTCAAGCTCAACATCTGATTCACTGGTTACATGGGCATCCACCGGAATTAAAAAGTTTCGGCCGTTCACCTGGACACCGTGGCCGGCATAGTAGAAAAGGCCAACTTCCGCACCCCTTAAATTTTTATAAAAAGCATCCACTGCCTTAATCATACTACGGCGATCTGCATTGGTTAGTTTTATCACCTCAAAATCGCACTGTTTCAGACGGGAGGCCATATCTTCGGCATCGTTCACAGGGTTTTTCAGGGGAGATGTCGAATAGTCGGCATTGCCTATAACAAGAGCCGTCCGTTTGCTGCCAAGGGCATCGGAAATATTAAAAAACAGCATTCCACAAAGGCTGACAAGGGTTATCACGAAAACTCCCGGAAAAGAACTGGTTTTAATACGGGGTAAAACAGATGGCATTTTATCCGGTCTCCTTATAATTATTCATAATTCCTATCTTTTACGTGAAATCAGGGTCAACATCCTGCATCATTAGGTTCAGGGGCACACTTGCCGTTCTGGAGCATTTTACCTTGTTCCGGGGAAGCTCCCTTGCAGCGGCCATGAGTTTGGATTCCATTCCCTTTACCATGCCGACAGTGCCGTCGGAATTGACCACACCTGTGGCTGCCACACAGCCCGAATCAATATTACACTTTTTTTAAGGGCATTGCCTCTCCATATCCCACGGCCTTGAGTAAAGATTCAGGCATTCCAGACTCTTTTTGAATGGACAAAGATAAACGCACAATGCACCAAAAATCAGGTTTCAATTTTTTCAACTCTTTTCTCCTTTTCCGGCGTGGTTTCCCTGGCCAAATCAACGGTTTTCAACTCCTCCATGAGGGGCATGACCATCTCCTGGTACTTGTCCGGCGGCAACATACCCGATTTAAGAAGATTATCAAGCATATCAATTTTACCTCTTATCTTACCGATTTTCACACCTCTTTTTTCACCGATTTCCACACCTCTTTTTTCACCGATTTCCACACCTCTTTTTTCACCTATCATCTCACCCTGATGTATATAATGCTCTGTTATTGTTGTAGCCACATAACTCATCTTAATCTCCTCCTTTATTTTTTTAACCGTCTCCTCCGGTACTTTTTTGTAAGCATCCACCCACTGCTCCAGAAGAAGCTTTTTGTCGTTGTCCATTACATCTTCCAGGGCCTTTGCCACCGTGTAAATATCCCTTATATAGATTTCCAGATAAATAACTTTCTTTCAAGGGCACGGCACGCCGTGCCCCTACGATTCCTTCGGGAAATTTCATTATCTGGAATGCTATAAGGTACTCACGATCTACACCAGTGTCATCTGCCTTTAATGCAAGAAGTTTACACATCATTGAATGTTTTTTTATTAGGTCGATGCTTTTCTCATCTTTGATTTTCATGACATCGAAACTGCAATACTGCTTGCCGGTTGAAGTGGCCCCCTAAATTGACCATCTCCCCTTGCATCTTTAAATAAACGTGATAAAATTCCACATAAAAAATCGAAATCACATTAAAAGCCAAATTCCGG
>JADGBO010000373.1 GCA_015231465.1 Desulfamplus sp.
CTCCCGGGACTTTCATTGTTCGTTGTGCCCGCCAGGGCATGGCCGTTATCTGGAAAGCTATATTACCAAAAGATTTTTCATCCTTTAATGACTTTTTCTCCTGTGAGATCATATTCGTGGGTCTCTGTGATATTTATATCAGCAAACTCACCAATTTCAAGTCCTGATGCGTAAATAAATGTGATTCCATCCACTTCAGGGGCCTGGAACCTGGTACGTCCGAGATAGATGCCCTCATCTGGATTCTCTTCCACGAGAACCGTAACTGTTTTACCAATCCAGTGTTCCAATTTTTGTCCTGAAATTTCGGCCTGCATGTTCATAATGAGGTCATGACGCTCCTCCCCCACAAGTGGAGGCAGATGACCCTTTAGATGATGTGATCGAAGATCTTCGGAATCCGAATAGGGAAAAACTCCAAGGTGGTCAAAACGTATCTCCTGCAAAAACTCGACAAGGGTTTTGAAATCGGCCTCGGTCTCACCTGGAAAGCCTGTTATCACGGTTGTGCGGAGGGCTGCCTCCGGATAGATTTCCCTTATCATGGAAAAGAGCCTGTGTAGATGATCAATATCATAATTTCTGCCCATACGCTTTAAAACCTTTGAGGAAGCATGCTGTATGGGTATGTCAAAGTATGGGCATATGTTATCCCTGGCAGATATTGTCTCCACCATATCCCTGGTTATTGAAGCCGGATGGGTATAAAGAAGTCTGAGCCAGGGTACATGGCTTCTTTTTGCCTGGCATTGGTTTGAGTGGTATCTGTTTGGCTGGTATCTGTTCGACTGGTATCTGATTGACTCTACTTTGTTTGATTGTCGATCTCTGTTTGACTGGGATTTTTCATGGTATTCATCCACAGAGCCGGAGAGCTCCAGGAGAAGGGGAGCCAGGGAGATACCGGAATCAAGATCAATACCGTAGTCAGTTGTGTTCTCTCCCACCAGGACAATCTCCTTGACACCCGTTTCAAGAAGATGGCGGGTCTCGGCAACCACATCTTCCATGGGACGGCTGCGCTGCCTTCCCCGGAGCCTGGGGATGATGCAGTAGGTACAGTGCCGATTGCATCCCTCTGAAATTTTAACATAGGCGGTATGGCCAAGGGTAAGTTTCCTGGGAAGGGGATAACCCTGAAAATCCCTGGCACAGGGATCAGGCATCATAATCATGGGAGAAGAGCCGGATTGCTTCCCAATCCCTTCCACGGCCTCCACAATGAGATCACAGGCACCGGTTCCGAGAAAAACGTCCACCTCCGGAAGTGCCTCGGCAAGGGTGTCGTCCCTGAATCGTTCCGGCAGACATCCCGCAACCACAAGATGTCGGCATATACCATGCCCTCCGACATCTGATTTATAACCAGACATGGCGAGTATGGTATCCACAGCCTCTGCCGAAGCAGCCTCAATGAAACCGCAGGTATTGACTATTATAACCTCGGCTTCGGAAGGATCATTACAGATGTCATGTCCCCTGGATTGGAGTCTCCCCATCATAACTTCACTGTCAACCTGATTCCGGCAGCATCCGAGGGTTTCAATGTATATGTTCATATATATATCTTTTTTTATCAAAATAGACATTTATATGGATTTCCAGAAAAATATTTCAGCAAATCCATTTTTGAGGGCAGCCACAGGGGGCTGACCCTACAGTTAGGATAACGCACAAAACGAGGGGCTTCAGCCCACTCAATTTTGTTGGTTAAACGTTTCTTTTCCATCTCCACATGTATATGTATGGAAGATGAGATTAATCCTCCAAATTTAACGTATCTCCGACCGTTTAATGATGAGCGTCCATATAAGAACGCAATAATGCGTTCACAAGAGGCTGATAAGATATATTCTGTTTCTTATACCATTCCATTACATCCGAATCCAGAAGAAGCCTGATTTCCGTTTTGGTTTGTCGGCATATGAAAGCTTTGTCAAACATATCTTCTGTAATTTCAGGAGAATCCTCATCATAAACAATATCTTCGTCTTTCATACTACTTACACGGTTCCAGTCGGTTTTATCGCCGCCACATATCTCTAAATTTTTGAGTTCCTCACTATTGTACCTGACAATTTCTTTTTTTGTCATAATATAGACTCCGTTCTTTCCGGTTTGCTTTACGAAGTGATATAACACGAACGCTTTTTTCTCTGTAAGTATAGACCATCGTAACTATCAGTAATTCTTCACCAACCGGTGCAATATCTATCCATCTCTGTTCATTTATATACCCAGACGGTACCGTCAATTTTTCATTCGATTCGTATATTCTGTATGCTATAACAAAATCAAATCCGTGTTTTTTTAAATTTATCTCCCTCTTATTTTCATCCCATTCATACTCCATACTCTTATATTCTCCGGTCAAATTTGCTAATTCTTACGTATCCCATCTCAAAGCTTTTATTAGTCCAAAGTGCGATTTATCCTTGCGACTGCATGGAAGAT
>JADGBO010000374.1 GCA_015231465.1 Desulfamplus sp.
CATTGATACAAAAGGAACTCTTATTATGAATGACACAATCATTCGATCCCGGATCGATTCCGCAGTAAAAAGCGAGGCCGTCAAGATTTTCAACAGCATGGGCTTGAGCATGAGCGATGCCATCCGGCTATTCCTGCATCAGGTCATCTCAAAACAGGCGTTGCCATTTTCGATTGAAGCGCCGAACAATGTCACAGTTAGGGCGATGGAAGCCGTGAGGCGAGGGGAAAATCTGGAGACGGTCACTCTTCAACAGCTCGAAAAGGAATGGGAAGAGGCTTGCGGGAAATAATTCGACAATCTCAATTTAAGTCCGATCTGAAACGGATCGCCCGTTCCGGTCGCTACCACATCAAGGATCTTCTATCGATCGTCGGAGATCTGTCGAACGATATCCCTTTAGACCCAAAACATCGAGATCACAACCTTTCAGGAAATTGGCGGGATTTCCGCGAATGTCACATTAAACCCGATTGGCTGTTGATATACCAACTTGAACCCAAAAAACTGATTCTTGTTCGGACCGGTTCCCACAGCGAACTGTTTTAACGTCGAGTTACCATAACGTTCAAAGCCGGACGTTATTTTTTCCGGCGGTTTCCCGGAACCGCCGGCGATCTCGACCGATTGTCCCCCGCGTCCGGACCCGGAAAAGTGTCTCACGCCCCCCCCATCTCCCCCAAAAATGGATCTCCGATTATCAGAGGTTCCCGCTCTCTATCTCTTTTTTTCTTTTGCCGGTCTTTTTTGAGCGGTTCCGAAAGCCTTGATCCCGGATTTCCGGAGAGGATCGTCGGTTTGAGAAGGGACGAAAGCCGAAGGGTGACGATATTCTTCAATTTCCATCCTCTTAAAGGATTCCTGCACACGATAGCCGAAGGGAACGAGAAACCGTATCCCGGATTTCCGGAGAGGATCGTCGATTCGTATCCAATGAGCGACGGTTTGAGAAGGGACGAAAGCCGAAGGGTGACGATACCCTTCAATACCCATCCTCTTAAAGGATTCCTGCACACGAAAGCCTGACTGATCCGAAAGCCTTGATCCCGGATTTCCGGAGACGGTTTTCGGGTGCGTCTGTTCTTTCTTTTCTTACCTTTTCTTCTTTTCCCCCGAATCTAACTATCTGAAAATATTAAAAAAAATAACTATTATTATGCCATATTAGCGGAGTTATTATGCCATATTAGCGGAGTTATTATGCCATATTAGCGGAGTTATTATGCCATATTAGCGGAAAATATCATTACTTCATGTTGATATATGGCATAATATGTCATATACAGTGGATCACTTACTAAAACCGCAGGAGGAGGATATGGTGATTAAAAAGAAAACCGACGGAGACCGTGTCAAATCAAGTAACGCAATTGCACGATGTCGATGGACGGATTCCACAGATGAAAGCGTATGGGAAGGCCGCCTGCTGGCCATTGTCGCCAGTCAGATACGGCAAGATGATGAGGATTTGAAACCGTATACGTTTCCGATTACAGCTGTAATCGGCTCTAATGACGGAAATTGCGCGTACGCGGCTATTGAGGAAACCGTGGAAAAAGCAATGTCCCGAGTGGTTACAATCCGGGGAAAAGATGGATGGGCAAAATACAATTTATTCCACGAGTGCCTCTGTAAACGGAAAGAAGGAACGCTTATCGTACAAATACACCCTAAGCTCAAACCCCACTATCTCAATCTGAAAAGCAATTTTACACAATACAGTTTATTTGAATACATGGTTATTCCAAGCGTATACAGTCAACGGCTTTTCGTCTTGCTCAAATCGTGGGATGATAAGCCGGAGGTGACCATTGATCTTAACGAGTTGCGGGAGATGCTTGGGGTTACCGGATACAAGACTTTCCCAGAATTGCGCCGTAAGATTTTAGAACCGGGAGACCGACATATTCATCAGCACACCACTTTGATATATTCGTGGGAGCCTGTGAAGCTGGGACAACGTAAAGTCATTGCCATTCGTTTCATATTCAGCCTTAAACGAGCGGCTATTGTTCAAAAGCAAGAGCAAGCGGCAAATTCCAAGCGCAATAATAAGTTGGGACTTGAGGCCATCCGATGTTTCAATGAGCACAATGGAAAACCATGCAATCATAATCGTTCAAAAGCCGTTTGCGAAATTTGCAAGTTATTAAAGCCATAGTCCTGAAGGGATTGGCCGAGGTTGCCAGCCCTCACCTGTGGCCCTATTCCGTCGAAGGGTGGGGTTGCATCGCTTCATATCCCTGACACGGCTGAAAGGTGGAGGGGCCGATCTTCGGAAACAGACCTCTCCCCCGTATCCTTGCAAAAAAGGATCTCTCAACATCGATCATCGGAAACATATCCCAGAACACGGGCTCGTAAGGCTTCGGGGCCTGCAAAAAAACAAAAAAAATAGAACCGATGAAGGGGGGAGCCCGACGGGTGGGGTGTTTCATACCTCAACATCAA
>JADGBO010000375.1 GCA_015231465.1 Desulfamplus sp.
ATATCTTCCCGGGAAAAGGCACCAAGTTTGGCTCCAAAAATTTCAATTTTCGTAAATCCAAGCGTTTTCAACAACCAGGTTATTTCAGATGGCACATAATACCTTTCGTTGCATTCAAGTTCCTTTTCCACTCCATTATCATCCACAACCTTTGTAATGTTATGATCTCTGAATGTCATCAAGTCAAAATTTTTGCTGTCGTATTCAGCATTGCCTTCAACAACTCCTTCGGCGTGGAAATCATTTATGGAATGAAACAGTGGAAATAGACCATTTAAAGTCGTAAAAATTAATTTTGACTTTTTTTTCAAAGATTTTGAAATATTTTTAAGAATTTCAAAATTCATCTCATCGGTTTCCATCAATGGAAACCCTCCTTCACACATCATAATAGCTACATCAAATTGGTTTTCAAAAGGCAAATCTCGTGCATCGTGTCTTAAAAAATCAATTTTCAAGCCGTTCTGTCGTGCCTTTTCTCTCGCTTTTTGAAGTAACGATTCAGACAAATCAATACCGGTAATTGAATAACCCCTTTTTGACAACTCTATGGAATGCCGCCCTGTACCGCATCCGATATCAATAATCTTCAACTCCTTATTAAAGCTTATCTCTTTCTCAAGGAAATCACATTCCCCAATTGTTCCCTGGGTGAAACATTCATTGTCATATTTTTCACCATAGTTTTCGAACAATATTTCGTACCACTGTTTATTATTCATGAATACCTCCTCAAGGAAACCCCTACGGTCACGAAGTGCCGTAGGGGTAGTTGACCACTTCTCCTCATGCAGATAAGGCATGATACCATAAGTACCAACAAGCTACAGTAAAATCAGGATTTTTTGCATGGAACCGGTTCAAATTTCGGCATGTTTATATCCATCCAGTCAATAATCTTGTCAAACTCTTTAATGACCTGCCCCAGGGCCATGCCCCTGTGGCTGACCCCGGCCTTCTCTTCCATGGTGAGCTGGGCAAAGGTCTTTTTCGATTCAGGATGAAAAAAGACAGGATCGTACCCAAACCCCCCCTCTCCCACAGGTTTTTCCGTAATAAGTCCCTGGCATCTTCCCTCATAGGTGAGAGCCGCACCCGTGGGTACGGCAATGGAGATGACGCACTCGAAAGCGGCCCTTCTATCTTTTACACCCTCCATGGCGGCAAGCAGCTTTTCCACATTGGCGGCATCGGTGGCACCCTCCCCTGAATACCTGGCCGAACGTACCCCGGGGGCACCGCCAAGGGCATCCACAATTAACCCGGAATCATCAGCCATGGCGGGACAGCCAAGCACCCTTGCAGCAAAGGATGCTTTCTTATAAGCATTTTCATCAAAGGTATCTCCATCCTCCTCCACTTCGGGAATGGGGCCGAAATCATCGAGATTTTTAATGTCAACGGGAAAATCTTTGAGCATATCCCTTAGCTCCTCTGTCTTTCCCCTGTTTCTTGTGGCAAGTACCAGTATCATAATATAATCCATATCTTTTACGTATTTTGTCAGGTGAAATCGGTCAAATTAACCCCCAGTATCATAATATACTCCATACCTTTACCGTGGAAACAGATACAAATTTTCATCTTCCGGGGGTGGCTGAACATCAGCCATGTTGGTTTACCGTGATAATACCCATATCATTTATTCTCCGGTAACGTAGTGTACGAAGCACTTAAGCTAATCAACCGGGCCTGCAATTGAATTACAAGCCCCTACGGTCACGAAGTGCCGAAGGGGTAGTTGACATTTTTCTGGAAGTCTATAGAAAGGGCTGCCTTATGTTGACGGGCCATGTTACCGGCCAGTCCATTTCAACACCCTTTGAGAGTGTCCCAAATTCTGAATTAAACCTCTCCAGCACCTCCCATGTGGTCATGGTACCCGATGGAGCAAACAGGGGCTCTCCCGGAAGGTAGCTGTCATGGTCCGAATAGGTCATCACGCTCCCCCCCTCCATCTCCTCCCGGGTGATAATGATTTCCGGGTTCTCTCTGTTTCTTAAAACCCATGTTTCCCGGGGCGTACCGGCCAGGATAAAGTTAAGTCTGCCGGTATTTTCCATATCAGCAAAGCCTGTCCATACCGGAAAACGGTTCATGGCAGCCTCTTTAAGTTTTACCCCCAGCATATAATTTCGTATATGATTTGATTTGGCCACAATATCCTTTACTATGGCCTGGGCTTTTCTGCTCTCCCCTTCGTAGCCAGGAGAGGCAATGCAGAGCCAGTGGTGCCTTAGCGTTGATTTCTCCAGAATATCGGCCAGGGGGGCAAAGTTTCCGGCATTCTCCCTCCCTGCCAAAATGGTCACCGGCTTTGCAAGGCGTTTTAAAACTTCCAGCCTGAAAATGGGAGGAAATGGCTCCCGGGCAATACCTTGTATCTCATTCAGGAGGGTCTCCACAGTCATATCTGCCTTGATCCGGCCGATCATGCCCCGT
>JADGBO010000376.1 GCA_015231465.1 Desulfamplus sp.
TCTTAAAGGAGAATAATGCAGAAAGTTTTTGTTTTAGATTCAAATAAGCATCCACTTACACCTTGTAAACCAGCAAGAGCAAGAATTTTGTTAGCTCAAGGGAAAGCAGCGGTTTATCGCAACTATCCTTTTACAATCATTTTAAAATACGAAGTTCCAGACGCTGAACCTCGTTCATTGCGCATCAAACTTGATCCTGGATCGAAAACAACCGGAATGGCTGTTATTGTCGAAGAAACCGGTGAAGTGGTCTGGGCAGGAGAATTGGAACATCGAGGACAGCAAATCAAAGATCGTTTGGACTCCAGACGAGCAATCCGAAGATCAAGACGGAATCGAAAAACAAGGTATCGAAAACCTCGTTTTTATAACCGAATTCAAAAAGAAGGCTGGTTGCCTCCTTCAATTCAAAGTCGAGTGGAGAATGTTTGCACTTGGGTTAATCGCTTGATTCGTTTTGCCCCCATTCAAGCGATTTCTCAGGAACTTGTCAAATTTGACACTCAGAAAATGCAGAACGGTTTTATTTCTGGGATTGAGTACCAGCAAGGGACGCTTCACGGCTACGAAGTGAGAGAGTATCTGCTTGAGAAGTGGAAACGAACTTGTGCTTACTGTGGCAAGAAGGATGTTCCTTTGGAAGTTGAGCATATTCAACCCAAATCGAAAGGCGGAACAAACAGGATTTCAAATCTTACGCTGGCTTGTACCCTTTGCAATCAGAAGAAGGGAAATCAACCGATTGAAGAGTTCCTGAAAAGCAAGCCAGACATTCTCAAACGAATCAAAGCACAAGCCAAAGCTCCTTTGAAAGATACCGCTTCGGTTAACGCTTCACGGTGGGCATTGCTCAATCGGTTGAAAGAAACAGGTCTGCCGGTTGAATGCGGAAGTGGAGGGTTGACAAAGTTCAACCGCACTCAAAAAGATTTACCAAAAGAGCATTGGATTGATGCGGGTTGCGTTGGAAAATCTACTCCTGAAAAAATTGATATTTCAGGAATCAAACCTTTGCGGATTAAAGCGTCAGGGCATGGTCAAAGGCAACTGTGCCGGATGGACAAGTTCGGTTTTCCAAGAACTTCGGCAAAGGCAAACAAGAGTGTTCATGGCTTTCAAACTGGAGACCGTGTGAAGGCTATCGTTACCAAAGGCAAAAAAATCGGAACTTATCTTGGAAAAGTCGCTGTAAGAAGTTCTGGAAGTTTTAATATAACAATGGGTAAAGAAACAATACAGGGGATTTCCTGGAAATCTTGTCAAAAAATTTTTAGTCTCGACGGTTATTCTTATTAACGGAATGTCCGCTCGCTTCCCTTTCGGTCGCTCACGGATGTTTCAATTCCTCCACTACGGCACTTCGTGACTTAGGGGTTTCCTTGAAACGGTTTTATGAAACTTAACAAATTATATGGAATTAAAATATTGGGTGGTTGCTGTGGGACAGGCGAAGAACATCTAAAATATATTGTAAATCGCATACATTCCTAACCCGGACGCAAAAAGTTAGCTCATCCTTCGGCATAAAAGAAAAGAGGAGTATTCAATAGCATGGAGTTTATACCAGCAGGGGAAATCATCGGAGAAGCACATCAAGTACGTACAGTAAAAATTAAACAAAGTCCACAGTTGCCCGATGGAGAGTACAGTTTTGTTGATACGTATTGCGTTGATCCTGAGTGTGATTGCCGCAAAACCATGATCCAGGTAATGCATAACGGAAAGCTCGTTTCGGTCATTAACTATGGATGGGAGTCTGCTACATTCTACGAGAACTGGATGGGTGGCAGTTCAAAGAATATTTAAAGAATAATTTAAAGAATAATTTAAAGAATAATTTAAAGAATAATTTGATGCCTAAAATGAGTGGTGCGTCTATTGACATAACGAGTCCGGATATTGTCGGTAGAGATGCTATGCTCGGACTATTCAACGCATTGATAAATGACATGTGGGTTGCCAAGTTTAAACGACATTACGTTGCAGTCAAAGCGGCAATGTCAAAAAAAACCAAGTATAGCTTTCCAGATAACCAACATGGCGGCTCACCGCCACAATCGAAGTGATGAAAGTCCTGAAACGGCTGGGACTTTCATATAAATTAAATTGGTTATCGTAATGTAGGGGCAGTCCCCTGTGGCTGCCCTCAAAAAAGAAACAGTAAAATTGATACTAATATCGCATTCATACCCCTCCAAGCCTGAATATAGACTTCCAGAAAAACATTTCCTGATTTTAATTTCAACGTCAATGTCGGGTTGCACGAACTGACCACAAAATAAATCAGAATCAGGAATTTACTATGTATGGTACTATCCCACTACCATCTCACGATATTTTTTCAATATCTGACCCATAACAGGTTCAAGATCATCCGGTTGGATGACCAGCAGATCACCTTGCCTGGCCCTTGAGAAAATCGTATCCACTGCCTTGTCC
>JADGBO010000377.1:0-496 GCA_015231465.1 Desulfamplus sp.
TGCTCGTTTGCCGAAAAATACCATCTGCTATAGCCATTCGGAGAACTTATGACTTACGAGAAAGAGTTTTTTTATCAAAAAAAATCTCACTCAGACCCGGACATTCCCGAAAGCTTGATCTCCAAGGCCATGAATAGATGTGTGCATAAATCCATAAACCCAAAGGCCCCCTGTATGGGGTGTATTGAACAATGAGAAATACATTTCCTCCGGAAAAGATCGTTGACATACTTACAAACTCAAGGATTTTCAGCCAGTTCGATCATGCTCAAATCTTTCATCTGATCTCACATTCCACAATTGAATACTTTGAAAAAGGGGAGACAATCATTGAAGAGAATCAACACAACGAGAAAATTTACGTGATCATGGAAGGGATTGTGAGTGTTTATGTCAAGGGGGAGCTGATTCTTCAACTGAAAAGGGCTGGCGATGTAATCGGGGAGATGAGTGTACTGACCCGATCCCTGACCAATGCAACAGTTATTGCAGACAC
>JADGBO010000377.1:610-2435 GCA_015231465.1 Desulfamplus sp.
TTAAGTGCCAAACTCAACATAACAAATGAAAAATTAATGGGATATCAGGCAGCCACTGCAGAGCTGGACCAGAAAAAACGGGAACTGCATCAGAAAACATTGATACTCCAGTCGGTGATGGGCAGCATGGGTGATGGAGTTGTGATCACCGATGATGCCGGAAATCTAATGCATGTGAACGACGCGTTCAGCGAGATGGTGGGAAATATTCCCATTCCCGATGGAACAGATCAATGGCCTCGAATTGTGGGCATTTTCAAATCCGACAATACGCCCCTGTTATCTCTGTCTGAACTCAGCGTAGAGGGCATGGAGTGCCATTCCGGAAAAACTTGCCTGCCGTCACGGAAAGAGCCTGATATAAAATTAAGTTTGGGACAAAAACAGAGCTCAGAAGAGAGTAAAACCAGTGAACTGTCCGATTATAAGAGAATCGGCGAGGTCTCCAAAGAGAAGAGAACAACTGATGTCTCAGATCAGAAGAGAACAATTGATGTCTCAGATCAGAAGAGAGCCGCTGATCTCTCCGATGGAAAGAGAAACATTGAAGTCTATGTACAAAATGCCCATCTGAAGGAAAAAATATGGCTCCAGGCATCCGCCAGTATTCTCAAGATGCCCGATGGCACCTATCCCGGGGGAATGGTCATTGTGTTCAGGGACTTTACACGAAAGAAACATGAAGAGCTGTCCCTGATAAAGGCCAAGGAGAATGCAGAAGCAACGGCCAGGGCCAAAACCAATTTTCTTTCGGTGATGAGCCATGAACTGCGCACTCCCCTGAGCGGCATACTCGGCATGGCCCAAAACCTCAAAACAGGCCTTTTTAACACAGATGAACTATCATGCATTGATTCCATCATTCATAACAGCAATGAACTTCTCGGAAAAATAAAAAACATACTTGACTATAATCAACTGGAATCAGGAGATATGCAACTGATCCATGAAGTATACTCCTTAGACTCCATTGTCCGTGAACTTAGGGATCTGCATGGCCGGAAGGCCGCATTTAGAGGCATTGGAATCAAAACAGATATGAGGCAGGTCAAAGGTCGTTTTTATAAAGGGGATTATACGAGGCTGATACAGATAGTTGATATATTGATGGACAATGCCATTAAATTTTCTGAGGACAAAGGAGATGTCCATCTTGACATTCATATTGACCACCGACAAGGGGCCGAGCATGGAAAAGAGAGACTCCTGTTTAAAATTTCCGATAATGGAATCGGCCTTTCCATTGAGCAGATGAAAAGGCTTTTTACCCCCTTTTCCCAGGCAGATTCATCCTACAGCAGAAAATTCGAGGGCACAGGGCTTGGCCTGGCCATCTGCAAAAAATTAATAGAAGCCATGAAGGGAACAATATCTGTTGAAAGCAAGCCAGGTGAGGGGTCCTGTTTTAAATTATGCATCACTCAGCAAAGGGTAATTCCCCCCTGTGGGGATAACCAGAATGCCGCCGGATCAACGGTCAAACCCGTGCATAAATCCAAACAAAAAGCCGGTCAAAAACCCACCAAAAAAATTGTCCAGAAAGCAACCTCAAAAGCCATCCAGAAACTCACCCCAAACACTGTCCAGGAAGCAGACTCAAAAGCTGTCCAGGAAGCGGACACTGAAAAAATCCATGGAACAAAGGGTTCCATTAAAATTCTGGTGGCCGAAGACAACAGGGTGAACCAGATGCTCATAAAAAAGGTGCTTGGGAAAATGGGATATGAACCCATAATTGTGGATAACGGGAAAAAAGCTGTTCAAGCCTGTGAAGATGGATTTTTTGACCTGATTTTGATGGACATCCAGATGCCTGAAATGGATG
>JADGBO010000378.1 GCA_015231465.1 Desulfamplus sp.
CTCATGATGAATAATACGGCTGTCAATCTCCCGAGGCTCTTTCTCTCTTTGGGAGGCATTGGGAAAGACGGTACTTTTTCTCTAAGTGCTTTCATAAAACCTCCTCAAGGAAACCCCTATGGTCACGAAGTGCCGTAGGGGTAGTTGACTCTGCCCCCAATACAATAATAAATTCCAATGGGTTTAGTGTATTAATTAGTGTATTAATTTCGGTTCGGTTTTTATAAAAATCACCCCACCACCAGAAACGACACCAGCTCAAAGTCATCGGCGGTCTCCCCGGCAAAGGGGTTGTTGTATCCACTGAAATCAAAGATGCTCTGTTCCGCTTCGGTCTCTTCCTGGCCCCGGATGGATTGAATGGCACTGCTGAGAAGCCCGGAGTAGAAGGACATATCCTTGACATGTCGGGTCTCTTCAAGAAATTTATCCACCAGGGGTTTTACCGGTTCACGGGTACCGTAGCAGAGTTTCCGGTATAATTTTAAAAGCTCCCGTGCCCGGTTGTTGCCGTAGGTCACATTGCCTGCCCTGTCCATGAAAATCAGATAGTAGGGATAGAGGGTGCTGTCATTGTCGGGCTTTGTGGTCTCTCCCCGGTGTTTGAAGCAAAAAATCACCCCTTGATGCGGCGCTTTTTCACCGTCTTCCATGGCATGGGTTACGGCATAGATTCCCCGGGGGATCTCCCGGATCTCCGGTACCCGCTTGAGATAGTCTGCCAGCTCAAAGAGATACTCATTCATGTTGAGATCGGTCAGGGAGATATTTTCCCCGGCTTCATCAAGGTCGATCACCTCTTCCCGCAGGCGCTCCAGTTGGCGGTTCCTGAAGCTGATGTCGTTCATCTCGGGTGAGAGGACGTCCTCGTCTCCGGTGGAACTGATGTTGGCGGAGATCATTTTGCTTTTGACCCGTTTTTCAAGGCTCAAATATTCGTTCAAGTCCATATCCGGGAAAAAGTTGATCATCTTGATGTGGGTGTTGCTGCTGCCGATACGGTCGATTCTGCCGAAGCGCTGAATCAGGGTGACCGGATTCCACTGGATGTCGTAGTTGATCACACAGTCGCAATCCTGGAGGTTCTGCCCTTCGGAGATGCAGTCGGTCCCGATGAGGATATCCACCTGCTTTTCCGGTGGGAGGGGCACCTTGATACGGGATTTGGGAGAAAATGCCGAGAGTACGGCGTCAAAGGTGCGCTCCACGCTATCCACGGAGACCATGGGTTTGCCTGTTCCGCTGATCATGGCGATCACCGGCTGATTCCGGGGTAGTCTGGAATCCGATGATGGGCCGGCGGTGGGCAATGCCCGGGATTTGAACGGTTTTTTTGGGGGAATCGGGAAGGTAGATTCGGGCTCTGCCGGGGCAGGGGAGAGGGCCTTGTAGAGATAACGGGCGGTATCGGCAAAGGCGGTGAAGATGAGTACCTTTCGGTTTCCGGCATTGTAAGGGGTCTTTTTGACCTTCTCCAGGACCACGGTTTGCAGGGTGGCAAGCTTGTTGTCCCGCTTTTCCTCCAGAACGGTGGATACCTCACTGTAAATAACGTCCAGCACCATGCGATCAAAGTAGAGATCGTGCAAATAGGCGTTGATGTCGAGATGCCGAATCTTGATGGTGTATTTGTAGTCCAGGGCCGGGGCATCTTCATCCATGAACTCCCCTTCAAAATCCGAGTCATCGCAAAAGGGGAATTCGCCACCGGTGGTGGTATTGGAAGCCACCGCGGAATCGGCGGTGTTTGCCGCACGTTTTTTTTCTCTTTTCTGTTCCTGCCCCTGCTCTTCCTGATACTCCTCAAGGATTTCTATACAGGACGCGATACGCTCTTTGAGGCGTCTCAATGTTTCGCCAAAGGCAAATACCGAGCTGTCCAGGCGTTTGAACAGGTTGAAGCGGTGAAGTTTGGAGGTGATAAATTCCCGATCTTCATGGCTGAAGATGATCTTGTTGTTGTATTTGGTCTGGAATCGTTCCCGATAGTGCTTCCGGTACGCTTTTTTGATGTAGGACATGGGCATATAGACTGCCAGAATCAGCTCTTCGAGCTTCATGTGGGTCTCTTTGAATTTCAAGAGCTCCCCTCCGGTGTCAATGTATGGGGTGTAGGTATCGGGTTTCAGTTTACCTGGGAAACGCCCCACCTCTTCGGTGCCGTAATAGGTGGTGATGTGCTTTCGGCTTCGGGAGATGGTGAGGTTTTCCAGCAGCCTGAAAAAATTCCCGGGTAACTGATTCAGCAGCCCCTCTTTATCTTTATCATTATTTTTCTCTTCCTTTCCCTTTCCCTTGTCCTTTTTCTCTGTCTCTTTTTCCCACTGATTGAGCGCCCGGCTGGTGCGGCTCAATAGATTGGAGATGCTCTCAATACCCGAATCCTGAAAGGCATCATCCCGGTCGGCG
>JADGBO010000379.1 GCA_015231465.1 Desulfamplus sp.
TATTTAAGATGGGTCGTTAATGCGAATTGTGATTGATACGAGCATGATTTTCTCTTTATTGTTGGGAAAAAATGCTGGAATGCGTGATGTTTTTTTAGCTATGTTTTTTATTCCAGCAGTAAAACAGGTTTTTTTGAAAAATATCTCAGGATTAGTATAGATTTCTCTACCCCTTCCTTGTGCTGCCTCTGCTAAATCAGCCGCAAAAATAGACTCATCTAAATGACCATCTTGAATATCTTTGTGCGGCTTGACAATTTTAAACCAAGGTTTCATGGGTTGTTTTTCTCCTATATCTTACGATTAATATTCTGGCTCAAAAAATAAAGTAAAGCCGTGTTCTTTGAGATAATTTTTCAATTTTTTATCTCCTGTCCAGAAAACAGCATTTAATTGCAGCGATAATGCTATAAAAGGAATATCATTCTCGTCAATGTTACGACACAATTCAAATGCCTGCGATTTACATTCCAAAGAGACAATATTCTCAGCAACAAATTCTATTTTCCCAAGTATGCGGTAGAATAGCTCATAAACCTCAGATTCTAACAAAGATGAACATCTCATGATTTTTTCTTTTTTCTCAAAAATCTCACCAATAATGTAATTTGGGGCATAAAAAACGTGTCCAAACTCAAAAAAAACATCACGCATTCCAGCATTTTTTCCCAACAATAAAGAGAAAATCATGCTCGTATCAATCACAATTCGCATTAACGACCCCTCTTAAATAATGCTCTCGATTTTTCTGCCACCAACTCTTCTTAATGTCTGACCCAATTTCAGCAATATCACCCCTAAAATCTGCTTTTTTAATCAACTCTTCAATACGCAGCCGTTCAATCATCTTGTTTAAAGACTCAATATTGACAAACGATAAATCAACCTTTATTACTGCCTGATTGCCAACACACTCTATGCTGAAATTGCTCTTATTCACATTTTCTTTTTTATTTGCTGAAGCAATATTCATTGTTTACACCTCCTTACCCAAAATAAATTTCATTTTTACACCCACAACTCTGCCAAATCAACCACCAAGCCCTCAACAACACAGCTTATTAAAGTATCGCTTTTTATTAAATACTCTGGTTTTCCATACTTTATCCCATCAAGCCGATAAACCATTATATATTCTGCATCTGGATTGATAATCCAATACTCTTTAACACCATATTTTTCATAAATTTTAAGTTTTTCAGTTTCATCTTTGTAAGCAGTTGATAGCGTTCATCTTCAGACCATGCAAGGTAATCTGCATAACTAAAATCAATCATAATGGCTCTTCATTGAAAACATTGTGTAAAAATGCGTTAAGATTGTATTTATCACAAGCCCCAATTTGCTTGTCTTATGTGATTGAAATTAAGAACAGCAATACCTATAGATTCAGCATACTGACTAAGCCTGAAATCATCTGTCAGAAGCAGATATTTTCCTTTGACAAAGTTTATAATAATTGAATCCACCAACCCAAATCGAAAAAACTCATCAGTTTTTATTGCGTCTGTGCTTTTAATGTAGCTCTCTTCCATAACTGCAATTGAGTTGGCAAAAACATTAGAAAACTCATTTTTATATTTTCCTGAAAGACAACTTGCAAGGTTGCAAACTTCTGTAAGAATATTTGGGGTGGTTACTATTTTAGGGACGTTATTCAAAAAATTATATAAAAGTTCAAAATCCTCTGGTTGATAGGTTTTTGTCCTCTTAAATTCAGGTATATATTTTTTGTTAATAAGTCCGATATAGAATAACAGCAGTAAATTTGCATCTATAAGAACGGGCATTGAGTCATATTTGATTTGGCAAATCTTTCTCATATTTCCCTTATTTTCATTGATTTAACTTCTCCGTTCATTGCATCAACTTTGAAAATTTTATATTTCCTAATATAATCTTTACCAAATGCGGTCATAATTGGATTTACTATTTGATTGGCTGGTGTTTTTTTTATAGGAAAATCAAAACCAAGTGTAATTAGCCAATATTTTTCATCATCAGTAAGTTCAACTTCTTCCAAAGAGAGATCAAGAAGTTCTTTACCATCATAAAATTCCTGTGCAGCGTTCATTGCAGCCATAACAGCGTTTTTTACTTCCATAATGTTCTCCTATTTCAATTTCAAAAATCTGCTTTTTTAACCAACTCTTCAACACGCAGCCGTTCAATCATCTTGTATATATTCTGCATCTGGATTGATAATCCAATACTCTTTAACACCATGTTTTTCATAAATTTTAAGTTTTTCAGTTTCATCTTTGTAAGCAGTTGATTTTGAAAGAATCTCAACTGCTATATCAGGAGAACCAAAACAGCCCCGCTCTTTTAGTTTTTTATCATCGCAAACAACAACAAGATCAGGCTGCAAAACTGTCTGAATATCTTTATATTCCAAAATATCTTTA
>JADGBO010000037.1 GCA_015231465.1 Desulfamplus sp.
CCTGGGGATAGAAGTGTGATGCATGGGTCATGCAGACAGTCCCGGGTCTCTTTTTTATAAAAGCTCGAACCTCTTCATGGACGGCAAGGATAATTTTATCAAGAGCCTGGCTCCTGGAGATATTTGTGGCGATGATACCTTCTTTGATATCACCAACTGTACTTATACGGTAACGGCCGCAAGTATAAGCACGGTGAGCTTCATAGAGCGGGATATGTTCAAAATCTGGGATGACGATCTGCCTGCCCTGAAAGGCCAGCTCATGGCCTATTGTCAGAGTCAGGTTAAAATCAGTGATGTCATTAACGCTAAAAAAATAGAGCGGCGGGCTTATAAGCGTATAAGGCTTGAGGGCAAGGCTGATTTCCAGATTCTCAAAGCTTCCGGCACTCCCCTCGGCAAGGTTTACCGTGGTTTTTTTTACGACATATCAGTGGCTGGTATCTCTTTCACGATTAAATCCTCCCGAAAAGAGACCTTGCGAATGCTTTTAGGCCGAAGGATTCATTTACAGTTCGATCTTAACCAGGAGGATGAGAGCGGCAAAGAGAACTTAGTCAAAATTACAGGCTCGGTAATAGGTGTCAATTATCATTATATGAATGAGTTTTTCGTGAGTGTGAAATTGGAAAATCTATTGAGAGAAGATACTGTTATGTCTGCCCATCGTCTTCTGAAACCCCAAGTTAGAAATTGAAATATCCTTTATTACTAAAAGTGGACACTTATGATGCAGTAAGCCTTGTCAATACTGTATAAAATTAGGAATCTGTTCAAAGTTAAGTGTATGCCGGTGTAAAAAAAAAGGGACTGACGATTTACCGCCAATCCCTTTTAAAAGGAGGAGAAATTACTCAATTATCATTTAATTCAAGTCACATTATAAAAAATTTACATCTTATTCAAGAAAGCCCCCTAAGTCACGAAGTGCTTAGGGGTGATTGACATATAAAGGATTAGAAATTAAGCTGAAGTCTTGCAGCAAGGGTCTTTTCAGCATCAACATCGGCACCGTCAACTTCTGTATCTGAGTAGAGATATGTCAGGGCAAACTCGGTGTTGGTGGCTACCATGAAGGAGAGCCAAAGGTTGAAAGCCGTGATGTCATCTACAGATGTTCTGTCATCATCCTCGGGCTGGAAGTATCCAACCTTGCCGCCCAGGGAAAGACCTTCCATGACAGCATATTTTGCGGCAACCATCATACCCTGGACACCGGCACCATCACCTGTTGGATCAAAGGGATCGGCATTTGCAAAGGCTGAAAAATCGGCAGCAAAGGGTGTATTGAGGGACATGGGGGTAAAAGACCACCAGTTGCAGAAACCTGTGAGCTGAATCTCATCATCGTCGGCACTAAGGGCATAGACAATCTCGCCGCTCAAGCTGAACTGATCGGTGAGGTTGGCATTACCTTCAAGGTAAAACTGGGTACCTGTATAATCTACTGTACCGCCATTGGTGTCTCCGGAAGCCATTGCAAGCTCTGCCGTCAGGTTAACCATTCCAAGGGATGCAGTTCCATGTACACCGAACATTACAGGAGAATCATCGGCCGCAGTATCGTCATCAAGGACACCTGCAAAAAGATTGACTGAGAAGGCATCGCAGGTATAGTTGACGTTACCGCCATAGAAGTTAACATCTTCAAAACCGTCTTCATCACTTGTACTTCCACTCTCATCAACTTTTGCATAGAGAACGGTTGCTGTTACAGGGGCAAATTTGAGGTCGAACTTGAAACCAGGAGCATTGGCATCAAGAACCTGGGCAACACCAAAGTACATATACTGCTGACCTGCTGTCAGGGCCCAGTTCTCTTTATTAATCTTCATGAAACCCCTGTCGATATCAAGTTTTCCAGAACCTGATCTTCCGGCACTCTGGTCACCAGGGCGTGTAATCAAACCTCTGTAGTTGGTTCCCCAGTTTCCCTCACCATAGTCTGCTCTCAACTCGGCATGCACATCATCTGCAACCTTGATTTTTGTTCCGATTCTCAATCTCTGGTCATACCAGCTTGACTCTGATGCACCGTCAACGTCCCATCCGCGTACACGCATACTACCGGAAAGGGAGACCCTGTCATCGGCAAAGGAAGGTGCTACAAACATTACAGCACATACAAGGGCAATAAGTATTACAGTTAGTCTTTTCATCTTTTTGTTTTCCTCCTACAAAAAACAAATAGCACATTAAAATAAGGTTAATAAAAAAGTATTTTCTCCATCCTGAAAAAACAGATACTAAACACTAAAATTCACTGTTCTATAAACAAAAAATTTTCAAACAGATAAAATTTTCGGACAGCGATAACACTTTTTTTTTATGAAGTCAACAAAATAACTCAAAAAAACAGCAATTTTTTGGCCTTGATCATCGTTTGGTCCAATTTTTTTTTTGTTCATGCACCGGTACGCTTAAATCTTTTATCTAATTCCCTTTGGGAAAAGGATATCGTTACAGGACGGCCATGGGGGCAGTAGAGGGGATTTTCGCACCTGTCCAGATCCTTCATAAGGGCTGTAATCTCCCTGGTTTCCAGAGAGTGATGGGCCCGCACCGAGACATGGCAGGATATTAGAATAAGGATATCGTCAAGCCAATCCCGACCTCCGGATGGATCATGGGCCATGGGTATCCCTCCGGTTGACCCTTTTGTGACATCCATCTCTTCCACCCCGGCCGATATGAGGCTGTCGAGCATGTCCATGACAAGATTGCCCATCTCCATGTCATCAATGATGGCGGGAATGGACTTTATGATGAATGTTCCATCACCAAAGGGCTCTATCTCCATGCCAATATCAAGAAGATGGGGCAGGATTCTCTCTAAGATAGCGGCTTCACGGTGATTCAGCTCCAGGCTTTGGGGAACCATGAGTCTCTGGGACGGGGGACGAAATCCGGCTGAACGGCTTTTGAGTCTTTCAAAAACCACCCTTTCATGTGCGGCGTGCTGATCAATGAGAACCATATCATCGCCGGACTGGGCAACGATATAGGTGTCAAAGAGCTGTCCCAGTACCCGCATGGAGGAAAAAGTACCAAAACCGGAGTTATGATCCGGAGGATTTGACTCCCGGCATGAAAATTTGGGGTTATGAAGCAGCGTGTTTGATTTCTGGTCTGGAAAAGTGGGGTTATGAAGTGGAGTGTTTGATTTCTGGTCTGGAAAAGTGGGGTTATGAAGTGGAGTGTTTGATTTCTGGTCTGGAAAAGTGGGGTTATGAAGCGGAGTGTTTGATTTCTGGTCTGGAAAAGTGGGGTTCTGGTATGGTGCATCTGATTCATGGCATGGGATATTGGGAGCAGGGCATGGAGTGTTTGAGTGGTAATGGGAGGGATTTGAAGGATGGCCCGATGGAGAAGGCACCTCCCAGTCAAAAAGTGTTTTTCCGGAAATGATCCCCTGGTTCACCCTGGCTTTCAATGGGGGCTGGCTGTTCATGCTCCCGGGCGGAGAGGGCTGGGAAATTCCATGGTCACCGGAGGATTTGCCGGCATCTTCCGCTCCATTGTCATAAGGGTGTATCCTCTCTCCATGGGAAAGGGCGGCATGGACCGCACCAGACACCGCGGCAAAGACAGCCCCTTGGTTCACGAATCTCACCTGGAGCTTGGCAGGATGGACATTAACATCCACCTCATCAAAGGGCACCTCTATAAAAAGGGCGGCCACGGGAAACCTCCCCTTCATGATGCGTTCCCGATAGCCCCGTATGATTGCGGAAACAAGGGTACGATCCGAAACCACACGCCTGTTCACAAACAGTATCATCCTGGAACCGCTGCCCCGGTTCAGTACAGGGCTGCCGGCATATCCTGTGACAACCATGTTACCGGCACTGAAATCCACAGGATGGAGGAGATTGTCACCCTGTTCTCCCGGGTCATTGGATAGTCCCAGTACTTTTTTTGCCCTGTTCAGAAAAGAGTCCGACCTTGTGAACTGTTTCACCATGCGGCCGTTGTGTATGAGGCGGAAGGTTACCTCTGGAAAAGCAAGGGCAATGGAGGAGATAAGATCGGATATATGTCCCATTTCCGTATTCACGGACTTGAGAAACTTTCTTCGGGCAGGGGTATTGTAATAGAGGTCTTTTACAGTGACCATGGTTCCCGGAGGGGCACCTGCATCCTCCACATCCATGAGTCTGCCTCCTGTGATCTCAATCTTCACTCCGGCCCGGGTCCCCCTTTCCCGGGAGATCATTGTAAACTTTGAAATGGACGCAATGGAGGGAAGGGCCTCTCCCCTAAATCCAAAGGTGGCGATGGAGAATAGATCATGGTCATCTTTAATCTTGCTTGTGGCATATCGCTCCGTGGAGAGAAGGGCATCATCCCGGCACATGCCCAGGCCGTTGTCCACAACCCTTATGAGATCACGTCCTCCCCTCCCGATCTCCACGGTTATCTCGGATGCCCCGGCATCTAAGGAGTTTTCCACAAGCTCCTTGACAACCGAGACAGGTCTTTCAACAACCTCTCCGGCAGCTATTCTGTTGGACAGATTTTCAGGAAGAATCCTTATTTCAGGCATGGCAAAACATAATGGCCGGGACTTGCGGCACAGTAATTTCAGTTGTTTATGGAGTCCGGTTCCTTTATAAATCTTAAAAGAAACTCGGAATCGTCAGGGTTGAGATCAAATCTTATGGCAGCGTTTTCAGCAAGGATGAGATCAGATTGATCAGGATTAGCAAGGCGCTGCTCGGAAATCCAGCTTATGGCTTTTTTTAAATTTTCACCTTGGGGTGAGATTGAACCCATGGAATTGTCTCCTTAAAATATACTGATTATAACGGATTTACTGATTATAACGGATTTGGGGTCGCCCCCGAAAGCCCCTTAGTGAAGCAGAAATTAGAAGGTCTTGTAACCCACATTCATGATATCCAAATTGGTTAATTCTTTCAACCCCAGGTTTAATCGTTATTGTGGTTCAAAAAAAGAAACAAACCCCATTTGTCTCAGATGCGTTTTTAACTGCTTATCTCCTGTCCAAAATACGGCTTTCAGGTGCAAGGAAAGTGCGATAAACGGAATATCATCCTCATCGATGTTTTTACACAGATGATAAGCTTGGATTCTGTGTTCCAAAGCCACAAAATTCTCTGTGACGAATTGAATTCTGACCAGTAGCTGGTATCAATCACTATCCGCACGGACGATTCCTTCCAGATAATTATCTCTATTTTTTTGCCACCATCCTTGTTTGATCTCTTTTCCGACTTCAGTGATCTCTTCGCCGAAATTTGCTTTCTGAATTGGTTTTTAGAGACCCCAGATTATAAGTGTCGATTTTGAGAATATTCTTTATAATGTCATCCATTTTATATCCTTAGGTATAGTTTTCCAGATCATGGAATTGGCAATACTGGTAAAAAAAGCCTGAAAACAGTGCCTTTTTCCTGGCCGCCTTCCACGGAGATGCATCCGTCATGGGCCTTTACCATGCTCAATGTCAACGCCAGGCCCAGGCCCCTTCCAAGGAATTTGGATGAATAAAAGGGATCGAATATCTTTTCCATATCTTCCTCGGGGATACCGGCTCCCTTATCCGCCACTTCCATACAGGCGTATGAAGGGGCCCGGGGGATAAAATCCACGGGATAACGGTGGCCTCGGGGAATTTTGTGAGATTCTGCGGCGGTAAGTTCAATATGAACAGGGTCCATCCTGTCTATATCTGCCATGGATTCCCAGGCATTGACAATGAGATTTTTCAATATTTCCTTTATCTGATCCCTGTTGGCCATTACCTGAACAAGAACTCCATGGAGATGGTTGCTAAAAACTATCTCCACATCTATCTCTTTTTTGAGTTCATGGATGACCCTGGCGGAAACCGTGGCCAGATCAAGGGGATACAAGGGCATGCCACTCTTTCCCAGGTAGGAGAGCATTGTCTGGCTCATGGAGACGGCACGCATTGTCCCTTTTATGGCATCGGTAATGTGTCTGCAGGAGCTGCTCTCCTGGTCCATGTCATACAGGGCCATCTCCAGGTGTCCCATCACAATGGCCATCATGTTGTTGTAATGGTGGGCAACGGCCCCTGCCATGCGGCCCAGGCTTTCGGTTTTCTGTAAATGGCGAACCTGGCTCTCTAACTGTTTTTGTTCTGTAATGTCCCGGGCGACTCCGGTGATTATAATTTCTCCGCTGGATTTATATTCGGTGATCGAGCGGTCACTGAGCCATATCCAGTTGCCCCGGGCATCCCTGATGCGATAATCCACAGTAAAGGGTTTTCCTTCACCTGCCCGGGAGATGGCCCTGGAGACAGCCTCCTTGTCCAGGGGATGGATGGAATCGTTCCAGAGAAAGGGATTGGCATACATGTGATCCATGCTGTAACCAAAAACTTTTTCCACACTGGGGGAGAAAAAAAGTCCGCCCCGTCTATCGGAAAAGAGATAGACAACATCGACCATGCTGTCTATCAATTTCCGGTATTTTTTTTCGCTCTCCTTCAATGCCTGCTCAGCGTGCCTGCGCCGGGTTATATCCGAAGCCGTGCATACCACATATTCCACATCACCGCGGGCATTGATTTGCGGAGTCTTTATAATTTCCAGCAGCCTTTTTTCACTCCGGGCATCGAAAACCCACTCTTCGGTGCAGACGGTCTCTTTCCCCCCGAAAACCTGCCGGTTGCTTTGCCGGCAGACCTCAGCCACCTGGGAAGGCAGAAATTCATCTAATTTTTTATAGGCGATCTCCCTGGGATGAAAACCCAGAAATCGGGCATGGGCAAGGTTGACCCGGCCATAGGTGTCTATATCGGAGAGATACCACACCTGGAGAGGGATGTTGTCAAGAAGGATGCGCTGCTCCCGGGCTCTTTTTTCCAAGGCTTCCAGGCTTTGCCCAATACCTTTGTTTCCAGTGCCAGGAAGCTCTTTCATTCTTGAAGAATCCGTTACAGCCATCTATGAACTCCCGTTGTTGTAATTATATACCAGGGTATGGAGTATCCCGGTTCAATCAATATAAAGTTTTGATCCAGGGCTTTCTTGGCTTGCGAAGTAACCGCTTTATTTTCTCGGTTCAATCAATATAGAGTTGATCCAGGGCCTTGAAAAATTGAGCCCTTAGCCGCACAAATTTCTGCATATGCCTCCTTGCCTCCATCCTGGCTCCCTTCTCTATCAAGACCGTTATCTCCCTGCACATATCATGGAGTTTTTCATGATATTCGCCCACAAGTGTGTATGAAGGGTGGTGGGAAAGGGATCGGGCCCCATCTCCTCCGAACCATTTTCCAAACTCGCAGTTTTTATGGGAGGTTACCTGGCTGGGTTTCAGTGTGATCTCACCCTTCATGGCCCCTGTAAGTTTACTGCTCCATTCAATGTGTGCTTTCTTGGCACGGATAATATCGAAACGCTCCTTTCCAAAAGTAAATTCACCCATCATACTGTCCAGATCTCCGGACAGGGCGGTGAACTCCCCAATGGTTATCTGCATCTGTTCCATGCTCTCCTCAGCTTCTTCGGCCAAATCAGAAACCATTACAATATTATCGGTTATCTCCCCGGCAAGTACCGATGTGCTGACCACGTTTTCATTTACCTCACCTATTCCCAGGGATGCCTGGCTTACGTTGGAAGCTATCTCCCGGGTTGTGGCGGACTGCTCTTCAACGGAAGCGGCAATGGTGGATACAATACCATTGATGTCGCCTATGACCGAGGATATCTCATTTATTTCAATAACAGTTTCCCCTGTAGAGTTTTGTATCTCATCAATACTGTTCTGAATATCTCTGGTGGCAGCCGCGGTCTGGCGGGCCAGCTCCTTGATTTCGCCTGCCACCACAGCGAAGCCCTTGCCTGCTTCTCCGGCCCTTGCAGCCTCAATGGTGGCATTGAGGGCCAGGAGATTTGTCTGTTCCGAAATCTCATTGATGGTTTCGGTGACAAGACCTATCTTTTTGGCGGCCTGGCCCAGCCTGCCCACCTTTTGGGCTGATTTTCCAGCCTTTTCCACGGCATTGCTGGTTGTTTCATGGGCATGTTGGGAATTTTGGGCGATCTCGTCTATGGTGGCGGTCATCTCTTCGGCGGCAGCGGCCAGCATATTGACATTGGTAGCGGTCTGTTCCGTGGCCGCGGCAACCGAATCCATATTGCCGCTCATAACCTTTGCGGCTGAAGAAACATTCACGGACTGCTGTCTGGTTTCATGGGAAGCGGCGGCAATCTGGGTCGCTGCGGCCGAAAGATCCATGGCTGCCACGGAAATTGTCTTGGCACTGTTGGCAACTCTTCTGAACATGATATTGAGGTTATGAACCATTTTGTTCAGCCCATCGGCAAGGAGACCTATTTCGTCATTCTGTTTTATATCAAGCTCCCGGCTCAAATCCCCCTTTGCAATGTTTGATGCAAACATGACGCACTTTTTGAGGGATTGTAAAACAGCTTTCTCCATCACCATCCATAAAAGCCCTCCAATGAGCAGGGCCATGACAAAGGCACCGAGGATGACATTCAACATAAGATCCGATTTTGTATCTTCGGCCTGTTCCATCATACGAGAAAGGGCATTGTTTTGTGCCGAAATATCCTGGAGCATGAGCATTGCTCCCACAACCTTGCCCGAATAATCCTTTATGGGGAAAGATGTGACATATCGGTTCTCCATTGAAGTGGAAAAATAAGAGTCACGGCCCTTGTCCAGGATTTCCGATGTTGCAAATTTCGATGTCGTGGAACTGTCCGTTGAAGCGGTGAATACATACTTACCATCCAGGATGGGAAATTTTTCACTGTCCTGGAGGTTGGTGGCGATGGGCAGAAGTTCTGCATCCATATAGACAGCATAATCAAGTTCGGAACAGATATTTATGGCATCAAGCAGGGTTTTAAAGGCAAAAAAAACTTCGTTGGAACCAAGGTGGGTGCCGTCCGGTGCGGTTACCGGGGTGATTCCCCGTATCACAAAACCGCCCCTGCCCACTTCAATGCCTTTAATGGCCTGGTGTGGGCCCGAGTTTATATCCACAACCATTGATCGGAAAGATGAAAGATCGTCGGATACATCCAGTTTTTTGCCGTTCCGGAGTGTCTGCCATCCATCCCGCCATACCCTGAGAAGACTCCGGCTGCTGGGCAGATGAAAGTGGAGACTGAACTGATCAAGCCCGGTATTTTTCCTGTGGGCTTCAAGGATGGGCTTCATAAATGCACGAAGCCGGTTTCTTGCATCAAGGAGCAGGGGGTCCTTTTCATCATTTATATTGCCGGTCAGGGCAAGTTGGTAAGCTTTGATAACATCGGGAAGTACTGAAAAGGCTGTGGCCTCTCCCAGGGCTTTTTCAGCTATTGTATCAATGTGGCCATAAACCATTGCAATCTGAGTTTGGGCATTCTCTTCAATGCTTGAGGATATCTGTTCATCAAACTGTTCCATCTGGCCATTCACAAGCTCTCCAATAATTTTATCGGTAAAATATATTGAAGAGAGTACAGACAAAATTATTACAAATACAATGGGAATAAGCAATTTGGCTTTTAAATTGAAATACATGGGTTAATTTTTTCTCCTTAACTTCATTGATCAAAATCGTCTAATCAAATAGACTTCCAGAAAAATCTTTGAGTATATCCATTCCCAGGGGCAGCCACAGGGGGCTGCCCCTACAGTATGGTTGCCAATTTCATTGCCTGGGAAACTGTATCTGGAAATATGCTCGTTTGAGCTTTGTCAATTAAACCTCAGCAGATATTAGATAATTGGGTACGACATAACTTTCCCTTTTTACCCTCTCCATTGATGGAGAAGAGGTTGAAGAATAGGCTGGGTGGTGAGGTTTGTGGGCAAGTTATTTCAGACTGATTCCTGGATGAGGTGCTTTCGTATCTCCGGATTGTAGAGGTCCATGCCGTCATCGCTCATGCCCATGGCCAGGATGTTGTGGCGGCTCAGATGAACGATTTGGTCCTGGGTCATATAGAGGGATGCGAAAATGGGGATAAGCCGCTTTTCTCCGATGATGGGAAACCAGGTGCCGAGTTCCGGGATTAGTTGGATGAAGTCGGTGATGTACTCGGTTCTGGGGGTGGCTTTGGTCTCCACGATGAAGATCAGGTTCGGGCTTTCGGCCACAACGTCAAACTCCCTTCTTCCAGTGCGGTCGGGGTTGACCTTTCGAACTCTGACGGCAAAAAAGTCGAATGCATCGATATCGAAATATTGCCGTGCGACACCCGGAAGACCAGGTGCCACGATGTCCTCCACAACAGTGCCCATCTTGTTGGCCAGCTCCCCCCACTCTTTGTTGCGTCTTTTCCTGTCTGCCTCGCCTTCTATTCTGTAGCGGGTCATCTCATCTTTGAAGTCCTTCATCTCATCTTTGAAGTCCTTCATCTCATCTTTGAAGTCCTTCATCTCATCTTTGAAGTCCTTCATCTCATTTGCCAGTTCCTGAACTGCCGTGTCGGTTTTCATGGATTGGTAGGTCAGTTGCATCATCATCTCTTCAAGGTCACTGACACGTTCTTTTAAAGCGGGTTCTCCCATAATATATCCCTATATAATTAAGATATTTTGTCTAATTACAACATATTACCGGGTTTGAATGGCTTAAAAATCAGAAGGGGCTCGCTATTTTGTGTTCATTCCTAAACCCCGACAGATATTAAAATGATCCTGGACGCATTGCAAGAATAAAAACAACACTCCTCGTGAAATCAGGCAATGCAATTAATCACTTATAATGTAATTGACTGATTTGACTTTCTCAAAATCGACAGGCTGCTCGTTTTTCAAGAAAATAATGGTATTTGTCTGAATCAGAATTGAGAGGATTTACAGGATGGGGCCGGGGTGTCTAAAAACCAATTTGATGCACAAATCGTGATTATGTAGAGACGCAATGCATTGCGTCTCTACCGTTCAGTTGTTTTTGCCATTGTTATAGTTTTCCAGATAATGAAATTGCTAATCATACTGTAGGGGCAACCCCCTGTGGCTGCCCTTGGGAATGGATATGCTCAAATATTTTTCTGGAAGTCTATAAAATGGTCAAAAAATGAACAGTTAAAAATAGCAGATTTACACACCCCATATCTGTTCATTATGGTGAGATATCATATCCTTGTCCGGGAAAAAACATCGTGATCAAGCCGGCATACCCTTCCGTCAAGAATCATCCCGTATCCCCTTGCGGCGATCATGGCGGCATTGTCTCCGCAAAGGGATACCGGGGGAATGTGAAGGGTCATTCCTTTTATCTGCTCTGCTTTCTTGTGATCAAAAAAGTCCAGGGGAGCATTGATTATATTTTTAAGACGCTCCTCCAGGGCACCGTTGGCTGCAACCCCCCCTGCCACGGCAATGTGATTTACCCCCCGGGCCGTTGCCGCACCCAGGAGCTTGCGGGAGAGTACATCAACCACGGACTCCTGAAACGAAGCGGCAATATCGGCCTTCATGGAAGCGGTAATATCGGCCTTCATGGAAGCGGCAATATCGGCCTTCATGGAAGCGGCAATATTGGCCTTCATGGAAGCGGCAATATTGGCCTTCATGGAAGCGGCATCGGGTACCTGTTCGTGGATAAACCTTGCCACGGCGGATTTAAGGCCGCTGAAGCTGAAGTCAAAGCTATCCTTTTCAAGAAAAGGTTTCGGAAAGGAGAACCTTGCCGGGTCTCCCCCGTGGGCAAGTTTTTCAATTACTGCCCCGCCTGGATAACCAAGACCCAGCATTTTGGCCACTTTGTCAAAGGCTTCGCCGGCAGCATCGTCCCTGGTCTGCCCCATCAGCTCAAAATCGTCAAAAGAAGTCACATGGTATAAATTTGTGTGGCCCCCGGAAGCGAGGAGTATCACAAAGGGGAATTCAGGAGGGTTAGGGGTGAGAAACACCGAGTGTATATGCCCTTCAAGGTGGTTCACCCCTGCCAGGGGAAGTCCCCGGGCCCAGGCAAAGGCCTTGGCAAAGGAGAAACCCACGAGAAGTGCTCCGGTCAGCCCGGGACCCCGGGTGGCCGCAACTCCGTCTATGGCATCCAGGGAGGTGCCTGCCGCATCCATTGCCTGGTTTACCACGGGCAGAATGGCCTCGATGTGCATCCTGGATGCCAGTTCAGGGACCACGCCTCCATATTTATGGTGAACATCAGCCTGGGAGGATACTATGGAAGAGAGTATGGAAGTTCCGTTTTCGACAACAGCCGCGGCAGTCTCATCGCAGGAGGATTCAATGCCGAGAACAATCATCCAACCCACTCCACCCGGGGCTCGGAATCCGAGTTTCTTGCAGCCACCTCGCCAATGAGATAGGGTTTTTCATACGGCATGGCCGAGAGACGATCCATGATATCCTGGGCCATATTTTCAGGCACAATTATAATCATTCCTATGCCGTTGTTGAAGGTGCGATGCATCTCATGGTCCGAGACACCGCCTGATCTCTGGAGAAAACTGAACACCGGAGGAGTTTCCCAGGAGGACTGGTCAACCATGACCTTGCAGGCATCGGGAATGATCCGGATGATATTTTCATCAATTCCGCCCCCCGTGATATGGACAATGCCGTGGATGGGAAGATCCCTCACCAGGCCCAGTATTGTTTTTGTATATATGCGGGTAGGGGTGATAAGCTCCTGCCCCAGGGTTTTGCCAAACTCCTGTATATGGGTATCGACGTTGTATCCGCACTTTTCAAAGCAGATTTTTCTCACTAAGGAGAATCCATTGCTGTGAATGCCGTTGGATGCAAGGCCGATGAGTTTATGACCGTTTCTTATTTCCGATCCGTCAATGATTCTGTCATTATCCACAATACCCACCGAAAAGCCCGAAAGATCGTACTCACCTTCATTATATATTCCCGGCATTTCAGCGGTCTCACCGCCGATAAGGGCACACTGGGATTCGGTGCATCCCTGGGCTATGCCCTCAATAATCTGGGCTGCCACATCATTGTCAAGTTTTCCCATGGCAAGGTAGTCCAGAAAAAAAAGAGGCTTTGCTCCCTGGACAATGATATCGTTTACGCACATTGCCACAAGATCTATTCCGATGGTATCGTGTTTATCCATGGCAAATGCTATTTTAAGCTTTGTGCCCACTCCGTCGGTGGAGCTTACAAGGACGGGGTTCTTATGGTGGGAAAGATTCAGGGAGAAGAGTCCTCCAAAGCCGCCAATATCTCCCATTACACCGGTTCTCGGGGTTTTTTTGGCAATCTGCTTTATCCTTTGGACAAGATCATTTGCCTTGTTTATATTTACTCCGGCATCAGCATATGTCAATGATTCACCCATTCATTACTCCTATGTTCAAACATTGAAAAAGTTCAAGCAAACCATCCATGGGCCTTTGGCCAACAGCCCTGATTTAAAAAAAAGAAAAGGTTATTCTTATTATTCTGAAATGTCAAAAGCTTTTTGACATAACTTGAGCGATATTGTATTTATTCAACATCGACAGTCTGTTTGCTTTTCCAGAATACTAAAGATGTCCAGAAGAGATATATCGGTCGGGAGACTTTTTTTATAGCTTTCCAGATAATTAAATTGGTTATCGTAATGTAGGGGTAGCCCCCTGTGGCTGCCCTCAAAAAAGGGTTTGATAAAATATTTTTATGGAAGTCTATATTTATGAAAGAGATCAATGTTGGAATAATGGGATGTGGTGTGGTGGGCACCGGAGTGGCAAAGCTCCTGATGGAGAATGCAGACCTCCTGGAATCAAGGATCGGCCTTCGGCTCAATTTGAAATATGTGGCGGACATTGATACCGCTACGGACAGAGGCATAATATTTGACAAGGGTGTGTTCATACCCGATGCCAATACCATAATTGATGACCCGGATATCCATATTGTGGCGGAGCTCATCGGGGGTAAAACCGCTGCCGGGGAGCTGACCCTCAGGGCCCTGGATAAAGGCAAGCATGTGGTTACAGCAAACAAGGCACTCATTGCATCATCGGGGGGTGCCATTTTTAGAAAAGCTGCCGAAAAAGGTCTTGATTTTGCCTTCGAAGCCAGTGTGGGTGGATGCATGCCGGTGATAAAAACAATCAGAGAATCCCTTGCCGGCAACAGGATATATGCAATGAAAGGCATTCTCAATGGAACCTGCAACTATATTCTCACCAAAATCTCAAAGGAGGGCTGCACCTTTGAAACCGCCCTTGGAGAGGCCCAGCACAAGGGGTATGCCGAAGCTGATCCCTTCCTTGATGTGGAGGGGCACGACTCGGCACATAAGCTTGCCATACTGATATCCCTTGCCTATGGAATGGAGATGAACCTTGAAGATATTCATGTGGAGGGAATTACCGGTATAACACCCATGGATATCCGGTATGCAGGGGAGTTTGGATTCAAAATAAAGCTCCTTGCCATAACAAAAAACCATGGCGACAGGGTTGAGGCCAGGGTCCATCCGGCCATGATACCGGAGCAGAATCCCCTTTCCCATGTAAACGGCTCCATGAATGCCCTTACAATAAACGGAGATGCCGCAGGCACAACCATGCTTTACGGTGCCGGAGCGGGCATGATGCCCACTGCCAGTGCGGTTGTGGGTGACATTGCAGATATTGCCCGTAATATCATGACCGGAAGCAGGATGAGGGTCCCCATTCTTGGAAGCCCTGAAAAAAACATAAAAAAAATTCCCATCATCCCGGTCACTGAAATCAGCACCGGTTATTACATAAGGCTCGAAGCCGCGGACCATCCCGGTGTCCTATCAAGGATATCGGGCATCCTTGGAGACCGGGGAATCAGCATAAAGTCGGTTCATCAAAAAGGAAGGCGTTCCAACGGAACTGTGCCGGTGGTTATGATTACCCACATGGCACTGGAAAAGGAGGTTCAAAGGGCCCTTGATGAGATTGCATCCCTGGATGCCATTCCTGAAAAACCCGTACTGATAAGAATTGAGGAGGAGGAGCAATGACCTTACAAATTGGCACAATCAAAAGTTGCATTACATTAGGGTATCGGCTGACCAACGCTTGTTAATGATTGCCCATACCGAGATATATGGCGGTCCCACAGGTCCGCCCATGCAGTATATATGACATACGGAGGTAAATAATATAAATGAAACTTGTCTGCTGTGATCTTGAAGGTGTATGGATACCGGAAATTTGGATCAAGGTTGCCGAAAAAACCGGAATTGAAGAGTTGAAGCTTACAACAAGGGAGATCAGCGACTATGATGTGCTGATGACCAAACGCTTATCGGTGCTTGACCGGAATGGCCTTGCCATGGGCGATATAACAGATGTCATAGCAACCATTGAGCCCTTTGAAGGGGCATTTGAACTCCTGGAGTGGATAAGGGAGCGTTCCCAGATCATAATTCTTTCGGACACCTTTGAGGAGTTTGCAAGGCCGTTGATGAAAAAACTCAACTATCCTGCACTTCTCTGCCACAGCCTTGAGATAGACCCTTCAGGAAAAATAACGAACTATCGGTTGAGGCAGGCCAACCAGAAGAAACATGCCGTAAAGGCATTCAAGAACCTCAATTACCATGTAATAGCGTTTGGAGATTCCTATAATGACACCGCCATGCTCAAGGAGGCCCATGAAGCTTTCTTCTTCATGCCTCCGGACAATGTGATAAAGGAGTTTCCCCAGTTTGACGTGGTCAGAACCTATGGGGAATTAAAGGATAAACTGGAGGGTATGTTGTAGATTTCCAGGGGCAGACCAATATGCCTATCCGGTATATTTGGAGGGAGGGCAGATTGATTGATCTGCCCTATCTGTAAAACTATCAATCCTTTTTCAAGGCATCAATCCTGTCGGAGATATCTTTGAGTCCCTTGAAAAAGGGCTTTTCAAATCCTGTTTTAATTACAAAATCCCCGTGTATTCCATTGTCTTGTGCTTTGGCTATGATGGATATGTATTTCAGCATCTCCACTATTTTAATAAATTCCGGTTTCATTGCCATAGCCGCATCAGGGTTTCCGTTCATGAACATGGGAAGAAAATTTTTTGCCACATAATATATCTCCATAATATCTACATGGAATATTGACATCTCGCTTTCAAGCCCTTTTTGAAGAGCTTTATCCAATTTTCCAGATGCCGTAAAGCCCTTTTTCACGTCCGCGGCCAGTGCTTTCTCAAACATGGGTTTACCCAGGGTGATGATAAAATTTTTCCCCTTGAATCCGGCATATATCTGAATGGGTCCCCCGGAAAACATATAGACACTGTTACCATCTATATCTATTTTATTCACCATGGCCCTCTCTTCCTCGGGCATTTTCTCTATAAATTTTTCAATGACCGAAACCATTTTTGAAGGATCAGAGAACTCTATGGTTGCCAATGTATTGACATTGGTCATGTTTATGCTCATGCCGTCATAGATGCCTAAGTTGAAGTTGTTTCCCAGGTTTTCTATGATATCGGCCTCCAGGTCAATGCCGTACTCGCTTTTTATCTTTGCAAATTCCTTATTCACATTTTCCATTGTCTCCCTGTCAAGGCTCTCCCGGATTATCTCCCAGTATTTTTGCATATTCTGGGCAACCCCCCACAAAAGGAGAGGATTCTCCTTGAGTCCAAGGACCAGACTTCTATCCACCCGGATATTTTTGTACAGCTCCATAATCTTTGATTTTTGTGCAATTTCCACATGAAAATTAAGGTTAAAATCGCTGTTTTCAAGGTCGGCAGCAACCCCCATGGTTTTATAATCTTTAAGGAAATTGTAGGGCGGAGGAGTTTCCGATGCTGTGCTGCTGCCGGTTTTTTCTGTGCCGTCATCTTTCTCATTCATATCCGAGAAAAACGGTGTCAGGGGATAAAAAAGTTCCATGGCCCGGGAATTATTTTCCATGATGCGTTCCAGGTTAAGGTAAAGGATAATGTCCTTGACTCCGGTCAACTGTTTCATCATCTTTGTAAATCCCGGATCCCGGCTCAGGGTGCCTGCCCTGCCTGAGTCCTTTCCCTGGGCCAAAGCTGCCATTGCCTGGAAAAATGCCTCGCCATCTTCCCCTGGATTGCCTCCGATGAAAACATACCCGTTGCCCGAGGTCATGTAGATGGGCCGATCATTGACATCCTCACCCCTGCCTTTTCCCTGGGGGCCGCCATTACTCTCCTGGGTACCATTCTGATTATCTCCGATGGTCTCCTCATCTGTTCCAGCCTCCCCATGTTCCCGGGAACTCTCCTTATACTGCCAGGACCAGATATCACCTTTTTGTTGAAACTTTACCGACGTGCTTTTCTTTTCAATGGAGCTGCGTATCCATGCCATTGCTTTTTTAGCGTCAACTGCCGGAAAAAACATAATGATGTCCCCATGGAAATCATTGTCCTCTATATCCTTTATGTTTGAGAGTGCAATGCCCAAGGGTTTTTTGACATCAAATCCATTATCCCGGAATGTGCTGAGTTCAAAGGGGTTGAACCCAAGTTCTTCATGGATATTCTCAAAATCCTGGACAGGATGTCCCCAGAAACTTTTTCCGGTGATGGAAAAGGTGTCAAAGAGCTTCTCTAAGGAGCTGAATTGGAAGAAAATGTCTGTCTCACCGGGGAGAACACCTGCGGCCAAAGGGGTATCAGCCGAGGAGGCACCCTGGACATTAAAGGGGCCCACGGCGAGCATTGCAACTGCAAAAAGAGCGAGAAAAAAAGTCCTCAGCCCATTACGACCGGCCCGGCTGTTATGTTCCATCAACTGATTATTCAACTGATTATTCAACTGATTATTCAACTGATTATTCAACTGATTATTCAACTGATTATTCAACTGATTATTTAACTGATTATTTAACTGACTGTTCAACTGACTATTCAATCGTTCCTCTTCCCCTGATAAGACTCCCCTGCTTGAACCATGGTTATACCCTGCACTTTCATTCAACCGACCGTGGGTCCCTGGTAACTCTCTTTTCATGTTGCCTCCATAATGGTAAATGTTTATGAATCCAATTCAGGCGGCACGACTCCTTCCACCTGTGTTACAGCATCAAAGATACTGTTGTCTCTCCGGTTTTGATATTTACAATAGCGATCTCACTGCCGTCCATTACTGCATATGTATATAATCCGTCCCTTGGTGCCGCAAGGGAGCCGGGATTTAGAAAAATTATACCGTCCAGGGTCTTGATGCCCGAGACATGGGTATGCCCCTGGATGACGATTCCTGAATTGAAAGGCACTCCCTTCAACGGCCTGTGTCCATGATGGAGATATATACTGTATCCCATGTAATCAAACAGGATACTCTCCATGTAACCCGGCGAGAAGGAGGCTTTATCACAGTTTCCATATACATAATAGAAGGGATGATCAAAGTGGGCAAGCTCCTTTTTGATAACATCCGGCTGGAAGTCCGGGGATCCGTAAAAGGGGTATCCGGTACTGAAGAGATCACCGGCCACGGCAAGGGTGTCGTCGGGTTCCATAAGATTTTTTATGGTTGACCATGTGCTGTAGCTTCCATGCACATCTGCTGTAACAATGAGTCTGGCCATTTCTATTTCCTTAATATTTCAGCAAATCCATTCTTAAGGAGAGTCACAAGGGAGTGCCCCTATATAGACTTCCAGAAAAATCTTTGGGCATATCCATTCCCAGGGGCAGCCACAGGGGGCTGCCCCTACAGTACGGTTGCCAATTTCATTATCTGGAAAGCTATATAAGGAATGAGTACTAAATAACTCACATCATAATCCCTTTTCCATTCATGTAGAGGGATTTAAGTCAATCTTATTCCGCAGTTATTTAAACGTGTTACTGGTGGAAAATTATTGAAAACGCCCCCTGCGGGTTAATTAATTATGATTATCAAAAGTTTCAATAATATTGCCTTTGCCTGTTATATGATCAATGTGAATCTTGACAACTGCTGTTTTGTCAGACAATCTGTCAATGTAATCCTCCCCACTTCTGAGATGATCAATACAATATTTTTGGATAAGACCCTGGAGCCCCTTTCTCTTTTCATAACCATGTACAAGTCTTGCATTTCCAAAAACCACAGCACTTTCAAAGAGAGTGGTAAATCTTTCAGGAACAACAGTGCAGCTTCTCACCACACAAAATGAGACCTTATGGTTGACAGCAATATTATGAAGTTTATGGCCAGCATCTGCACAGTGAAAAAAAATGTCCTTGTCCAAAACAACGTAGTTCAGCGGTACCCCATAGGGCTGCAAATCCCCGTCAACACTGGAGAGCACACCATATTGGCACTCTTTTAAGATTTCAATACTCTTTTTATATGATAATGCCCTGTTATTTTTTCTCATTTCATGAAACATCTTTGTTCTCCAATTCCCTGTTAAGAACAACCTTTCCAG
>JADGBO010000380.1 GCA_015231465.1 Desulfamplus sp.
GGTGAGTCATAATCAGATTTTGATGTATCGTTCATTTTTTCATAATCCCTCTAAACAGAGTAGCCCATAATATATCAATTCCCGAAATATTTCCACCCTGATATCGGGGTCGGGCCACACCAAAATACATCCCTCGGGGTCAGACTGCCACGTTGTCATCAAGGCTTCCAGTCCGCCTTGCTTGCGTCAAGCAATGACGACCAGTCATTCGGCGGGTGATCCCGTAGCAACATTTTTTTGAAAACGGCGTATGGATCGCTCTTGCTCCCCGACGACCGCAGAGAGTCTTTATCGTTCACCCAGGCAAAAATTATGATCCGAGCCTTGGAATCAAAACGAAAAAACAATCGGAAACGCCGACCGATCTTGGCTCGCCGCCAATGCCGGAAAGCGGGCCCCATCGTGTTTCCTTGCCGATACTCATCGCAATTGGGATCACGCGGAACCGTCTCTAAGATAAGCCGTGACAAGGCATTAAACAACTTGACGTTGGCATTGGCTGCAAATCCCGCCGGATCATGCACCTTTACCCTCGCGACAGCCTCTTCCAGCTTCCGGAGCTGCCCGATCAGGCAATCGTGAAAAAGCAGGTGCCAGCCGTGACGCCGGATCACAGTGTCACAGCACCCTTGATCTCTTCATTAAGATCGACTGAGTATTTGAGGGCGGCCAGCATCGAGCGGGCGAGATCTTCCGGCAAGGCGGTAATATGCTGCCCGGATTGGATTTCTTTCTCCAGCAACGCCAGAAACCCGGCAATAGCGGGATCCGCGTGAGGCACAGCCTCGGCACGGCTCACCACCACTTGAGATTCTCTTAAATCAAACGCTACCTTCCCGCCGGAATCTACGCCGAGTGCTTGTCGGATAGACTTAGGCAGGGTGATTTGCCCCTTGGACGTGATGGTGGCAACTTCGTGTATAGTTTGCATAACCGGACTCCTTTATGGACTATTCTCAGTAGTAAGAAATATTCCTTACATTGTCACGAAAAAATTATGGTGCTGTGGTTACTGCGAGGTCGGACCTAACTATCATACTAAAATATAATGATAAACTTCTAAGAACAGCCTGTTTTTCCGGCTTAAAAGCCCAATTTCACCCCCAAAAACATCATGCCGATACAGGTTCTTCCGGGTGCCACTATGTATAGAAATGACGGCATGTTTGCAAGCGTTATTCCCTTGCTGCAATATGGATGTTGCCGTCAGAAACCGGGTTTTTCGATTTGTTTGCGTAAGGAATGTGTCTTAAACAACTTGCCCATTTACCTCACCCCCCCCCCAAACCCCTCTCCAATACTATCATGGGTGAGACTCTCTATATATACCTTGAAGAAGCACTACAACATTTTTCATTAGTACTAATCAAAAAAATATTGTTTTATTAATACTATTCATTTAATTAATAATAATTAAAACATAAGGAAAATATTAATGAAATTTTCAATAAACTATATTTTAATGACGATTTTCATCACAGGATGCATGGCAGCAGCACCATCAAAAATGAATTATCCAGCAAATAATGTTAATTCAATCAATGTCATTACTTGCAACACAGGCAATCTTGGATCAAGTAAAAGATTAGACAGTGCTGAACTTGCCAACTATCTTAAATCATGTGGAGAGTATGACATCTACTTTCTTCAGGAGGTTGCTGGAGAGAGTGCAGCACACTATCTTGCTGATAAACTTGATATGCCAGACCATCTTTTTTTGAAAGATCAAAAAAGAAAACAGGGTATAGCCATTCTATCACGCTGGAAAATTAAATCCAGTGACCATATCTATTTTACAGTAAGCCCCCGTGGATATGGTGCAATTTCTGCTGATATTGAAATCAACAGCCAAACTATAAAATTTGTTAATATTCACCTTGATCGCTATGATAATGTTTCAATAAAAAATGGTGATGTTGGTTTTAATGTGGTTTCAATGGTGGATTTTATGAAAGAAGAGCTCTTTTCAGAATCCATAAGAAGTAGATCCATTATGGAGCTTATGGAGTGGCTTTTACCTGATATAAATGAAAAAAATCATATCATAGTTGCTGGAGATTTTAACACGGTGCCTCTCTCTAAAACCATAAAATTAATGAAATCAAAATTTAATGATACAATCTCAGAGTTTAAAAATATGTCAAAGGGGACCTATATACGACATAGGGCCCCCTTTCCTGTGAGGATTGACTATATTTTTTATACAAAAAATTTATTGTGTTTATATTCAGCTATTATTGAAAAGAGCCCCGGGGATCACTATCCTGTGGTTGCAAGTTTTAAGAGCTGGGAGGACAACTCAGACTAAAAATCACCTGCATTCCCTTTGGGGTTATGATGTAAATATCATCTTGTCCATCCCCATTAATATCCCCTGCTA
>JADGBO010000381.1:0-506 GCA_015231465.1 Desulfamplus sp.
ACTCACTTTGAATCGTGGTAGTGGTGGTAGTTTCCTTCTCTATGACTATAGGTGTTTCGGTTGTGGTAGTTGTTGTCTGAATCACCTCTTCCGTATTGGCGTATTTGGGTGTAGATGAACAGCCAGAAATAGTGATCAGCAGCATAAGAAGGGCTAAACAGATGATAAAAAAATTTTTCTTTTTCATAGCAATGAATCCTCTCTAAAAGTCTGTGGTGAAAAAAAATTGAAATTATGATAAGAGTCCTCTCTTCACAAGCTTAATATACTCAATTTGTGTGCCATGATTCATCTATCCCTGATATCTGGTCTCATCATATTGATTTTAAAGCATAATCAGGGAAAAAAACATTTGGACCTTTTGCGATTGCAATCAATATAAAAAGGTCATATATATCCATCGGTTATATATGACCTTTTTATAGTTTTCCAGATAATGAAATTGGCAACCATACTGTAGGGAGAGTCCTATGTGGCTGCCCCAAGGGGGCCCCAGGTGGAGTGGT
>JADGBO010000381.1:609-1853 GCA_015231465.1 Desulfamplus sp.
TAGCCTTTGTTTCAAGGGGTTCAGCCGATTTCCTTGATAAATTTCCAGGCATTCATCAAATGGGATGATTTAAAATTTGATAAAGGGGCATCAGTTTTGCTTCTGAAATAATTTTTTTAATATGAACCCATTTAACTGAACCAGTGCCTTTAGTGGTTATCCTGTAAGCTTAATCCACAAAAAGCAAATTCCTGTCAGTAGTTCCTATCGGTAGAAATCAGAATCCAGAAAATCATCTAAAAATCAGTATTTTTCTCTTCCGGCCATCATAAAAATAATTTATTTCAAGGGATTCAAAAGAATCATCCCGGGCTGGAGCATCCCCCGAAACATCTGGAATATCTCCAGGAGTACCCCCGGAAGCGTCCCCTGGAACACCCCCGGAAGAATCCCCGGAAGCAGCCGTTGAATCATAATCAAGAAATGCCGTTACCTCATCGGTTATCTCCACATCAATGATAAAAGGTAATCCTTCATGGTTAAGGCGGCGGTTTATGGAGGAGGCCAAAGTAAATGTAACCGCTCCTTCACCAGGGAGCGGGCGGGTCAATGTCAAATCGGCACTCAATGTTCCGCCGGAAATAAAGGGATCGCCCATGGTTCCCTCGGGATTCTGAGGCTCATGCCCATGCCCATGCCCATGCGCGTTGCCGGATACAAGGGATAAAAAAAGGGGAAAAAGTGAGAGATCACATGTTACCTGGAGTTTACCTTCTTCCCTCACCACTTGTTTCAAACCGGAAAGGTTAAGGGGGGAGACCCAGACAAAAGCCGATCTTTTCCCGGGGGGCATCTGGAGATATATGGCGGACCAGGCATTGGGATCATAAATGTAAATATTTTCCATGGAGAGATTACCCACTCTCTTGCGTTTACCAAGATCATCCACATGGGTCATCTCCAGGTTTTTTGTGTCCATGGTAACGGGTTTTTCCATTGTAAGGGCAATTTCCAGGCCCAGGGATGTCATCATGCTGCCCATGATATTTTCAATCTCCCCTGGGAAGTCTATGTTTTTTTTATCTCGGAAAAAATCCAGGATTTTGTTATCTCCCGGGGAATCCAGGTTTTTGTTATCTCCGGCATAATCCATAGCCCGAACCTTTTTACCCATGGGATAGAAGTGCAGTGATGGAGAATCCCGGGGAGATTCAACATGGGCAGCAGGTGTCCCATTCTGATAAAGTATTAGAGCATCCAGGGCAAAATCCCGGTTCTCTTCCCCCTGAGGGTTCTCTTCCCCC
>JADGBO010000381.1:1884-2375 GCA_015231465.1 Desulfamplus sp.
GGTTCTTTTCCCCCTGATGGTTCTCTTTCCCGGGCATCCCCCTCTGTGCCACCAATGGTTCCAGGGAGTTCCTGGCTCCTCCAGCGGTCAATCCGCCTTTGGGGGCCAATGGTTCCAAATCCTTGTGGGACTGGAAAAATAGGTTGAAAAAGAGCACAAATGCTCCAATGGAAAACAAGCCTAGGAATATAGCAGATATTTGGAGTTTTTTGGATCGAGCATATCCGGATTCCCCATGAGTTCCAAAGTTTATGTCATTTTTCCAACTGTCATTTTTCCAGCCATTCGGCATCGTTATATCTTGATCGTCAAAGGCACCTGGAGTGTGAATAGAATTTTGATCGTCAACGGCATCTTGACCTTCAAAGGAGAGGGATTTGCTTTCTTTGGAGCTTGACAGCATATTTTTGTCCATACCCCCCCAGGTCACCGTTCCCTCTACCAAATTGATCACCATGGAACGGGGATGGCCATGCCAGGGCCTGGCCCCC
>JADGBO010000382.1 GCA_015231465.1 Desulfamplus sp.
TAATCTGATAAATTAAAAGCGTGGTAACTATACCACGCTTTTTTTTTTCAACATTTAAAACATCATTTATGCGGAGATTATTCTCAACTACCCCTACGGCACTTCGTGACAGTAGGGGTTTCCTTGAGGAGGTATTTATGAACACCACTGTCAGGGATGTATGCGATATCATCGACTCCATTGCACCCTTTTCCCTTGCCGAACCCTGGGATAACTGCGGGCTTCAGGCCGGCTCTTTTTCGTCACCGGTGAAAAGAATACTTGTGGCCCTTGATGCATCCATGGATGCCATGTCCAATGCAAGACTTGTAAATGCGGATATGCTTCTCACCCATCACCCTCTAATGCTCACTCTACCCAAAGTCGTAGATTTCGACGTGATGCCCGGTGTGATAATTAAAATGGCTGTCAAGGGTCATATCTCTGTTGTATCCGCCCATACAAATTTGGACAAGGCAAGGGGCGGTCTCAACGATTATTTTGCACAAATGGCAGGACTCAAGGAGTTGACTCCCCTTGTAAAAGATGATTCCTCTCCTGGCAGTATCTCTTCAGCCCTCTCCCTGCCAGGGACTTCATCCGGCCTGTCTTCCCAGGGAGCGGGACTGGGTCGTGTCGGTCTCTTAGAGAAACCTTTGAGCCTTAAATTTTTTGCCTTGGAGCTGCAGAAAACCTTTAATGCCGATATTGTCAGGATTGTGGGCAACCCTGAGCAGGAGGTAAGAAGTGTGGCCGTCTGCACGGGAAGCGGCGGCTCCCTTTTGAAGCATTTTTTCAGTTCAGGGGCAGAACTTTTTGTCACAGGAGACATTAAATATCATGAGGCCAGGGATATTGAGGCCGCTGGTCGGGGTCTGATAGACCTTGGTCATTTCGCCACGGAGCAGATAGCGGTGACGCTCCTTGCCGAGAAGCTGGAAAAGGCTTTTTTGGATAAGGGTCTCTCTCTGGAAATATTGACCTTCCAGGCCGAGCGTGATCCATTTATGAAGTTGTGAATTTTTGACTTTGCCCATTTTGACGGAATTTTAAGTTGTCAGGAGTGGTCAATTTTCACTCCTGCCACTATAGTATTTAATTCTATCTAATACTATTAACAAAGTGAATTAAAACAATACTGACAAGGGCTGATTTTGGAGAGGAAAGATAAATGTTTGACATAACAAAGGCCGATATTGATATTCTGGTTCAGCTTCAGAATGCTGAAACAGACATGGTCGAGATTAAATCCTTTCTTGAGGGTGTTGAGGCTGAGAAATCGGCCCTGGATTCCGAACTGAATGAATTTAGATCAGCCCATGAACAGCTTCAAGACCGGTTTGATGCCCTCAAAAGATCCTGTACTGATGCTGAAATTGAAATGAAGATGAACGAAGAGCGCATTGAAAAAAGTTCCCAGACATTGAAGACACTTGTCAACCATAAAGCCTATGCGGCACTCCAAAGGGAGATAGACGACAACAAAAAGCGCAGGGAACCTCTTGAAAATCATTACCTTCAACTGCTTGAAGAGAAAGATGAGACGGCATCCCGTCTTGGGGAGCATCTTCGCCAGATGGAGCAGTTGACCATGAAGATTAAAGCCCAAAAGGAAGAGATTGATAAAAAAAGTGATGCCCATAGGTTTCGCATGGAGGAGTACGGGGAGCAGCGTAGTGCCATTGGCGGGAAATTGAATCCTGCTCTTCTTAAAAAGTTCGATGAAATTTCTGCGACCAGCGGCGGCCTTGCTGTTGTGGAGGTCAGAGACCAGCTTTGCAGGGGCTGTTTCATGAATATTCCCCCCCAGCTTTACATTGAGGTACGTCGTTGTAAATCGTTGATTTTATGTCCCCAGTGCAATCGTATTTTATATTATAACGAGAACTGACTACGGTGAAAGCAGACCAGGCGGTCGCTGGATTGAAAAATCCGGAGGAAAGTCCGAACACCACAGGGCAGGACGCTCCATAACGTGGAGGCACGGTGACGTGACGGAAAGTGCAGCAGAGAGCAGACCGCCCGTTGCTATGATGGTAATTTTTCATCAACTGAAATAATTGCCTTTGGCAGTGACAGATAAGCGTTACTACAAGGACAATTTTTTTCATAAACTGAATTAATTGCCTTCGATAGTGACGGGTAAGGGTGAAACGGTGCGGTAAGAGCGCACCAGTTTTCCAGGTGACTGGAAAAGCTTGGTAAACCCCGTCCGGTGCAAGACCAAATAGGGAAGTGTTTGAGGGCTGCCCGTCCGAGCTTCCGGGTAGGTCGCATGAGGTGTGCGGCAACGTACATCCCAGATGAATGGTCGCCGCCCTGATACAGGGTAACCTTGTCAGGGAACAGAATTCGGCTTATGGGCTGCTTTCACCGTTCCCATATAACGG
>JADGBO010000383.1 GCA_015231465.1 Desulfamplus sp.
TCTGCTGCCGGGACTCGGAGAGTTCCAGGGTCCGCCTGGCCACGGTGTGCCTGAGCGTCCATGACCAGACAAACGCCGCCGCCAGCAGCACCAGCAGGGGCAGAAAAACCGCGGCGGCATATTGGAGTACTTTCATCCATGAAACACCGCGCATATCGAAAACAGCAAACCATTTGTGATAAAGCTTTTGAAACGCTCCGGTTTGCTGGAGAATCAGCAGCCCCTCGGTGAAGCGCGACAAGAGCAATGTGTTTCCCTTACGCACCGCAAAACAATTCTTGAAAGGCTCCAGCGGTTTGCCCATGGTCGTGATGTTTGAAAGACCGAGTTTATCGATCCAATAAAGGCCCGGCATCTGTGCGCCGAGTGCATAGTCCCCTTTTCCGGCTGCCAGCAGTCGTAAGACTTCATCCGGCGTTTCAGCCAGAATCAGTTTTGGGGTGATCTTTTGTTGCACCACAAGGTCATGCATGGCCTCCCCCCGCATGACGATGATTTCCTTGTCCCGCAGCTCGTCGATCGATTGAACGGAAGGGGCGTCTTTGCGTGCGAAAATAACGGAACCGACAAGGGTAAAAGGAGGAGAAAAATCATATATCTCAGCCCGTTCATCAGAATAAAACATGCCGCAAAGAATATCGATCGTTCCGTTTTCAAGTCCTTGGCGGGCTTCCGCCCAGGTGGAAAGGTTGATTTCGATCTCCATTCCCATCGCCCTGGCGATGGAACGCGTCAAATCGACTTGAAAGCCCGTTGGATGGCCATTTTGATCCAGAAAACAATAGGGCGGATAGTCAATTTCACCGCCGACGATGATGGTCTTTTGGGCTGCGGCCGGAGCAATGTTGGTCGCCAGAACAATACATATCCAATAAACAACGATTCTCAAATTTTTATCAACGTCAAGATTCCATCGCGCCGTTGTGCCGGCAGGTATCCGGCCGGAATTTCGTTGCCTGTCGCTCATGGTCTTGCTTCCTCTTGATTGTTTTTTTGAGGGGTTGCTCCCGGCATTATCCCGGAAGGTTCCTTGGTCGTTTTCCTGTAATTATTTAGACCTTTGCTGCCGGCAGGCTCACGCTGAAAACGCTGCCTGCGCCTAAGTTTGATTCTACGGTAATCTCTCCGCCCATCCGCAGGAGTATCTGCCGGACCATGGTAAGCCCGATCCCTTCGCCCTCTCTCTCCTTTGGCTTAAGGCGATAGAAGAGTTCAAATATCTTTTGCAGGTTTAGTGCATCGATCCCCATCCCATTGTCCGCCACCTGGTACAGGGTGCGGCCACTGTCAGCGCTGCCGCCGCTGATCGTGATGACTCCCGGTCTTTCCTTATCGCGGTACTTGATGGCGTTGTCAATCAGGTTGGCAAAAACCTGGGTCACCTGCACGGCATCGCCCCGGCAGGGGGGCAGTGGCCCAATGTTCAGTTGGATGCCCCCGGCCTGCAGGCGGTAGGCAAAGGATGGGGCAAGCTTGCCCAGCACCTGGTTCATGTCGAGATTTTCTATATGTAAAGCTGCCCGGCCGGTGCGGGAGAGCTTGAGCAGTGCTTTGAGCAGATTGTCCATCTGGGCCGCGCTTGCACGGATGCGGCTGATGGATTGTTCCATGTCCGGAAACTCCGTCAGCAGGGCCTTTACAATCACCGCCGGGTCTTTGCCGTTTTCCATCAGGGCACCGATTTCCTTGAGGGAATACGAAAGCTCCCGGCTGAAGCCGTCCACATTCACCAGGGGCGAGCGCAGGTCGTGGGAAGTCACATAGACGAGCTGCTCCAGTTCCTTATTTTTGAATTCAAGAAGTTTGCGGGCCTCTTTGACGGCATCTTCCGCCCGCTTGCGGTCGCTGATGTCGATGCCCATTCCGTTCGCTACAATGCTTTGATCCGGAAGTCTTCGGGGTGATGAAGTCATCAGTAGCCATCTGATTTCACCGGAAGGCCGTCGATATCGAACTTCCACATAAAACCGAGCCAGGCCCGCTTGGGTAAGCACTTCCTGCTCAGCGATCAGATGTCGGTCTTCTTCAATAACCTGACCATAAAGCAGCATCGGGTCAGCCATGACCTCCCTGGCCGAAACACCGTGCAGATGCTCGACACCGGCGCTTACATAGGTGAAACGGTACTTTTCGCCGTCCGCCACAATTTGATATACATAGCCGTCCGGCAGATTGTCACTGAGCGTGCTGATCTGCTGCCGGGACTCGGAGAGTTCCAGGGTCCGCCTGGCCACGGTGTGCCTGAGCGTCCATGACCAGACAAACGCCGCCGCCAGCAGCACCAGCAGGGGCAGAAAAACCGCGGCGGCATATTGGAG
>JADGBO010000384.1 GCA_015231465.1 Desulfamplus sp.
ATTCCCGGGGCATCGCCGCCGGGATGACGGTGGAGGTCGGGGATTCCGATGTGGCGGTCACTCCGGAAAAGCTCTTTTTGTACCACGGAGATTCGGAATACATTGAAATTTCCGGCGGCAGGCCCCCATCTTGTACTATCTTTCCTCTCCGACTTCTCTTTTTCATCAGCTATAATTGCATCTCCTTCAACTATAAATTCTTTCCCTTCATTTGTCATGTTTTTATCTGCCAAAAGTTGTGTTCTCCTTGTATTTTAATAATGATGCAGAAGCCTTTTGTCAGTATCGGGGTGATTCTTCAGAAATGAAAATGAGTAACATTCTCCCAAATGAGGCCGGTGTAATTATCCTTCACCATTGCTAAAATTTAAATATCTGTTACAGCTATCATTACACTTGATTCAGCACCGCCTCAAAATCCTTTATGTCTTCACACTTAATAATAACATGAATCAGAGACTGCAAAACTTCTGCTTCCTGAATCTTTTTTATTTGAACGGCAATATGCCTGGGAATCAGGTTGAACTTTGCAATAAGCAGACCCATGAGCAGCTCTTTAAAACCATTTAGTCTGCCCTCGTTTCTGCCCTCGTTTCTGCCCTTTTTATAACCGGTTTCCTCGCCTTTTTTATAACCGGTTTCCTCGCCTTTTTTGTATCCTGCTTCCTGACCCTTTTCCATTGCAACTTCAATAATATCAAGCATTTTTATTTCCTCCCAAAGTTCATTAATACGGTCTTTACTGAGCAGCTTGTTTGCCATGATCAAGGTTGCGGCAAGCAACTTGTCTGAAACCTTTTTTTGCTTAAAAAGCTCTATTTCAAATCGTACCACCTGTTCGGCAAGATCAGTACGGGCATCACTTTCTTCCTTTCCATACAGGGGTAGAAATATCAGTTCCATCAAGTTAGAGAGATCACCAGATGCCACTGCTTCACGGATCTCTTTCAACCGTAGCCAGCCATCACGCAGGGTAAAGTCTATTATTATTGGTTTATAACTCCCGCTGGAAGTGATTATGGTTTTGGCACTTTCAGTAACCCTGCCGGAGGCAAGAATTATATCTGTAACCTTACTGCCCCACTGTGATGCAGCACTGAAATGCTGGGATGCAAAACGGTACATGTCAGATCGGCTTAGATGACGCTGCTCCTCAATGTGGTACAGGTCTCCGTTTTCACAACGGGCAATAACATCTACCCTGCCCGCCTTTACTGAAATATTCACAGGTTCAAAACCGAACACTTCCTGAATCCTGTCGGTTTGAACGCCAAGTACTTCAAGCGTATTACCACGCAGAACTTCGGCTATCCATTTAACAATTATATCATAATTCTGGGCGTAATAAGACCCATTTTTGGTGGGATCTGCCATTTAACTATTAACCTCTTTTCTATTTTTCACTTAGTTGCTTCTTTGTTATTCTTATATCAGTCTGCCCTGGTGAAGGGCGAACACACAGGTTCGCCCCTACGTTGCTGGCCGAAATAATGATCAAGGCCGTATCTGCCGATTTTACGATTCGGGAAATAGTGCCCGAAAAACTCCCGAATGAAGGATGCAATGAGCCATTTGGCCAGAGCATCGTGGGTTTTGGGATTTGCCATGTCTCTTCCTTTTGAATATTTTTTATTACTTTTATACCTAAGGAAAAATAAAAAACCTAATTTAGATTCTTTTTTATGCTTTCATATCATGTCAGGTAACGATGGTGGAGAAGGTGAACGGGAAGGATATCAAGATTTCTTTCAACGTGCTTGGTGTGGCGGTTAAATATCACACATTTTACAGGTTCGTCGAGATGGCCGGCCGGCTGAACAACAACGCCTCGATGACTTTTCTGGTAAAACTTCCTGTCCCTGGAGATAAATTCCCTGCTGGTGTAATAGTTCTCAAGCATGTCATCTGTTAATTTGAAAATAAGATTTTTAGGGAGAAAATGTTTCACAGCAAAACGGATGAGCTTATCAAGATAGGGTTGGTGGAACTGATCTCCGGTTATGTTCTCGTTGAGCATAATTTCAATGGTTTTTCCTATGGAGGATGCCTTTTTATAGACCCTTTCCGCGGTGATGGCCTCAAAGGTGTCGGCAATGCTCATCAGGCGGTAATATTTGATGGTTGAGTCATGGATATCAATGAGTGATTTTCTTGCTTTTGGTGTCAGATAATCATAGAATGACGTGAATGTGTCCGGTGTTATTCCGTAGCTGTGGGGGATTTTTCTGTTCTCCTTTATATGATGCATGGCTATGACAAAGGACTCAAAGGTGAGGTCTTCCTGATTATTTGAACTCAAGATAAAGGAGAGCAAA
>JADGBO010000385.1 GCA_015231465.1 Desulfamplus sp.
GATATGAGTGATTTCCAAGAGATTGCGGAAACAATGCTCTCAAACCGGGCAGCGTACCAGGCCGCTGACCAGGGTGAACTTCTTGATGTTTTCACAAGGGTTTTCGATGACTCATCCCTGGCCCTGGAGATGGGCCAAAACGGCAAAAATATCTCCAATTCCGGCAAAGGAGCCCTCAGGAGGGTAATTGATCTTCTCAAAGTCGACACCTATAATGCCGTGAGGCTTGTCAATACTGTCTGAATCAGAAAAGTAATCAAAAGGTTCATAGAAGGAGCCCAGGCTGCAAGAGACAACATAGAGAGGGGCATGGCTGAGGTTGCAAGGGCAATTTCTTCAGATGCTTAATATGTGTGGGGTTGTTAGTTAAAATCTTTCATGTTTCGTTTAATGTCATTACCCGGGAAACTTATGACCGACAAGGTTTAAAAATATGGGAATAAAGCCAATCTCATTGTCAGAAATATTCCAAAAAATCCACAATATCTTTCTCTCCTCCCCTTCCCTGACCTGGATCCTTCGGGGACTCTCCCTGGTTTATTCGGCAGGGATATCCCTTCGTCTCCTTCTCTACAGAAAAGGCATACTTAAAGTGAGAAAGCTTCCCTCGCCTGTCATCTCCGTCGGAAACATTGCCGTGGGAGGAACCGGCAAGACTCCAATGACCCTCCATCTTGCCGGGATATTGAAAAAAAAAGGTTTTTCTCCGGTGGTATTGAGCCGGGGCTATGGCGGGTCCATTGAAAAGGGAAAATACAGTTTTGTTGCAGGCGACGGAGACATCGTGTTGGGTACTCCCTTAGAAGTGGGAGACGAACCCTTCATGATGGCCTCCAGGCTATCCTTTCCGGTGGTGGTGGGAAGGGACAGATTCACAAGCGGATGGATGGCCATTGAACTGCTCTCTCCATCATGGCCCGGAACCAAAAATATGATTCCCAAATACCGGATGCCCCCAACAAAGTCCCCTGAAAACCCAAAACCTTCCCAACATACCATCTCCGAAAAATCACCTCCCGGAAAAACCATGCCAAGGGGAGAAAAAGGTCCCCTGGTGATGATATTGGATGACGGTTTCCAGCACATAAAGCTGGAAAGGGATATCAATATTGTACTCATGGACTGCTCCCATCCCGTGGGGAATGGACACCTTCTCCCGGCAGGAAGGCTCCGGGAGGGCTTAGATGCCTTGAAACGAGCCGATGCCGTTGTTTTCACAAGATGCTCCAGGGACATCGGCCATTCCGGCGGAAAACTTCCGGCATGTGGAAGGATTCCGGCCTCTGGAAAGCTTCTGCCTTATCCAACTCTTCGGGCCTCTGGAATGCTTCCGCCTTATCCAACTCTTCAGGAATAATTGGTCCAGCAGTGTTAAAAAAGCGTTCCATATATGAGCCTTTTGATTACTTTTTTATATGAAAGTCGTCCGTAGGGGCGATTCATGAATCGCCCCTACAGGACTTTCATGCTTGGATTGTGGAGGCGGACCTCCATGTCCGTTATCTTGAAAAAAATAGATTCCTTTAAAAAATGTTACTTACGCTTTTTCAAGAAGATTAATTACCCTCCTGAGAGCTCCTTTGCCGGAATCGCAGATATCTTTTCCGTTTCCACCCATCTCCAGGGCCAGGGATGAGTCATTGAGAAGCCTTGTGAAAACATCAAGAAGTGCTCGCTGGTCCGGGACCTGGTATGCTGCCCGGTGCGAGATCATTGTTTCTGCAATCTCTTGGAAATCACTCATATCTATTCCAAACACCACGGGTTTTCCAAAAAAAGCGGGCTCCAGAGGATTGTGTCCACCAAAGGGCAGGAGGGAGCCGCCGATGAAAGCTATGTCACACCCACGGTAAAGGCCGGCAAGGATGCCCATCCGGTCTATTACTACCACATCGGCATCCTGGGAAGGGGGGAGGTCGGTGTGAGCTTCAATATCCCCTGATCTGCAAACCTTGAAAGATGATGCCCTGAATATATTTTCAACTTCCCGGGCACGTTTTGTGTTCCGTGGAGCCACTATGATGACCAGGGACGGAAATTTTTTTTTAAGTTCCTTGAAAACGGAACAGATTATCTCCTCCTCCCCGGGGTGGGTACTGCCGGCAACTATTACAGGAGTACCCGGCGGTCGTTTTATTATGTCCGTCATGCCTTGCCCGGGAGTAGCCGGCGGTGGTTTTATTATGTCCGCCATGCCTTGCCCGGGGGTATCCAGGGGTAGGGGTATTATATCCGCTACGCCCTGGACCATACCAGGC
>JADGBO010000386.1 GCA_015231465.1 Desulfamplus sp.
GGCACTGCCACAAACCTTACCCTGCTGCTCAAGTACCTTTCCGGACGATTGCCGGTTGCAGACTTTGAAATTGATTTCGGCAAAAAGGGAACCACTGCAAATATGCTGGATCAGTTTTTCGAAACCCCCTCGGATACCATCAAACAATGGGATGACGTAAAGAGTTCCTATTCCGGAGACGAGATGGTTTACAGGGTGAGGGACAAGGAGATCCGGGTGCCCCTGCACACAACTTCCCTTAGCCACTCAAAGATTCCCAAGGTCTGCATCCCCCGCTACAGTGATCCCGGTGAGATTTACAAGTGGATGAGAAAGGAGAATGTTCCGGGAAGCTTCCCCTACACAGCCGGTGTATTCCCCATGAAGCGCACCGACGAGGATCCCACCAGGATGTTTGCAGGAGAGGGGGGACCCGGGGACACCAACAGGCGTTTCAAGCTTCTATCCAGCTCCTATCCGGCCAAGCGCCTGTCCACGGCCTTTGATTCCGTTACCCTCTACGGCTGTGATCCGGATATCCGCCCCGATATTTACGGCAAAATAGGCAACTCCGGCGTGAGCATCTGCACCCTGGACGACGTTAAGGTACTGTATGGGGGTTTTGATCTGTGTGCCACCAATACATCTGTCTCCATGACCATCAACGGTCCGGCCCCCATCATGCTGGCCATGTTCATGAATACGGCCATTGCCCAGCAGGTTGATAAATTCAAGGAGGAAAAGGGCCGGGAACCTTTCGATGATGAAATGGCACAGCTAAGGGCAAGGGCCCTCTCCAGTGTCCGGGGAACTGTGCAGGCCGATATTCTTAAAGAGGATCAGGGACAAAACACCTGTATCTTTTCCATTGAGTTCGCCCTGAAGATGATGGGGGATATCCAGCAGTTTTTCATCAATAACTGCATCAATAACTTCTATTCGGTCTCCATATCAGGCTATCACATTGCCGAGGCCGGTGCCAATCCCATCACCCAGCTTGCCCTCACCCTGGCCAATGGATTCACCTATGTGGAGTACTATCTCTCCCGGGGTATGGACATTGACAGTTTTGCACCATCCCTCTCGTTTTTCTTCTCCAACGGCATGGACCCCGAATATACCGTAATCGGCAGGGTTGCCCGTCGCATATGGGCCGTGGCCATGAAGTACCTTTATAAAGGGAATGAAAAGTCCCGGAAGCTCAAATACCACATCCAGACCTCGGGAAGATCCCTTCACAGCAGGGAGATACAGTTCAACGACATACGTACCACCCTCCAGGCACTGTGTGCCATTTACGATAACTGCAACAGTCTTCACACCAATGCCTTTGACGAGGCCATAACAACTCCCTCCGAGGAGTCTGTCCGACGTGCCCTGGCAATACAGCTCATAATCAACCGTGAGTGGGGTCTTGCCAAAAATGAGAATACCCTCCAGGGAAGTTTCATCGTGGATGAGCTGACGGATCTGGTGGAAGAGGCCGTACTTGTGGAGTTTGAGAGGATTACCGAAAGGGGTGGAGTGCTTGGTGCCATGGAGTCGGGTTACCAGCGAAGTAAAATCCAGGAGGAGTCCATGTACTATGAACACCTTAAACACTCTGGCCAATACCCCATTATAGGTGTCAACACCTTTGAGGATCCCAATGCCGATTATGACGAGATGATGTCATGTCTGGAGCTGGCAAGGTCCACAGAGGAGCAGAAAAAGAGCCAACTTGATCGCCTGGATGCCTTTAAGGAAAAACATGGGTCGGTTGCGGACAGAACCCTGGCATCCCTCCAGGAGACGGCCTTAAGCGGCGGCAATATGTTTGAGGAGCTTATGAAAACCGTTCGGCACTGCTCTTTGGGGAGCATAACAAGGGCACTCTATGATGTTGGTGGACGTTATCGCAGGAACATGTAATTCGATAAATATAGGCAGCCGCAAGGGACTGCCCCTGCAGTACGATTGCCCTCTCCATTCATGGAGAGGGGAACGGCAAAGGGGGCGGCCTTGCCGGAAGTTTCCCGGGTGTAACATCGGCGGGAGATGAAGTCGCCGTTAAAGCAAAGTTATAGCTTTTTGGTATTTTAACAGCAGTTTGGCAGGATTTGAACTTTAGTTCGGTAATTTCCGATTAGTGACAGGAGGAATAACAAATCAATGGCCTGCCCCGGAAATGGAAATCATTGTATCTGCAATCTTTTCTGCTGAATCACCAAAAAGATCCCTTATGGGGACAGTATCCAGCAGTGAGTCATCCCATTCCACATGGTCGG
>JADGBO010000387.1 GCA_015231465.1 Desulfamplus sp.
TCTATAGTTTTGGATGATATGAAGGATGCCGAATTCTCATTCTATTTCGTTCAAAAGAAAATCCGCAGCCTGGCTGCATGTTATGCCGTTTCGCCCGCCGTTGGGAATAAGTCCGGCTTTTTCAAGGGCATCAAGGGCCTTGAATACCCGGTTTTTCAAATCCAGGTACCCTATAAATTCAAGGAGTTCACCGGTTGCCTTGACCACAGCCACCGGCGATGCAAAGTCTCCCCTTTTCTCCTGCATCATCCTGGTTCCGGTGCCGCCGCCTGCTTCAAACATACCCTGGGAAAAAGATATATTGGCCGATCCCACACCGCCGATCCCACCCACATACATGCCAGCCTCGTCTCCGGCCATGTCTCCCACTATATTGTTGCACACCATTGTGGTCAGTCTGAACTCCACACCGCTCTTCTCCCCTTTCATGGCTTTGAGCTTTGTGGGCTGGGTAAGGGTGTAGGAGAAGTCGTCGGGCTTTACGCTCAGGTAGTCGAGCCGGGGAAAGTTGTTGTCAATGTACTCTTTGGCCCAGTTAAGGGCTGCTGCATCGGGTTTTATTACATTGTCCTTGAAGTTCAGCAATATTGCAGGAGATTCCGATTTTATGGCATGGAGGCATGCAAGATGGGTAATCCGTTCTATGTCTATTCTTGCCTGGGGCCAGAAGCACAGAGCATACTCATCCTTTCCGTCAAGCCCGCAGATACCTGCGGAAAGGGCATCCTGGTATGGAGTTCCCATATTGCATCGGAATATGGTAAAATCAATTTCGTGCCTTTCATTTTTTATGGTCCTGGTGCAGGCAAACAGATCCATGTACTGACGCATCCAGACATTTGCACTGGGGACATTGGGGTATCGGGAGCTGTCCGGAGTTTCCAGGGGCATCTTCAGGATAACATCACACTGATCTATGACCTCTATGGATGAGGGGGGAGCCACAACATCCTGTTCGATCCTTTTTTCTATGGTCAGATCCGGAATTTCACGAATAAATATATCTCCCTTTTCAACCTCATGGGCCAGAAGTTTTTCAAGGATTGTCCTTGCCGCCCCGGCTACAATGGGACCTATGCCGTCGCCAGGGGCAAAGCCTATTACAAGAGGTCTTTTCCGGCTCATATCCACGGGGTTGAATTGTCCCCGGGTCTTGATTGCTTTATCTATCCTCTCCTTTTCCTGTTCCAGCAGTCCCAGCAGGGATTCCAGGGGATTGTAGTTTCCTTCAAAGGGGTTTATGAATTGATTCATGTCGTTTCCTTATTGTTAAGTTTTTATATGAAAGTCGTCCGTAGGGGCGATTCATGAATCACCCCTACGGGACTTTCATCAATTCGATTGTGGCGGTGGGCCGCCATGGGGGTTAAAGGGATCCTTTTTGAGTTATAAAAGTTTCCCCAAAGCCGATCTTGCAGCTTCGTTGGACGGATCTTTTTCAAGCACGGCTTCATAGGCAGCCCTTGCGGCCTCGCCATGATTCAAGCACCTATAGCAGTCTCCAAATTTCCTGAGAACATCAATTTTATCCGGCAGTGCAGTATAACATTTTTCATAGGCAACGGCAGCAGTGGAGTAATCTTTATTTTCAAACAGGGTATCCCCGATCTCCTCCCAAAGAGCAGCCTGGTTCGGGTCCATTGCAACTGCCTGGCCAAGCCGTTCAATCCCTTCATCAAAACGGCTGTTTTCTATGAGAACCCGGGCATAATCCTGCATCCATCCAGGATATGCCACAGGTTTTGAATCCTGGTCAAAGGGGTGGAGAACCGCTTTCTCTATATGTAAAAGAGCATCTGTTTTTTCCCCCTTATGCATATGGAACTTTCCCATGATATAGTCCCACTCCGGGGTTGAATCCCTCAACGGTTTCAAGAGATCGAGGAACTCCCGGGCATCTTCAAATTTTCCCTCAACAACAACCCATCTCATAAGCATGTTGTTGATATATTGCCAGAACTTCTCCTTTACCTTTAACAAAAATTCTTTTTTGTTGCAAAAGATGAGGGTTCTCTTCAAACATTTTACAGTTATGGTTGGCTCCTCTTCCGCTCTTTTGAGCCAGTACTCGGCCAAATCAAGCCTTTGAGCTTCAATGGACTCCCTGGTTTCAGGAGATGTTTCAAGGGCCATATCCCAAAATTGAAAGGCCATTTTGAAGTTTAAAAGCTGGGCATGTATCCTTCCCATCAAAAGGTATGCTTCGGCATAAAGTTCATGGGATGGCCGAGGAGGTTCTAAAT
>JADGBO010000388.1:0-1071 GCA_015231465.1 Desulfamplus sp.
GGTGATGAGTGATATCACCAGCGGATATAATATTGCAAAAGATATCTATTTCAAGGAAAAGCTCAATGATATCTGCGGTTTCAGGGAGGATGAAGTTATCTCTGCCCTTGGGGATATTGTTGAACATTGCTGCCCTGAAAGCGGAAATAACAATCAAGCTGCTGAAAATACCAATGGGAATGCTGAAAATATCAATGAAGTTGTTGAAAATATCAATGGGAATGCTGGAAAAAATAATGATCATGTTGAAAAGGCCCTTGGGATGATGAAAACATACTACAATGGCTACTGCTTTGTGCCGAGATTAAATCAGTATATCTATAATCCCACCCTCTGCCTCTATTTTTTTGATCAGTTTCAGGAGATGTGTGATTACCCCAGAAAGATGCTGGACTCCAACCTTGCCACAGATGAATCAAAACTTGAATACATTGCAGATATTCCCATGGGTCGTGAAATTATTATCTCGATGATGGAGAGTGACAATTATCTTGAGGTTGAATATCTGTCCGACCGTTTCGGCATAAAGGAGATGCTGGATGCAAATTTTAAAAACAACATGTTTATTGTATCTTTTCTCTACTATTTTGGAGTCCTTACCCTGGCCGGGGAGACAGACGAAGGAGAATTGAGATTAAAGGTTCCCAACCTTGTGATGCAGGGGCTTTATGTGGGGCGTGTACAAAAAATGCTGCTGCCGGAGCCTGGTGAAAGGGATGATGGAATCCGTGCTGCAAAACAGGTTTATCAAAAAGGATATATGGAACAGCTATGTGATTTTATTGAGAGCCGTTATTTTAGAGTGTTCAGAAACAGGGATTACAGGTGGGCCAACGAATTGACACTTAAGACCACATTTTTGACCCTTCTTTACAACGATATTTTATATATAATGGATTCCGAGACAGAGTTACAGCGTCGGTATGCTGATCTAACCATGATCATCCGGCCGGATCAGCGAAGGCTTAAAATATTTGATGTTCTCATTGAGTTCAAGTTTGTCACATTAAAAGATGCCGGCCTTACTGGTGATGCAGCAAAAGCACTGTCAAGGGAGTCCTTCCATGAACT
>JADGBO010000388.1:1167-1606 GCA_015231465.1 Desulfamplus sp.
ATTTGTGGTGGCAGCCCTGGTATTTGAGCGGGTCTCCTTCAGGAAAATCAATTAAGAATTGATTCAATGTGGGGTGGCTAAAAACCAGTTTGATACACACCAGTTTGATACACACCAGTTTGATACACAAATCGTGATTGCTAAGGAATAGGGTTTAAATAACTTGCCCATTCACCTCACCCCCCCTCTCTCCATGAATGGCGAGGGGGAAAAATGGGTAAATGGGTAAATTATTGCGTGCCCATTCCTAAAGTCTCAGATTATCAGACAATGGCAAAAATTAGACGAATGTAAACTGAAAAATAAAGGATGCCTTGATCTTGAGGAGATCAATCAGTCTCTATATCTTTGTATATCATGTCGGTTGCTGCAAGAAGAAGGATCGGCGGAGCAAAATGGACCATCTCCGCAGCTTTGAGATTGAACTCTATCAAAAACT
>JADGBO010000388.1:1722-2215 GCA_015231465.1 Desulfamplus sp.
TGCTTTATATACATGGGATCACCGGCACTGAAGGTCTGATACTTCACAAAAGAGTCCCTGAAAATATCAAAATTCTGGGAAAAAGCCTGTGAAGGCTGCACAAAAAAAAGTTTTACCTGGGGAAGAACCTCTTCAAGGCACTCATATATATGTTCCCTTACCACGGAGGGTTCTTTATTCTTACCATTTTCATCCCTGAGCTTAAAACCCTTGTAAACAAACTTGAATCCAGCCTCCTCGGAAAATGCTTTAACCTCCTCAATTCCGCCGTCATGACTGGGTGAACCTTCAAGATATATCATGCCGAGACTGGGAGTTTCTTCAAGATTTTCAAACAGAAGCTTTATGCCCATGGTTAGATAGTTGGGGGTTCCTATACCTGTCAGATTACGGCCGCTGCTTTTCCAGTCATCAAGTATCCCTGCATTGACGGGATCAGTAACTCCTGTAAAAATTATCGGTATGGACTGAACATGTTCCATAGCTTTTTGTG
>JADGBO010000389.1 GCA_015231465.1 Desulfamplus sp.
CCAGAAGTGGCAATGTTATTGGAGATAACTATATATCTCCTGATGTAAGATCAGGTGAATCTGCCCATTTTCTTGGAGCCCTTGCCCTTGCCAGACAAATTTCCGGTAACTATGAATGGGAAGAGCCTTAATGTGGTAGCCATCGGGTGGGTATGAAACCCAAAGCGTGGAATATTTGCTTAGTAATTGGGTTTAATTAACTTACCCAAGCTCCCATGGCAAGCCTGTAATAAGTGGCTGGGGATGAGATGAATGGGCAAGTTATTAAAAATCAATTCCTTAAATCTTAAAACTCCCATTTAAACCAAAAGGCAGACATCATGAGAAAATTTTGTTCCTACGGGCCCGTGGATTGCCGCCATCATTTTTGTGTTAAACGGCAGGATTTGATCCAACGCTGCCATGACCAATTGATCGGCATCCCGGATGAAGGCGGCCACTTCTTCACCATCTGGGCCCCAAGGCAGTGCGGCAAAACCTGGCTTACAAGGCAGATGAAAAAAGAGATAGAGAGACGATATCAGGAGAGATTTATTATTGGCCTTATGTCCATGGAGGGGGTGGTCATGAAGGAAAATGACCCGGCCGAAACCTTTTTGTCCAAAGTTCCCCTGCTTATGAGCCGAGCCTTGAAAGTTGATGTTGATGCACCAGACACCTGGGAAGAGTTCGGGAATCTTTTTTCAACTGCATTGAACCTGTTTGAAAAACCCCTGATCCTCTTTATGGATGAGTTCGACAAGCTGCCGCCCCCTGTCATTGACCGTCTTGTCTCAATTTTCAGGGATATTTATCTTGATCGGGAAAATTTTAACCTTCACAGCCTGGCCCTCATCGGTGTCCGGGCGGTACTGGGGGTGGACAGCCACCGTGGGTCCCCCTTCAATATCCAGCGTTCCCTGCATGTGCCCAATTTCACCAAAGAAGAGGTGGAGGAACTTTTCCGGCAATACATGGATGAAAGTGCCCAGGAGGTTGAGCCTTCCGTGGTAAATGCCGTGTATGAGGCAACCCGGGGCCAGCCCGGTCTGGTGGGATGGTTTGGGGAGCTTCTCACCGAAAAATACAATCCTGGATTGGAAAAAGCCATTGATATGTCCAACTGGCGGGAAGTCTATGGTGCGGCACTGCACAAGGAGTGGAATAACACCATTTTAAATCTCATCAAAAAGGCCCAGGAAGACTATGCAGATTATCTTCTGCAGCTCTTCACCAAATCCGATATTCCCTTCACCATCCGGACAAAATGGTGTAGTTACCTTTATTTGAACGGCATTATTGACAGCACGGAATCCACGGATGCCTCGGGAAATAAAGTATATTCCTGTCGTTTTTCATCACCCTATGTTCAGGACTGTTTATATCATGCCTTTACCATGGACTTAGCAGGGGATCGGTTGCCCATACTGCCCTTGGACCCCTTGGATACCCTGTCCGATGTCTTTGGAAAATCTGAACTTGACATTCCCGCCCTTCTGGGTCGCTACAAAGCCTATCTGCAACGCCTTAAAGCCAGGGGTTTGAATCCCTGGAGGGATCAGCCCCGGCGGTCGGATATGCACTACACGGAATATGTGGGCCATTTCCATCTCTATTTCTGGCTGCGGCAGGCCATTGAAGACATTTGCGTGATCAGCCCGGAATTTCCCACCGGCAACGGCCGGGTGGATCTCCATCTGGGGTGCGGTGAAAAAAAAGGGGTGATTGAGGTGAAGAGCTTCAAGAATCAATCTAAACTGGAAAAAGCAAAGGGACAGGCCGTCGCCTATGCCAAAAAGCTCGGCTTTTCAGCCACCACCCTGGCCCTGTTCGTGCCGCTGGAAGATGAAGAGATTCTCGCCAGGCTCTCCGGCGAGGGTGTCATCAACGGCGTGAGGGTGACCGTGATCGCCATCGGGTGGGTGTGAAATCATCTTGAACTGTGATTCATATGATTTTTATGATTCCCAATCATGCCGGTGCAGATAGAGGAACTCCGGCAGGGGGCATCAGAGTCAAAGGCAAGCACTCGCCGTATATTTTGGTTTGAATACCCCATGAAACCCCTGGAATTTATGAAGGCATGTCATCTAAGAGATGCAAAGGCACATCCACCATGAAAAATTGCAGGGACAAATCATTGTTTTTTTGTGGACATCTGGAGAAAAAAAGGATTTATTGTTTCATGGACTTTGTCTAAATATGCTTACAGGAATTGAGGTATTATTAAGGA
>JADGBO010000038.1 GCA_015231465.1 Desulfamplus sp.
CATCACGATGGTTCAAATCCAAATCGCTTACAACCTGATCATATAAACAACCCTCCGGCCAACCATATAACGGCCATGCCCTGGCGGGCACAACGAACAATGAAAGTCCAGGGAGTTTTAAAATATGGGGACTTTCATATAAACGGCCATGGCGGCACCACCGCCACAATCGAAGCATGAAAGTCCCGGGAGCCTTAAAACATGGGGACTTTCATATAAAAAATAAAATGGCTAATTGATCTTCACAATATTCCTGAATTGGATTCTCACAAACTTAAATAAATCAGTTCATAATCGTTATTGTCAATATAAACCTCGCAACACCAAAAGACAATAAAAACTATGCTATGAGATACCGCTTCACAATTTTCCCACAGGGCAGGCCTGCTCACACATGCGGCAATATTTGATAATCTTTATGGGATCATCGAATCCATCCACCTCACTCTCCTTTGCATCTGCAATATCTTTTTCCATCCTGAGATTACAAAGGATGCGGCTGTACATTCCTTCCCGGCCGGGAAGAATCTCCTGTCCATAGATTTCAGGATCATATATCTGGTTTTCAAAGGAGTGCTGGGGACAGGCCTTTCTGCACCACTCTTCACATCCGGCACAGGGATCGAAGCCGGAAGGGCCTGTTGATGGAAGGGATACATCCAGGGTAAGTGCCCGCAGCCTCACCCTGGAACCCAGTTCAGGGGTCACAAGGATGTTGTTTTTGCCGATGCATCCCAGGCCTGCCAGCACTGCTGCATCCTTCAGGTATGTACCGCCCTTTTCAACATGATAGGGCATATGAAATACCCCTATGCCAAATGTCTCGGGAATCCATTGGCACAGGTTTCGGACAATCCCTGCCAGCAACCGGTTGCCGGGAGGATCAATCCTTCCGAACCACCAGTCCATTTCAGGTTTGTCATCGGGATGCTCCACTGCGATGACCAGTACTGTTTTTGCATTTTCAGGCCAGGCAGCCTCTCCTGGTTTCAGACCGAGGTCGTTTTTTCTGGTTCCCACACCTTTTCCGGCATCGGGCATCCTTGGGGCAAAGGTAAAGGATGGAGCGGACCGGATATCTTTTACACTTGCAAATCCGCAAAGAGATGCACCTGCCTCCTTTGCCTTTTTCAATATGGCTGATGATGCCTTCAATAATTGTCTGTTGTTCATGATAATATCTCCGTGCTGTTTTAAAATGCTTTCTTGATTTTTTCCGTGGGCAGCACTTCGACCCGGGTCTGCAAGATTTCGCCATAATCTTCGTTGAGCCACTTCATAAGGGAGAAAACCATGAGCAGAAGTACCGGCATAAGGGGCAGTGCCACAATGATTGAAGAGAGCTGAACCGCTTTCAGAGCACCTGTGGATAAAAGACCCAGTGCCAGAAGCCCCAGTATCAGCCCCCACATTGTCCGATTCCATCGGGGAGGTTCCTCATCTCCGGTGATGTTTCTGGTCACCTGGGAGGAGAGGGTATAGGCTGCTGAATTTAATGTGGTGGCCAGAAAGATGGAACACAGTATTGTGAAAACCGGAATATAGATGTATTTGGCACCGGGGAGGGAATTGAGAATGGCAAGAATCGTCACATTATTTGACCAGCCGGAATTCTGGAGTATGCTGTAAACGTCCAGAGTTCCCGTGGTCTGAACATGAATGGCATAACCGCCCCAGATTGCAAAAAATACCCAGCAGCCCAAACTTCCGTAAACCAGCTCTCCAAAAACCACCTGGCGTATGGTCCTGCCTTTGGAGATACGGGCCACGAAAAGCCCCATCATGGGTGCATAGGCCACCCACCATGCCCAGTAGAAGACGGTCCAGCCTTCCGGAAAGCCTCCGTTGGTTATGGGGTCGGTCCAGAGACTGAGTTTGAAAAAATCACTGAGCATAAGCCCAAGGCTGTTACACCAGTTGTTCAGGATAAATGTGGTGGGCCCTATAATAAAGACATAGATCAAGAGAAAATAGGCGATATAGGTATTCAGGGAGGCCAGTTTTGCTATCCCTTTTTTGAGACCTGCCCAGACGGTAATGGTAAAGAGGGCTGTCCAGATGATGAGTATCATGACCTGGAGGGAAAATGATTCGGGCAGACCCGTCATATCTGACACCAGTGCTGTTCCAAGGGGAACTGCCAGTCCCAGGCTGGTTCCGACACCTCCTATCATTCCAAAGATAACGACTATATCAATAATTTTTCCCAGAGGGCCGTCTGCGTGGTTTCCGATAATTCCCCGGCAGGCAGCACTCAGCCTGAGAGCCGGAATCTTTTTGACATGAATGGCATAGGCAATGGGAAAGGTGGGAAGGGCGTAAATGGCCCAGGGAGTGATTCCCCAGTGGAACTGTCCGTACATGCCTGCCAGCTCTCCAAGGAGTCCCTTCTGGGTATCGGGATCCACATGTAGGATACTGGAATTAAGATAATATACCGGCTCAATAAATGCCCAGTAAACAATGGCAATGCCGATACCGGCACAGAAAATCATGGATGCCCAGGCATAGGTCGAAAATTCGGGTTGATCTTCGGGACTCCCCAGTTTGACATTGCCCCATTTTGAAAAGGCAAGCCAGACAAGAAATACAACACAAAACAGCCCGAACATAAGAAAAAGCCATTTGAAATTGTGGGTCAAAATACCAAAAAGCATATCCACAGTAGATTTTCCCGACTCCGGAAAGAGGGAGAGCAGTAAACCAATGACACCTGTTACAATAACACCTGGCCACATTAAACCGTGATCAATGTTTCCTGATTTTTCCATAATAATCTCCGTTTTAAGTTATTTTGTAAAATTTTGGGGTAATTCTTCAGTCAATCATGATTTGACCGAGGGATATTGACAGATATCGCCTGTTGCGGAGCATAATTAGATATCTGCAAGACTGACGGTTTTTATGTTTCCTGGTTAACCGATTGAAAAATTCTATCAATAATTATGCCATGGCAAAATTCCATGAAAGATACACGGCAGATGGGCTTTTGGAATAGATGGAGAAAAAGCAGATGTAAAAAAGCAAACAGTTCTTTGCGTTTTTTGAGAGGATTGTTTTGCTTTGTAAAATTAATTTTTCACATTACACTTTTTAAAAGCGGTGATTCTTTCTTGTATGGGCCTTATGTCAAGGGAGTTCAACTGTTTTCAATGGAACCCAGTTTAATGGTGAGCAGGTGGGGCCTAAGACCATATTTTTTTATTTTGTATCCCAGCAACTGCCTTGAAATACCAAGTTGCCGAGCTGCTTTTGCCACATTCCCCCGGGTGGTTTTGAGGGCATGTATAATTCTGTTTTGTTCCAGCCGGCTCTTTTCCAGGACCAGATCCAAGGGTGTGGTCACAGGCTCGGAAAGGAATTCCCGGGCAAAATTCAAAGGCTTTTCCATATCATCGGAAGGCAGCAGGCAGTGGCTGGACTGCTCCTTTAGCTCGGATGATTCCAATGAGCCTGGCTCGGATGATTCCAATGAGCCTGGCTCGGATGATTCCAATGAGCCTAGCTCGGATGATTCCAATGGGTCTAGCTGGGATGATTCCAATGAGTCGGGGCGGGATGTCCGGGATTGGGAACAGATATTTCCGGAAACCTTTTTTCCGAGAATATCTGCAAAATAGCAGTGTTCCAGCTTCAGTACCTTTTCGTCGGAGCCTGTCATGTTCACGGCACTCTCTATGACATGCTCCAGCTCTCTTACATTTCCGGGCCAGGAGTAGTCCCAGAAAAAATCAATCACTTCCGGAGCTATATAATCGACTTGCCGGTCAAGGATGCTGTTGTATTTCTGGAGAAAATGGCGGCCCAGTTCTTCAATGTCCAGTCTCCTCTCCCTCAGGGCCGGAATCTTTATATAGATTACAGCGAGACGATAGAAGAGGTCCATCCTGAAATCTCCTGACTGTACAATATCCCTTGGGGATCTGTTCAGGGAGCTGATTATCTTCACATCAAGATGAATTGTCTTGAGCGAGCCCACCCTCCTGAGTTTTTTTTCCTGGATTACTCGCAAAAGCTTGCCCTGAAGGGGCAGGGGCATGGAATTGATCTCATCTAAGAAAATTGTCCCTCCATTTGCCTGCTCAAAAAGGCCGGGGCGGTCAATGGCACCGGTATATGCTCCTTTGGATGTTCCAAAAAGCAGTCCCTCCATGAGATTTTCAGGGATGGCCGCACAGTTTATATCCATATACTGTTCCTGTTTGGAATAATAGAAGTTATGGATGGCCTGGGCAAACAGCTCCTTGCCTGTTCCGGTCTCTCCATAGAGCATTACCGGAGAAGGTGAATTTCCTGCCATCCTCGCGGTCTTGACTGCGGCCACGAACACGGGGTCGGAGCCTATTATGCTGGCAAAGGTAAACCTTGTCCCTTCTGCAAACTGTTCATTGTTTCTCGGATATAGAAAAGAGGGTATGGACCGCTCCAGAATATTGTAATCTTTCACAAAACAGATGGTACCGATGATCTTTTTATCCCTGAACAGGGGAAATACGCTGTGGATGGTGTTCCCCACGTTCGCTTTTGCGGATCTGTATGAGAGGGCATAGTTGATTATGGGCCGGCCATGCTTCAATACCCTCATGCAGGTACTGGAGTCATTGTTATATGTATAGACATCTGTGATTTTTTTACCAAGAACATCGGCCGGATCAAGTTTGTCAATGGCCGCCTGGACATCATTGTAGAATATCATAATGCCCTGATCATCGGTCATGAGAACGCCCTGGTCAAAGCGGCACAGCATATCCATGAACTCAATGCCCTCAAAGTCAAATCCTTTTAAACAATATTTTTCGTTAAAAAATGGCGGCATATTCAGTTTTGGTAAAATAACTCCCCACTGATGAGTACTATATGGCTTCATTTGGTAAAACAACTCGTCACTGATGAGTACTATATGGCTTCATTTGGTAAAACAACTCGTCACTGATGAGTACTTATTGCTTAAAAATCTCCCGGGCCATCTTAACAACATAGTCAGGATAAAGGGGTCTGCCGTCATCCTTCAGAATGGATGCATGATATTGAATTCCGCTCTCCTGGGCAATGAGTCTGCCCATCTGACAGCTTCCGTTCTGCTCCACCATTATGACTTTTTTGTCCGACAGGAGGGATTTTAGAGCATGGCCGTCCAGGGGCCATATATCCGTAAAGTGGATACACCCCACATCCTCCCCCAGGGCCCTCAATATGGCACAGGCCTCCAGTATAACTCCTCCGGAAGAGCCCCAGGCAGTGAGCATGAATCTGCTTTCGGGATGAAGTACCCCAGGAGGCGACATCTCCTGGAGCATGGATGCAAGTTTGGCATGACGCTTTTTATTCATGATCATCTTGTTTTCGCCGGATTCACTTATCCCGCCCTTTTCATCGTGTTCATTACCCGTGACCCTCACAATGGCCTCTCCCCTGCACGGCAGAGCCCTGGGAGATATTCCGCTGGGGGTAATTGCAAATCTTTTGTAATCCCCTGGAGATTCCATGTCGCCATCGGAAACAGTGTCCGATGCTCCGGAGGAGTACCCTGCATGGGAGCCGTTGGTAACATTGACTGTAAAGACATTTTCCTGGGTCACCTGAGATGTTGCCAGGAACTGATCCAGCAGTATAATGGCAGGAACCTGATACCTGTATGCAAGATCAAAGGCTTTTCTTGTAAGCTTGAATGTCTCGGCAGGAGTTCCCGGGGCAAAAACAAATCTTGGAAATTCATCCTGGGACGCATTGACGGCAAAAAGCAGGTCTGCCTGGGCCGTTCTTGTGGGAAGCCCGGTGGCGGGTCCTGGACGCTGGGCATTTACCACGACAAGGGGTGTTTCGGTCATGGCTGCAAGGCCGATTCCTTCGGTCATGAGACAAAAACCCCCTCCAGAGGTGGAGGTGAGGGCCCTGACACCTGCAAAGGAGGCTCCAATGGCCATGTTGACGGCGGCAATCTCGTCTTCGGCCTGTTCAACTACCACGGGCAGTTTTCCTGCATAGGGAATGACACTTGAAATCACACCGGTGGCAGGACTCATGGGATAAAACGGGAAAAAACGGCAGTCCGAGGCAAGGGCACCAAGGCCCGCAGCCCTTGCTCCGTTGATTACAACGGCTGAGCTCTCCGCCAGGCTCCAGTCAAACTGCCTGGCATATCGAATGTCTCCTGCGGCATCATAACCTTTCCGTGCCGCATTTACATTGAGTGTAACTATTTTCTCTCCCTTGGCTTTGAAACGTTTTAAAAGAAGATTTTCAAGCATTTCAAAAGGTGTCCCCAATACGGAAAGCACCGCTCCTGCGGCAACGGTATTGGCTGTTATAGCTCCTCCGGCCTCCCTGGCAAGGCTTTTCAAGGGAATTTTAAGTATATTATCCGTGAAACCGGTCTCTTCATCGGAATTTAAAATGACCATACTGCCCGGGGGCATGCTCTCTCTATTCATCTCCATGGTTTTACGGTCAATGGACACCAGAATATCAGGAAGATGCCCCGGTGCCGTAAGAGGTTCATTGCTGACTCTCAAAAGATTGAAGCTGTGGCCCCCCCGGATTCTGGACTCAAAATCATCCACCGAAAATATAAAAAGACCTGCACAATGACAAACTTCCGCAAGCAGGGTGCCTATGGTCTGAATGCCCTGCCCTGCCTCCCCCCCAATTTTTATGGTGATATCTACTCTCATCTTCTTCCCCCTGATTTTTTTTATGAAAGCCGTCAGCCGTCGGAATTCAGCCGTCAGAATTCAACATTCATGTTTCGTTGTGCCCGCCAGGGCATGGTCGTTTTTATATGAAAGTCCTCATATTTTAAGTAAGGGCGTATTGCAATACGCCCCTACTTTCATGCTTCGATTGTGGCGGTGGGCCGCCATGACCGTTATATAAAAGTCCCCATATTTTAAGGCTCCCGGGATTTTCATTCTTTAATTGTGGCGGTGAGCCGTCATGTCCGTTATAAGAACCCAAATTAATGCTGTTTGCAAGTAAAAATAAGCATTACTATAGTTTTCCAGATAATGGAATTGGCAATCATAATTGTAGGGGCAGTCCCCTGTGGCTGCCCTCTATAGTTTTTCATGAATCGCCCCTGCGGACGACTTTCACATTAAAGATTCATCGGCAAAAAATAAAAGATTTATAAATTTGGTTTTCAAACATTGCAAGTTGGGTTATCCTTTCCGTCGATTACTGGGAAGCAATAAGTATTGCCATGAAGTAATCTATATTTCCATGTTTTATTGCCGTAGAAGAGTTATGCTGTCAATAAGATATTTAACCGAATTATTTTAAGGAGGCAGAAATGACAAAAAAATACAGACTCAAAACATCATGTCCCCAGTGCGGATGCAGTGCCGTATCCCATCTATCAAAGGATGAGATACAAAAACGATACGGTGATCTTCCCAATGTCGAGATGGAGTGCAGTGAATGTATTATGAAATATGAAATTCCCATGGAAGAGGCATGTCCCGAATGGGATAAGGACTGCAAACTAAAGGAAGAGTAATAGCCATGACTGATAATGATAAATATACACATATATATGCACTGAGTACATGCAGCCACTGCAAGGCAGCCAAAAAATTTCTTGACAGGTGTAACGTGCAATTTACCTGTGTGGATGTTGATGTCCTTACAGGAGATGAAAGAAAAAACACTATTGCCGATATAAAAAAGATAAATCCCCGATGTTCCTTCCCCACCCTGATCATCAACGACAAGGTTATTGTGGGTTTCCAGGAAGATCAGATAAAAGAGGCACTGGGACTTGAAAAATGAACGCCGAAACATTATATGAAAATCTAAGAAAAATACAGGAACCTAAAGGATATTTTTTTAACAGGGACAAGGATCTTGTTCTCGAACTCCTTGATTCTCTTATCAACAACAAAGAGAGATATGGATACATGGCCTGCCCCTGCCGCCTGGCATCCGGCGACAGGGAGTGGGACAGGGATATAAACTGCCCATGTGAATACCGTGATGCTGATATGGACGAGTTTGGTTCATGTTTTTGCGGTCTTTACGTATCCAGTGAACTCAACGAGGGAAAGCGAGAGGCCTGTTACGTTCCCGAAAGAAGGCCGGTGGAAAAAATTCTTTAGTAATGGTGCCAAATAATCTGCCCTTATCGCAACAGTAGTTCATCTGCCGCAATCGAAAGTTATTTTGTGTTCATTAACTAAATAATGAGGAGCCATTTATGAACGAATGCACACCCATACTGGATACAGGTCTGAGGGGGGCCTCGGTGGCAAGCACACGCATAAGCGATGTCAATGGAAAATTGGGAAAGCTTATCTACCGAGGCTATCTTGTTGCCGACCTGGCCCAAAAAAGCAGCTATGAAGAGATCATATTCCTGCTTCTCCGGGAAAGACTTCCCCAAAAGGATGAGCTGGCTGAACTAAGGGCAGAGTTAAATGAAAAACGAAAACTACCCCGGGAGATATTTGCCGCCATGGAAGCCCTTCCCCGGGATACCCCGCCCATGGATGTTCTCCAGGCCATGGTTCCCCTGCTTGCACATGGGGATGCTCACATCAAAGAGAGAGAGCTTGAATCTTCCATGAAAAGTGCCGTCAACATAATTGCCGGCCTATGTTCCATAACAACGGCGTGGGAGAGGATACGAAACGGAAAGGATCCGGTGATGCCCAGGGATGACCTGGGCCATGCTGGAAATTTTCTCTATATGCTCAAAGGCCGGGATCCTCTTCCCGAAATGGTGAACTTCTTTGATACCGCACTGATACTCCATGCGGAACACTCCTTCAATGCTTCCACATTTACAGCAAGACAGGTGGCATCCACCAGGGCACATATATATGCTGCCATATCTGCGGCCATAGGCTCCCTTTCCGGGGAGCTGCACGGCGGGGCCAATGTGCGTGTCATGGAGATGCTAAAGGAGATCGGCTCTTCTGATATGATTGATGAATACATTGAAAAGAGACTGGAATCCGGGGGCCTTATCATGGGGCTTGGCCATGCCGTTTACCAGGTTGACGATCCCAGGGCCCTCATCCTTGCTCCAATGTCGGAGAGGGTGGGAAAAATAACAGGTGACACAAAATGGTATGAACTCTCTTCCGAGGTTGAAAAAAGGGCAAAACAAGCATTCAAGGCCCGGAAAAAAATGGATATCTTTGTAAATGTAGATTTTTACAGTGCATCCCTTTTTTATGCCATGGGGATTCCCATGGATCTGTTTTCTCCGGTCTTTGCAGTCTCAAGGGTTTGCGGATGGGCCGCCCATGTAATTGAGGAGCAGTTTGCCCTGGCAGCTCCAAAACCGGCTCTTTACAGACCAGGGGCATCCTATATAGGAGAGTACTGCGGCCCGGATGAGTGTGTTTTTGTTCCCTTTGATGAAAGATAGATGAAGTTAATTAACTACCCCTATCCTACCAGGGATAGGGGTTTTAGGCCATTTTTATAAATTTATCAGTCAGGGCAAATAATTATTTGCCCTGAACACACAGCCTCAAGTTTTACACCATAGTCAACAAAAATGAGGAAACACATTACAAATTAAAACTTAACTTATTTTTTTGGGTAGTCCATAACATGTAGTGATGGCGGAATAGCTATGACTTGGATACTCTCCGCTTGCTCTGGTGAAAATCACTACCTGTTGAGTACTACTTTTTTTGATATAGCAAAAAGGACCCCAAAATGACTAAACAGGCTAAAATTTATCAAAAAGATATGCTTGAGGAAATCAAATCCATTCCCCAGGAGTATTTACCAAATCTTTTGCAGATAATCCGCATTTTTCGAGAAACCGCTTTGTTAAGCTCACTATCTCAAAATACAATAGATAAAAAGCAGAATCCTTATCCTTTAAGAGGTATTCCATTTACGTATATTGATCCAACTGATCCCGTTGCCCTTGTTGACTGGGAAGCACTAAAATGATCATTCTCGACACTCATATTTGGGTCAAGTGGATACTTGATGAAAATCAATTACCGGAGAGTATCCGTGAAAAAATTTATGAAAATGAACCTGAAGGTTTAGGCGTGAGTATGATATCTTGCTGGGAAGTTGCCAAATTAGTGGAACTCAAACGACTCATATTTGACATGGATGTTTTTGACTGGATAGAACAGGCACTAATTTATCCAGGACTTCAATTAATTGAATTTTCTCCTCGTATCGCAGTAGAATCAACTCAACTTCCAGGTTTGTTTCATCGTGATCCGGCTGATCAAATCATAGTAGCAACCGCACGAATTCATAATTGCCCATTGTTGACATTAGATGAAAAAATTCTTGATTACGCATATGTAAAAATATTGAAATGAGGTGGGACTACCAACAAAATTCAGTGGACGCGAAAAACTGTACCGCTGATTTGAGGTTTTTGATGTTTGGGACAGATTGCCCCAAACATAGAGATTTAAACCATTTAAATTCTAAAGGAGGAGGCAATTTTAAACCCCGTCAATTTGGATTGGGTCTTTGCCGATGTTATTTATGAAAAAGTGGAAATGTCTTATTTGCAAATATGTTCATGAGGGTGACACGCCGCCTGACAGGTGTCCCATATGTAAAGCTCCGGCATCCAAATTTGTCCTTGTGGAGCCGTCGCCTGGAGAGGACAAAGCTGCAAGGATCAAGGAACTTGAACAGAAGATCGCTGAATACAAAACTGCGGCCGAGGCAAACAAAAGCCTGCCGGCAAAGCTCTACCATTCCTTTCAGGATATTATTGTCAAACACCATGCCCACCCCATATCGGTACACTTTCCCAATGGTGTGCTGCCGGTGGCCTTTGTGCTTTTCATACTCTCCATCATGTTTGGGGATGGCATCCTGGGCAAAGCAGGTTTCTTCAATCTCTTTTTTGTCATGCTCACACTCCCCTTTGTTCTTTTTGCAGGATATGTCGAGTGGATAAAAAAATATAACCGAGCATCAACATCACTGTTTCAGATAAAGATTGTTGCGGCCCTTGTCACCACCGCTCTATGTCTATTCAATGTTATATGGTTCATTATAGACCCGGATGTTCTCTCTTCATCTTTCAACTGGCTTTTCATATTCACCAGTGCCGTGATGCTGGGATGTGCAGGTGTGGCAGGCCATCTCGGAGGGAAACTTGTATTTAAGGATTGATAAGGAGATGGTAGGGGCGAACCTTGTGTTCGCCCTTCAGAAGGGCGATGACATCGCCCCTACGAATTGGACCAAACCATGATCAAGGGCGGATTGTCCATATCGCCCCTACATAATTGGCCGAAACCATGATCAAGGCCGGATTGTCCATGATGGGTCGTTTCAGTGTGCCATTATGTCTGATATGACCGCCCCTATAAGTGCATTGGCAAAGGGGAGATGGGAGTCCGACAGAGGCACCGGCCGATCCTCCCCCTCCATGGACGGAACGAGTATCACCCCTGAAAGGGGAAAGGCCTGGAGGGCCTTCTTTTCGGGGTTGTTCAAAAAATACTCCTGGCTTATCAGAATCATCCTGGCATGGCGGCAGCCGAATACGGTGAGATCATCAATGGCCTGGTTGAAAAAGAGTTCATCGCCGGCATCAAGAATGACAAGGTTATCCTGGGATGTGTCATAATCGGGTTTCAAAACCGGCAGGTACCACCCCTCTTCATAGAAGAAGGGAGCATCTGTAATGTGGGGATTGTCATCAGGAATAGTTCCCTGGAACCTGTCCACCGGAACTCCCCGGAGATATCTCGTTTCCCATTCTGAAACCTGCTCCTCTCCGTATCTTTTCACCATGGCTCTCCTTGACTCAAGTGCGACAAACTTGGACTCCACATCACTGTCCACCGTGACAAGGGGGCCGTGGGCACTGCTTCCAAAGGATTCCCACCGGGCAAAACTGCCTCCCTTACGATCAAAGTGGGAAACAAATGATCTGCCGCTGCCGTTGGGGGGACAGAGATAAATCAGGCTTGAGTAATCAAGATTGCTCCGTACAGAATCCTCTATATTCTCCAGGAAACCTTCATGGCCCAGCATGTTGGCTATCACATCCGAGCTTCGCCTGAAGTGTTTTAGAACGAGATATGCATCCCCGTTATCCTTATTTACGGTACCCTGATCCCCGTTATCCTTATTTACGGTACCCTGATCCCCGTTATCCTTATTTCGGATACCCTGATCCCAGGTATCCTTATTTACGGTACCCTGATCCCCGTTATCCTTATTTACGGTACCCTGATCCCAGCTATCCTTATTTACGGTACCCTGATCCCCGTTATCCTTATTTCGGATACCCTGATCCCAGGTATCCTTATTTCCGATACCCTGATCCCAGGTATCTTTAAATGACCAAATCCCGAGGAGAAAGAGCATCAGGGATGAGTAGATTAGACAGTGGTCAACATACTTGAACTCCCTGGCAAAATGGTATTGGAATCCCGGCATGAAATCTTGAAGGGAAGATGCAGAACCAGGCAGGAACCAGACCTTTTTAAGGTCATCCCTTTCAAACCATGAGGGAGGATACTCTCCATCTATGGCGGATGAGACAAAAATATTGAGACTTCCAGGCGGAAGGCCTTGCATATTTTCTCCCCTTTGTACCCATCTCATGGTGCATGGAAAAAAACGGCCAAGGCCAATTATTACCTGCTCCACTGCCCCAAGGGAGACACTGTCCCGGGTATGGAAAAATATCCCGGCATCGCCCTCCCCTTCCGGGTCAAAGAGGATTTTTGCAATGGTTTCCAAATGATGGAATGGGCCTTTGATGACCATGGAAAGGGGGTCCCGGGATTCAAGTGCCCGGGCAATCTGCCTGAGATGCCTGAAAAAGGATATGGTTTCCGGCAAAAAATTCCGGGTCTCCCAAATGCTCTTCTCATTTAAAGGAAGAGGTAAAGATTCCGGCAGGGATTGGGGAAAAAGGGATTCACGATGGGCAATGTTGAACAGCTCGCTTCTCGGAGCAAATTCAAAGGCAGGTGCTGATCGGGATGTGGTAACTGATTTGGCACGGTTTCTGGGATAATCATCATCTATCCGGCCCCTGGCCCTTCCTGAAAAGAAGGCAAACCAGTAGTAGAGGACAAGGTCTGCAAAGGGCTGAAAACAGTCCGCCAGCCTGGGAAGGCGAATAACCTCATCGGTTAGATGATTTATCTCCTCCATATCTCCGTCCCCAAAGGCTACGGCAATGAAATGGATTCCGGCCTGGTGGAGATGAAGCATTGCCCCGAGGGCATGGAAACGTCTTGATCTGCTTGTAGCATTTACAATAATCAGGTTGTTGGAGTCCATACTCTTTATGAGTCCCAGGGGCAGCTCTAAGTAGTCAACGCATCTGCCTTTGAAAAACCAGGTCATCTCCTCTATTTTCAAGGCAGCTTCAAGACCTGTTCCGGTGCCTGTCAGATCATCGACTATAAGTATGCTCTCCCTGGCAGCAAGGTCAAAGGCCAGGGTCTCCAACCTGGATTTCAGGGCATGGTCCCCCAGGAGATTCCTGATCACCTGGGGTATCTGCCTCATCTCGGCCGATAGAGCATGACCCTCATGCTCCCCGAGGAGATTCCATTTGAACCAAAGGGCAAAAACCTGGGTGGTCATAAGCATGCAGAATGTGCTTTTCACGGCAGGCACCGTCACCTCTTCTCCGCTCATGGCATGGACGGTACCACCGCTTTTGCGTGTTACAAGTGCAAGATCACCAACGGTTTTTTCGGTTATTCCCACACATACCGCTCCCATTGCATGGAGTTTTTTTGCACAGTCAACCATCTCTGCCGTTGTGGCACTCCAGCTAAGCATGAGAACAATATCCTGATCGGGAAATATCTGTCTTGGCAGATGAATAAGCTCCACAGGTTTTATGCATATAACCTGAATACCTGGCATCAGTTTTCTCAAAAGGGGTGCTGCAAAGAGGCATGTGTGGTGGGACGTTCCCATTCCTGTCAGGATAATTCGCTTAAGTCCCCCCAGTTTGTTTCCAAATTTCCGCACCAGGAGCCTTTTGTTTATGTGAATGGGAGTGATGACATCTTTTCCTTCGAAAACAGCGTTGCATATTTCGTTGAGAAGGTCCGGTATCTGCTTCATGTGAGACTCAAAAAACGATGAGTTAATATCCTTATGAACATGGGGCGGGGTAAGGCTTATCCTCTCGGGAACGATGTCGTGGACAACATTTCCGTCAAAATCGGTGATGGTCAGAATCCTTGGGCAGAAATCATCCCCAGGCAGGCCGGTCTCTATCCTTGCAAAGAGATCCCTACCCTCCAGGGTGTACATGATCACCTGGAGCTTTGAGAGTACCTTTTCCACATTGCTGCCGAACTCTTTTATAAGTGCGTCCCATTCGGATTTCCAATTCTCGGATATGCCAAGTTCGGAGAGCTTTCTGTCCCTCCTTGCAACCAGGGCATCATACTCCCTTGTGACCTTGAGTATCTCCCGCTGGGAAAAGAGTCCCAGGGCGGCATTGATATCCGAGACAGCCATATATGCTTCCTTGTCCGGCCTTTTCACCAAAAAAAGGGGTCTGTTGCTCGCTGCGGCAAAAAGGGTCCCCGGAGAGGCCATGCTTATGCCGGCAACGGCAATCTGTCCCCCTTTCCTGGTAAAGAGCCTTGCGGCCGTTATAAATGCCAGGGCATCAATCTCTTCAACTGTTTTATCTTTAAGCCTGTTGAGTATTCGGTAATTCACCGTGTTGTTTCCGGAGCCGTAGATTTCCAACCCCATCTCCACCTGCTGCTTTACCTCCTGGAAACGCTTTTTTTCAAGGAGCATGGATTCATGGTAGTATCCCCAGAACAGGGCCATATATTCGGCGGAATTTTCAGACATGAAAGAGTATCCGGCCACATGGGACAGGAATCTTCTCATTTCATCCTCCACATCACCGGAAAACTGGCCGTTGAGGACAATGCTTCTTTTGCCCTCAGAATCCGTAAATGGATGGGCGTTTGTAACCGTCACTGAAGATTGCAGGGCCCATCTGCCGTGGGCGATCACGGGCCTGGACATGTAATCAATGAGACGGGGGAGGAATCCCCGGGAAAGGGTACCGCTGTTTTTCAAACCCTTTAAATCGGGTGTTATTGGACTAAGACCCTTGCAATCGGGTGTCATGGGAGTAAAACCCCTGCAATCAGGTGTCATGGGAGTAAAACCCTTGCAATCGGGTGTCAAGCGGTTTATGCAGAACCACTCCAATGCGGCGGCGGCGGCCATGCCATAGAGATTAAGGGAATGTTCCGCCCGATAGAGGGTGAACCAATCCATCTTTTTTCTGCCGTTCTTCTGAAGGGGATATTCATCGAACACAGCCTGAATGGAGGAGATAAGACCGGGGGTGTATGGAACAGCCGAGATAATGGACGCATCAATGGCCCGGAAGAGAAAGCTTACGGCATCATTATCAAAATCATCCGGAATTTTGATGGTCATGGAGGAGATCACCTTCCACAGTATCTTTTTGGCATGGGGATTGAGGTAAACCCGGGTAAGATCCCTTCTCATCTCCTTTACTGGACGAAGCTCCTCAAAGGTCTTAAGGAAAAGAAAATCAAATGCATTGTAAATATCGGCCCGGGGCACTGTAGAGGATGGCCTGCTCTCCGGGGAGGATTTACTTGAGGAGACCATGAGACGCTGAACCCTCTTTTCCAGCTCCTGACGCAAAAGGGACTTAATGGCCACAGGTGAGCAGTTGTGATTGAGGAGAAGGGTTTCGATGAGTCGCCGGAAATCGTTTCTTGAGCGGATACTTATTTCCGGCAGGGGTCCAGGTCTGCCGGGAAATCCTGGAACCAGAAGATTGCTATTCCGGCCCTCCTTTGTGAATATATCGTAATGGGTTGGCCGGGATATGGAGCCCTCACTGACAGCATCGGCAATATCTGTCCGGAGATTCTCAAACCGAATCAACTTTTTCTGCATCTCTTCAAGGGGGATATTGGAGGAGTCCTGGAGAAGCTCCTTTAAAAAAAAATCGGTTCCGCCATGGCAGGGCATCTCCATGAGTACCGGAATCATATTGGCAACGGAACCGAGGCATTTTCGCATCACCATGGGTTCGGACATGTTTCCAAAGGTACCTATTCCGGTACTGTCCGGGGCACGGTAGATGATTGCAGACATTCCTGTGACAATACGGGCAATTACATCCGGGTCGCTGCCGAGGTAGCATACAACTCCGCACATGGCATTTCTCCCTTAATTTATCAATTAAAAATGCAGCAATGAATTTCCTTCTATAGATTTCCAGATTTCAAGGGCACGGCACGCCGTGCCCCTACGATTCCTTCGGGAAATTTCATTATCTGGAATGCTATAAGTTTAAAATATATAGTTTTCCAGATAATGAAATTGGCAACAATACTGTAGGGGCAGTCCCTTGCGGCTGCCCCTTGCTTGCGGCTGCCCCTTGCTTGCGGCTGCCCTTAAGAATTGATTTGCTAAAATATTTTTCTGGAAGTCTATAGTTGATGCAGACGACAATTCCTAAAATATGTCAGGACAAATCATGGCTCAATCATCTGACGCAGGACATATGAGAGAATTCCTCCATTTCTAAAGTATTCCATATCCACGCTGTTATCCAGCCTTGAAAGAACTTCAAACTCTACAATTTTTCCGTCATCTCCGGTGGCCGTTACCCTAAGTCTGGACCCTGGTTCCATGCCGGATATACCCTTTATGGTAAAAGTCTCCATGCCGGTAAGACCAAGGGAGACGGCATCTTCCCCGTCCCGGAAGACCAGGGGAAGCACCCCCATTCCCACAAGATTGCTTCTGTGGATACGCTCAAAGGATCGTGCAATGACGGCCTTTATGCCGAGAAGGGAAGTGCCTTTGGCCGCCCAGTCCCGGGAAGAGCCCGTTCCATACTCACTGCCCCCCAGCACAATCAATGGAACCGACGAGTCTCCATAGGATACGGCAGCGTCAAAGACGTGGCTTTGAACCCTTTCAGGAAGTTTAAGGGTAAAACTGCCCTGGTCGCTGACAAGGGCATTCCTGATCCTTATATTTCCAAAGGTTCCCCGCATCATTACTTCGTGGTTGCCCCTTCTTGATCCATAGGAGTTGAACTCTTCCCTGGCCACTCCGCTGCCTTGAAGATACTTTCCGGCCGGATAGGATTCAGGTATGGCACCCGCCGGAGAGATGTGATCCGTTGTTATGGAGTCCCCCAGCATAAGAAGCACCCTGGCATCCTCTATATCAGAAGGATTCTTGAAATTTTTGGAGAACTCCTCAAAAAAAGGCGGTCTTCTTATGTAAAGGGAATTATCCTGCCAGTCAAAGGTTTTACCCTGGTTCACACCAAGACTCTGCCACAGGCTGTCTCCGTCAAAGATCCCGGCATACTGGTCAATGAAAAATTCCTGCTTGACATGCCTTGAGACCATATCTTCAATCTCATCATTGGAAGGCCATATATCCCCAAGGAGAACAGGCTCTCCCGATGGGGAGTATCCCAGGGGTTCCGATTCAAAATTGATGTCCACCCGTCCGGCAAGGGCATAGGCCACAACCAGCATGGGAGACATGAGATAATTTGCCCTGACTTTCTGGTGTATCCTTGCCTCGAAATTACGGTTACCGGAAAGCACCGATGCCGCGACTATGCCATGGTCGGATACGGCACTCTCCATACATGGAAGAAGGGGGCCGCTGTTTCCTATGCACGTCATGCATCCAAATCCTGCGGCATGAAATCCCAGGGCCTCAAGAGCAGGCATGAGACCCGCTTCCCCAAGATAGTCAAGGACCACCTTTGATCCTGGAGAGAGGGAGGTTTTTACATAAAATGGAACCGTGAGCCCCTTTTCCACAGCTTTTTTGGCCACAAGGCCGGCACCGAGCATAACACTGGGGTTGGAGGTGTTGGTGCAGGATGTAATAGCGGCAATGGCAACGGCACCATTTGTTATCTCTGCCCCTTGATCAGTAAGATGGTCCTTTATGCTCACGCCCGGGGGAGAAGAAAGGGCATCCGTACCGGCAGGGGCATTGAACTCCTTTATAAATGAATCCTTGACATCCCCAAGAAAAATTCTGTCCTGGGGTCGATAGGGACCGGCAACACAGGGCCTGATTTCCGAGAGGTCGATATGCACCAACCGTGTGAACTCAATGGTCTCATCCCCCCGGGCAAAGAGGGAGCATTGCCGGCAGTAGGCCTCGACTCTTTTGGCAGTCTTCCCTCTTCCGGTCATGGTGAGATAGTCTATGGTATTGTCATCCACCGGAAAAAAACCAATGGTGGCACCGTATTCAGGGGCCATGTTGGAGATTGTGGCCCGATCGGTCAGGGAGAGTTTCTTGATGCCGGGACCTGTAAACTCCACAAATTTTTCCACCACACGCTCTTTTCTGAGGATATGGGTTATATGGAGTACCATGTCCGTTGCCGTAACCCCGGGGGCAACATCTCCGTGGAGATGCACCCCTATGACCTCGGGAAGGGTCATGAAGTAGGGCTGACCCAGCATCACGGCCTCGGCCTCAATTCCTCCCACGCCCCAGCCGAGTACCCCAAGGGCGTTTATCATGGTGGTATGGGAATCTGTGCCCACCAGGGTATCTGGAAAAGCTGCCGGAAAATCGTCACCGGCCCGGCAGGTGACCACCTCGGCAAGATACTCCAGATTAACCTGATGGCATATCCCGGAACCCGGGGGAACCACACGAAAGTTGTCAAAACTTTTCTGGGCCCATTTTAAAAGGCTGTACCTCTCCATGTTTCTCTCATACTCCCTGGCAACATTGAGGGATGCGGCATCCTCCCTTCCCTGCCAGTCAACCTGAACCGAATGATCCACCACAAGATCCACCGGCACCAGGGGATTTATCCTCTCAGGATTCCCGCCGGCCTCAACAATAGCATCCCGCATGGCTGCAAGGTCAACCACAGCAGGCACACCTGTAAAATCCTGCATCAGCACCCGCCCGGGGTGGAAGGGAATCATTACCGAATCTCCGCCATGAACAGTTCCCCAGTTAAGGACGTTAACCACGTCCTGCCCTTTGACAATGTCTCCATCCAGATGCCGCATCAGGTTTTCAAGCAGTATTCTGATGGAAAAGGGAAGCCTCCGGATATCTGCAATACTTTTTTCCTCAAATGTGGAAATATTGCATATCGTATATGATTTCCCGTCTATTTTAAGTATCTTTTTGCACTCTGGAAGGGTCATTTCTGCACGCTCCTTAAAAATGTTTTACGTTCCGCTTTTG